>NZ_JBWPWJ010000005.1:0-202096 GCF_056590575.1 Porphyromonas sp. C0041D3
CCCTTATCTATTGTCTCCTCAACAAAGGTAATCTCTTTTTCCTCCCCCTCCCAGCACATCAAAATGCGAATTAGCCGTGACAAGAATATCGTTACGGCAAATGGTGTAGGTCATTTGGAATTTACTCGTGAAATGCTTATACTGCTGAAAGCCAATACCCACGAACAGATTGCCCATTGGTATGATTTCTACAAAAACGGATTCGTGAGACAATAGATAAATTCATATGGAAAAGAATTGGGTGAAGAACATATCCGTATATATCAAAAGAACGATTAGTCCTGACGGAAGAGACACGTTTGAGTCCACACAAGCATTGAGCGAACGGATGTTTGAGTTTACAAGTGTCAAGAATGGAGATAGATTGTTGGATTTGGGGTGTGGCTGGGGAAAATCCCTGCAACCATTCGTTTCTCATTTTCTATCCGCTCTCGGAATAGATACGAGCCAAGAGAATATTGCACAGGCAAAGGATACTTATAAGCACTATGATAATGTTTCGTTTCAGTGTGGTAGCATTCAAAACTTGGAACTGTCGGCAGAAAGCGTAGATTTAATCATTTCCTCGCTCGTTCTGCATCAAGTGGAATGGAATGAGCAGGCAAGACTGTTTGAAGCCGTGAAGCAGGTACTGAAAGCAGATGGCGAAATGATAATGGCAGATGAAATTATCTTGTTCAATCCAGACGCATCTCCCGAAAAGTTTAATGAAGTCTATCGCTATCTGTTGGAACATACTACCCCGAAAGAAGTGTATGAAAATCATATCAAACCATATCTGCAAGAGGGACATATCTATACTTGGCAGGACATGAAAGAGAACACTCCTCCCGAATATTGGTTCCACTCTATCGAAGATTTGAAAACGACATTGCAGAAAGTTTGTTTGAAACTTGTGGAGGTTCAAGAAATAACCCCGTTTTTCGGTCTGCTCAAAATCAAACATCAATAATATCAAAAGAATGAAACCGAGGAAGATATACGCCTGTTGGATTTATGTAAGTGATTTGCAAAAGTCAAAGCAATTTTATAAGGACATGGGCTTTGAGGTTAAACTAACAGATGGAGATTGGATAGAGTTTGATTTAGGTGAAACTTCATTCGCCATTCTTCAAAGACCAGCACATAAAGGTGATGTGATTGCCAGCAAAACAAGGATTATGTTTGAAACCGACAACATAGAACTTGTATATGAAGAATTAAAGAATAGAGGAGTAAAGACAATCGGAGAAATAAGAACAGAGCCTTACGGCAAGTTGCTGACCTTTGAAGACCCCGACGGGCATTGGTTGGAATTTTACCAAAGACCCAAGCCCGTAAAGACGTAGAAAAGACACAATCTTCGGCTTAGTTCCGCCCCTTCCTCTTGCAACGGGAATGCCAAGAGCATTGCCGCCTCCCCCTTGCTCAGGAAACGAGGCTTGCGCTCTACGGCTTCATACTTCGCCCCCTCGAATGGATTAAAGTGGATTGTTCCCTGACTGACGGCTCGGTACATCAATCGGCTCAACCAGCATAAATGTCTGTTTGTCGTTGCAGGGGCATAACCCTCCTTCTTCAAATAGAAACGATAATCATCAAAGAAGTCCATCGTGAGAGCTGTTAGGGGAATATCCACCTCGCTACGACTTCGCACAGAGGCGTTGAGTTGTCTGTCGGAACTTCGATTGTCGCTGTACGTTCCCTCACTCTTGCTTTCTCGTTGGGCTTTGAGTTCTTCTGTACTAAGGGCAAGAAGTGTCGTTGGAGTCCTCCCGATGCCTTGCAGGTAGTTCTTCAGAATTTCGGCACTCACTGCTCCATATTTGTAGAGCAAGGTGTTGTATCCTTGTTCGATTTCATCCCGAAAGGTTTGCAGGCGTTGGTTGGTCTTCTTGTCCGTTGTCTCCCCTCGCTTCACGCTCCAATCGTGGGGAGTGGTGCTTTCGCCTGTGGTTATCACCACGTTCGCTCCGTCTATGGTGATACGGCAAAGGATTGCCGTTGTGCCGTCCGCCTTGGTCTTGTTCTTATTGATATAGAATAGGATTTTGAATGTACTGCGCATAAGTTTTACAAGGTTAAGGTTAGGTTTTCAGTGAAAGAGAGATACCGCTCGAACTCATCGAAGAGTTTCTTTGGGGTAACGTGGGCATATCGCTCGGTCGTTTGGATGCTACTATGCCCCAACATTCGGCTCACCGTTTCGATGGGAACGCCTCGTTCCAAAGTAATCAAGGTGGCAAAGGTATGTCGGCCAATGTGTGCCGAAAGGGGAATAGAGATGCCAGCCCGAAGTTGTAAGGCTTTGAGTTGGGTAAGATAGGCCGAATAAGCAATGGAAGCAAAAAGAGTGTTGCGCTCCTTCGATTGATACCGCTCTATCATACGAACCGCTTCGGGCAAGAGTTTTACACGACAAAGTGTATCTGTCTTTTGTCTGCGGAACTTCAGCCACAATGCCCCCTCATAGTCCGTAAAGAGGTGTTCCCGATTAAGAACAACCATATCGCAATAGGCAACGCCCGTATAACAGGAGAAGAGAAAGAGGTTGCGTGCTGTTTCCAACTCCACTTCATAAGGCTCAAAAGTCAAGGCTTGCAACTTATCCAATGAAGCTCTGTCCAAAGCACGAGGTTGTTTGTTCTCTCCTCGTTCGATCTCCACGTGAGCGAACAGCTGTCGCTCTGTCAAGCCCTCACGATATGCCAAACGGCAGACTTTCTTCACCGCCAAAGCCATCTTGCGATAATAACCTTGTGAATGTCCCAGCTTTCCAACAGAGTAGTGTCGCAAGCATTCCAAAAAATCTTCTTCAAGTTGACCAAAAGAAATGTCTGTCGTGTGGAACTTCTCCCCTATAAAGGCTTGCAGATGCTTGCGAATAGTATAGTAACTGTTCAAAGTTGTTGCCGTTATCTCGATTCCCACCTTTTGCCTCATCTCTTCGACCATTTGGTCGTATCGTTCCAAAAAGGTGATTTGAGTTTGCATACTTCATTGAAACAGCTCTTTGATGTCTGTGGCCGTAAATGCCACACCACGGTTGCAAAGGATTTGATAAGCCGACTGCACCGAGAGAAGCAGACGTTCCAACTTGCCGTTCGTTGCCACAGCTTCACGGCTCTTGCCATTCAATCTGCTCTCACGAGCGTTCCACAAATCGGGGTTGCATGAAATCTTGCAACTGAACTGCGCCATGGTTCGCCCGTATGTTATTCGTCCCATTACCGGAGCTTGCCCCGACTTGTCCAATCCGCTCTTTTTCAGGTATAGCAAAACCTTCATTTCGTCTGTTTGCATACGCTTCTGTTTTTATGGGCAAAGTTACCCGTTATCGAAGCGTTTTCAGCTATGCAAAACATTGTGTATCAAAGTATAAGCACCTTAATTACAGAAAGATAAGTTACCGAAAAGCCTTCCGTCAGTTACCGTCTTCTACCTCTTCGTTACCATTCAAGGAATAGACTAACGATTTGGTAACGGAACTTCTGCACAAATCCACGCTTTCTGCACTTTTATCCTCTGTGTAGAACATAGAGAAATACTGCAAATCCCTCTCATTTCCATTTACTTACCTCTCATCTACAACCTAATACCCTTTCCGAAGATAGTTCCTCCGAGAAAACAAGGTGACGCATTTGAGCGGTGCAGAAGCTATTAAACTCATTGTGAAGAGTGGTGAACTAAGCACCCCGTCAGGGTGTCGCACTGATTGACTGACTGGTAAGTGCGACACCCTAGCGGGGTCGTATATCTCTCCCGGGGTCTTCTTTCCCGGGGTCTTCGACACTTCGTGCCTCGACCGCGGACTATGAAGAACGGACCCCTACCGGGGTCCCCTGCTGGTTAGCCTATCGGGAAGTATGCAACTCCATTCCGAGGACACCAACCGGTCATCCCTTGAGAGAATATGGGGAGTGGGCAAGCACCCCTCCGGGGTGCCCTGCGGACTCGGTAGACGGGGCTGCGTCAGACGGGGTGGCACCCCGGCATAGGTGCATCGCAGTTCGTCCGACCATCCGACTCGTCCGATATGATAGCGCGCGCCCCAAAAAAGGGGCAAAAATCTAATACCGATAAAAGAAAACACTAATACCGATATTAGGCGCACCTAATATCGGTATTAGTGAAATCTCTCTCCAGGGCCGTATCGGAGAGCGACAAGGTCAATCGTCCCAGAAGCCGAGGTCGTCGAGCATCTCCTGCTCGTCGCGCTCCAGCTGCTCGAGGTCGTCCGTCTCAGCGTCCGCAGCATCCTCTCTCAGCTCGGGATCGTCGTCATCGAGCCAGTCGGGGATATACTGCGTCGGGTCCATGAATTGCTCGAGATCGCGCCGCTCTTTCTTCGTCGGGCGTCCAGTACCCCGCGCCCGCCCCTGGCGATAAGCGGCCTGCATCGTCTCGAGGATCTCGTACTCGCTCCTGGGGGTGACGTTCTTGAGATACTCGGGCACCAGCTTTACTCCCACGCGAGCCTTGGGGAGCCCCACCACCTCGAAGGAGAAGGTCATCGGTGGCTTCTTCACCTCGATGCGATCCCCCACCCTCACCTTGGAGGCGGGCTTGAGGGAGACGCCATCGCGGGTGACACGATTGATCTTGCACGCCTTGGCGGCTATGGAGCGGGTCTTGAAGACTCGGGCGCCCCAGAGCCAGCGGTCTATACGTAGGTCTTCCATGGGTCGATTTTTTCTCTCTCTTAGTGATGATGGCTCTTCTTGTGCGTCTCGTCCTTGGTGCGGGCGTTGTAGGTATTCATCGTCCGCTCGATGCCCTGCAGGGCAAAGCTGCGGATCACCTCGGCGGCGAGGATGGCGAGGTTGGGCCACTGAGCCTCCTCCTCTTCGTCAAAGGAGCCGAGGACGTAGTCGATCTGCCCCCCCTTGGCGTAGTGGGAGCCGATGCCAAATCGGAGACGGGCGTACTTCGCACTCCCAAGCGTTGCCTCGATGTGCTTCAGGCCGTTGTGCCCGCCAGAGCTACCCTGAGCGCGGATGCGAAATTCGCCAAAGGGGATATTGAGGTCATCGACGACGACGAAGAGGTTCTCCTGCGGGATATTCTCCTTCTTCATCCAGTAGCGGACGGCATCACCGCTGAGATTGACGTAGGTGGAGGGCTTGAGGAGGATGAGGATCTTATTCTTGACCCTCATCTGGGCAACCATGCCGTAGCGCTTGTCCTCAAAGGCGACACCTCCCTCCTCTGCCAGCGCGCTCAGGACGCGGAAGCCGGCGTTGTGTCGGGTGTCACGGTACTCGGGGCCGGGATTGCCGATCCCCACGATCAGGTATTTACTTGACTCACTCATGACTTGATAGATAATGATCTGCCACCTCCTCCAGCCGGCTGTACCACTCGGCTCCGTAGGCGCGCACCAGTGCGGAGCGGACGAAGCGGTAGATCCGGATCCCCTCTCGCCGACCCCGTGCCACCGCCGCATCACAGAGGGGTGACCAGACGTCGTAGTAGAGGATCGTCCGCCCGGCATCGGTCCGCCGGGTACGCACGGGGTAGAGGTGGCAGGAGATCGGCTTGTAGAAGAGCGACTGCGCCCCCTCGGTGAAGCACTTCTCGAAGGCACAGCGGCAGCACTCGCCCTCCTCATTGCAGGTAAAGACGCACCGCCCACCGTCGACGATCATCGTCGCCCAGGCTCCCGGAGCCGGGCTGTAGAGCACGCCATGGGTCGTCATATAATCGACGTTGGCAGGCGGGATGGTGTCGATCACCTGGGGCAGCGCCTCTAAGAGGGAAGCTTTCTCCTCCTCCCCCACGGGCGCACCCTCCACGCCCTCCACGCAGCAGGCACCCCGGCAGACCTCGAGGTCACACGCGAAGTACTCGGTGATGACCTCCGGACTGACGAGGATCTCTCCCACCTCGAGGTATTTACTCTTCTTTGCCATAAAAAAAAGGAGAGCCATCCCTACCATGCCGGCACGGGGTGACTCTCCTTAGATCTTGCGACCCGTCGTCTCCTGCATATAGTGCGGGAGGGAGGGGCGTGGGTAGCTTACTCTGCGGAGCCCTCAGCAGCCTCCTCAGCCGGAGCCTCGGGAGCAGCGGGTGCTGCAACCTCCTCCTCAGCCTCCATCTGAGCAGCCATAGCGGCCATCTCACGGGAGGACTTGATGGTGGCGACAACGGCGTTGCCGGCGTTGAGCAGCTCGAGGTTGTCGAAGCTCAGATTGCGTACCTGGATCGGCTGGTCAACACCCATATTGGTGATGTCGATGTGGAGACGATCGGGGATATTGGTATAGAGACCCTTGACCTTGAGGTAGCGCATACGAGTGATCAGCGTACCACCGGCACGGACACCCTTCGCGAATCCATCGAGGACGATGGGCATATTGACCACGATAGGCTTATCCTCAGAGATCTGGAGGAGGTCAATGTGCAGCACCTCGTCGGTGACGGGGTGGAACTGCAGGTCCTGCACGATGCACATCACCTTGTCGCCACCCTCTACAGAGAGCTCGACCGTGTGCACGTCGGGAGAGTAGATCAGGTTGCGCACATCCTTCTTGGATACAAGGAGGCTCTGATTCTTCTCACCACCATAGATCTCTACGGGGATCAGACCCTGGCGACGCTGGTCGCGGGTCGCCTTCTTACCCACCTCCTTGCGGAGAGTGGCACTTAGACTGTACGTCTTCATACTTGCTTATTAGTTGTGTTACTCAAAATTAGCTCTTCCTAATTTCCCATCACACCTTGATAGGCCTTTTCCATAAGAAAAGCACGCAAAGATACTGATTTCCTCTCACATAACGACCCCCCCCGACTCCCCCTTTGGGCAAAAAAAGGAGAGAAAGCCCGGGTAGGACTCTCTCTCCATAGAGGGATGATCGATTCGCCGACCTTACTCTAAGCGGCGAGCACCGTCACCGATGATGACGGGGTAGACCTTGGGTGCGTGACCAAACTTCTCCTCATACGCCTTGGTGGCGTGGGCGATGAAGCTGTCGTAGAGCTCCTCGCGGACGAGATTGATCGTGCAGCCACCGAAGCCTCCACCCATGACACGTGAGCCGGTGACGCCGTGATGAAGTGCCTCGAGTACGAGGAAGTCCAGCTCCTCACAGCTCACCTCGTACTTCATTGAGAGGCCCCAGTGGGTCTGGTACATCTTACGACCCACGGTGGGGTAGTCCCCCGCCTTGAGCGCATCGGAGACCACCAGCACACGATCGATCTCCTCAATCACGTACTCGGCCCGGAGCGCATCCTCAGCGGAGACCTTGTCCCGGATGCTATCCAGCATGTGGAGGTCAGCGTCGCGGAGGTACTCGATCTTGCGGTCGGGATAGGCCTCACGGAGAGCTCGGACCACATGCTCGCAGGAGGCACGGCGCTGATTGTAGGCACCGGAGGCGAGATTGTGCTTCACCACCGTGTCGATCAGGACGAGGCGGTAGCCCTCGGGCTCCCAGGGGAAGTACTCGTGCTCCAGCGAGCGGCAGTCGAGGCGCATGATGTGCCCCGCCTTGCCGAAGACGCTGGCAAACTGGTCCATGATCCCGCAATTGACACCCACATAGTGGTGCTCGGTCATCTGCCCAGCGATGGCAAGGTCGAAGTCGTCCACCTTGCCGTCACCAAAGAGCTCATTGAGCGCCCTGGCGTAGCAGCTCTCGAGAGCAGCGGAGGAGGACATACCTGCCCCGAGCGGCACATCACCGGAGAAGGCGGTGTCGAAGCCCCTGACCGGGACGCCGAGCTTCTGCATCTCGCGGCTGAGGCCGAAGATGTAGCGCGCCCACTGCTCCTCGGGAGCGTCCTCCTCCGTGAGACCGAAGGAAGCTCTCTCGTCGAGGTCGATGGCGAAGGCGTTGATGCGGTCGGTACCATTGGGACGGATCGCCGCCATAATGCCGGTGTCGACGGCACCGGGGAAGACGAAGCCTCCATTATAGTCGGTATGCTCACCGATGACATTGATCCGGCCGGGGGCGAAGTAGAGGCACACCCCGTCTGTGTGGTCAAAGGCCTGCCCAAAGGCAGCTCTCACTTTTTCTCTATTTCTCATAAGGACTCAGGCTGCAGTGTGGGTGGCAGGGACGTCGGTCTTATTGGGCTTGCACCCCCAGAGGGCGTAGAAGAGGATCCATGCCTCACCGATGGCAACGAGGACCCAAGAGATATTCCAGCCGATACCATCAGCCATCGCGCCCTGGATCACAGGGAGGAGCGCACCACCGAAGCAGCCCATCATCAGGATGCCGGATGCCTTGGAGGTGTAGCGGCCGAGGCCATTGAGGGCGAGGGTGAAGGTGGAGGGCCACATCACGGAGTGGAAGAGACCGATGGCACAGAGGAAGTAGGGATTCTCCGTCACCATGGCGAGGATCACGAGGATCAGCGCGGCGAGGGCGGCGATCATCAGCTGCGTGCGGGCGCTGACCTTGCTGAGGAAGCTGCCGACGAAGCGACCGACCAGCAGACCACCCCAGTAGAAAGAGGCGAGCGTGGCGCCGAGCTTGGCGGCCATCGCGAGGTCGTTCATCGCATAGAGGACGATATTGGCACCCACGCAGACCTCCACGCCGACGTAGAAGAAGAGGGTCACCAGCCCGAGTGAGAGCTGACGGAAGGACCAGACGCTATCGGGGAGTTTCTCGTTGCCTGAGGAGACACCCTCGATCTCGGGGAGATTGATGCGCGTGAGGGCAAAGACGATCACCGCCACGAGGACCATCAGGCAGATGATCGGGAGGTAGAGGGAGGTGATATTGACCTCGAGTCCGCTCTTTCCGCTAAAGATCACGTAGGCGACGAAGAGCGGGCCGAGCGTGGTCATGAGGGAGTTACCGGTACCGGAGATATTCTGACGCTGTACGCCGGTGGTGCCGGGGACATCGCAGGCGACGAGGTAGGGATTGACCACAGCCTGGAGGTAGGTGAGTGCCGTACCGGCGACAAAGGCGGCAATGAGGAAGATCCAGTAAGCGATCGGGAGGGTTACGGGACCCTGCCAGGTGAGACCGGTGAAGTCGCCGGACTTGGCGGTATTGATAACAAAATTGCCCGTCTCAGCCGCAGAAGCCTGCATGGCAGCGATACTGCCCTGCTCCTCGATGGACTTTGCCTCACTGATCGCGTCAGAGAAGCGAGGCAGGTCAAAGCTGTCGAAGCACCAGGCGGAGCACATATAGATCGCAAAGGCAACGATCAGGATGCCGAGACCGAGGATGAGTGACTTCTTGTACCCATTCTTCTCGATATATCGGGTACTGATCGGACCCATCACTAAGTAGGCGAGGAAGAAGGCGAAATTGAGCGCCGTCGTCAGCGTATTGGTCATGCTACCTCCCTTGATGAGGTAGGCGGCCTGCATCGGGGCCTGGAATTGCTGATTGAGGTTGGTGATCAGGCCGATCAGAGCCATCAGCACCACCATGATGATGAAGGGCACCAAGTAATTGGGCTTCGTCTGATTGTACGTTTTAGTCATAAGATATTGTGGAAAGTGTTAGTAAGCGTATGGTCAGAGCTCCTCGTCCTGTATCTCCACGGTGGAGAAGGCGAAGGTGGTCCGACTCTCGTAGGTGTCTCCCGGGCGGAGGACCGTAGAGGGGAAGTCGGGCTTATTGGGAGAGTCGGGGAAGTGCTGTGTCTCGAAGCAGATCGCTGAGCGGGCGGGATAGCGGCTCTCGCCCTTGCCCCTCATATTGCCGGTGAGCCAATTGGCGGTATAGATCTGTACGCCGGGCTGGTCGGTCTGCACCTCCATGGAGATGCCGCTCTTGGGAGAGAAGCAGATGGCGCAGGGTCCGAAGGTACCCGGCTCCTTATCCAGCACCCAGGTGTGGTCGTAGCCACGCGCCTGGAGGAGCTGCTTCTCCTCTCTGTCGATCCGCTCGCCCACCTCGTGCCAGTCGAGGAAGTCAAAGGGCGTCCGCTCCACAGCCTCAGCGGTACCGAAGGGGATCGCCGTGTCGTCTGTCGGGAGGTACTTCGACCCGAAGAGCCGAAGCATATGGTCGTGGACGGATGGGTCGCCCTCACCGGAGAGATTGAAGTAGGAGTGATTGGTAAGATTGACCACCGTCGGCCTGGTCGTAGTCGCCCTGTAGTGTATGTCGAGGGTGTTATCCTCAGTGAGACTATAGGTCACCTCCACCTCCAGCTCTCCCGGGAAGCCCTCCTCACCGTCTGTGGAGGTGTACCGCAGCACGAGCGTAGCGTCATCCCTCTGCTCGGCCTCCCAGACACGGAAGTTGAATCCGGTGGGTCCGCCGTGGAGGCTATTGGGACCATTATTGATCCTGAGGCGATAGGTTATGTCATCAAGCGTGAACTTCCCCTTCGCGATCCGATTGCCGTAGCGACCGATGATAGAGCCGAAGTACTGCTCCTCCGTCCCGAGGTAGTCGTCGAGGCTGTCGTGCCCGAGGACGATATCCACCGGCTTGCCCTCTCGGTCGGGGACGAGCAGCTGGACGATCTTGCCGCCATAATTGGTCACCAGCATCTCCATCCCGACCCCATTGGTGAGACGGTAGAGGTGGGTGGGATGACCGCAGAGGTTGCGGTCAAATTTCTCTGCGTCTATCGCGACAGGCTTTCTATAATAGTTCATACGTAAGCATTGGTTGGAGTGGTGCATGAGCCGAGAGAAACCCTCCCGGACGATATTCCGTCATCAAATGTACACTTTTTTACCCTTACACCCCACCGATAAGCAAATAATTTATTGTACACCACCGCCACCCAGCTCTATCAGCCAGCGACAAAAGAGGAGGAAAAGGTAGGCCAAAAGGACCATGAGGAGGATCAAGACGATGATGGCCACGACGAAGTAGCGGGCTCGGCGATTGACCTCACGGATCGTCTCGCGGTCATCCTCGACAAAGCCCCGAACCAGCTTGGCGGTCCGGCTATTGGCTCGGAAGAGGAAGTCCAGCACCGGACCGATGAAGGGGACCAGCCCGACGCAGGCATCGATGAGAAAATTGTAGAGTATCGCCAGCGTCAGCGGGAGGGACCTGATCTTGCGGGTCGAGAGCCGCAGGCCGGGGATCACGAAGAGGAAGCCCACCACATCGCCCGCATAGGGGATGAGACCGATGAGTGCATCGATCCCGTAGCGGTCCATATACCTATCCGCCCAGAGGATGATCCGGTAGTCGCGGTCGCTGAGGAGCTCCAGCTGGCGCTCCTCCTTCCTCGCATGGCGCGCTGCCTCCTCCGCCCGAGCGCGATCCATGGAGGCTTGCTCCTCGGGGTCAGTCAGCCGGAGCTGACGCCGCACCCGCTCTCGTCGTCCCTCGTGCATCGCCTTATACGTCCAGAGTCGCCTCGCCGCTGAGCAGCTTACGGAGGTCGTCCGGCCCGAGGTCCTGCTTTCCCTCCCCGGCGAGGAGCAGCAGGTCCTCACGGACACGCTCATCGGTCAGGTCGGTGTGGACACGGCGCCTCACCTCAGCAAGGAAGGCGGACTTATCATCGATCTGCCGCATATTATACTGAAAGGTCTCACGGATCCGCTCCAGCTCACGCCGGTAGTGGTCCTCGGTCACCTTACTCGCCACCTCCTTCTGCCGCAGCAGGAGGAGCTCATCGACAGCTGCCGCCGACCGCTGAGCGGCGACACGCGAGCGGGCTGCCGCCACCTGAGCCAGCTGGCGGGCACGCTGCTCATCCCGAGGGTCGGCCGGTCTCGAGGGAGTAACAGAGTGAGAGACCCTCTCTGCAATCACCGGCGCCGCCTGTTGCTCCACCCCCTGCAGACGCTGCCGGAGGCGATCGATGCGCTCCGTCATCTCGGCAGGGAGGGAGGTCTGCTCCAGCTCCCTGAGAGACTGAGGAGCCACTAAGCGATCCTCCAGCGGACTCTCGATGATGTCCCGAGCAATGGAGAGGAGCTTCAGCACCGGGGTAAGGTGGGCGGCCGCATCGCTCAGCATCGTCGGTGAGAGGGTCTGCAGCTCATGGATATGCTCCGTCAGGTCACCGGCATCCATACGCGACTGGTGGTACTCCTTGAGCGACTCATCGTAGATGCGCTGTAGCGAGTCGATCTCCTCGCCGAAGACCCTCAGGTCAACCCTCAGCTCCTCGTACTTACGCACGATCTCTCCATCGTACTTATCCCACTCGGTGAGGTCGCGGCCGTAGCTCTCGCTAGCCTTACCAAAGGTGACCATACGGCGGAACCAATTCGGCTCCTTTGGCTTAGCCTGTAGAGCCTCCTGGTAGCGCCCCTCCAGCGAGTCAAGGAGCACCTTTGTCGTCTCCACCTGATCCTTATAGTAGGTGATATTGAGCCGGGCGTCAAGCATTTTCTCCTCCAACCCTCTCATATGCTTATGGATCTCCTCCCTCTCGCGGACGATCTGCTTCACTTCGGGGTCGGAGTAGAGTGCCTCCCGTAGAGCCCTCCACTCACCCGAGAAGACGCGCTCCCCATACTGATAGAAGAGGTCCGCCCTCGAGAGGTAGAGGTCGTTTATCGTCCGGTACACCTCCACCAACCGCGCCATATCCGCCTGTATTGAGGAGGCATCCCGCACCACATCGCTCCGGAGGTCGAGGAGCTGCCCTTTCAGTCGTGCGGTGTCGCCGACCGTCTTGCTGTAGTGTGTGACGAGATTGACCGCCGCCATCACGAGGGCAAAGCGACGACCGGAGGCGTAGCTGTAGTCCCGCACCGAGTCGGAGAGGCTGGTGCGGAAGTCCTCCGAGATAGAGCTGAGCAGCTCAGAGGCGCGCCCCGAGAGACTGTCAAAGGAGAGCCTCGCCCGGCCGTACATCTCGTCTACATCGATCCAGCGAAGTTTATCAAAGTCAAAGAGCTCCGGCGCCACGCTATGGATCCGATCACCAAAGAGATCCTTCAGCAGCGCCACCCACTCCCGATAGCTGTAGAGGACCTGCTCCCGCAGCTCACCGTAGGCGGTGATGGCCCCCTTGATATCCCCTTTTGCTTCCTTATATGCCTCTACCAGACCGGCATAGCGCCGGAGGAGATCCTCCGACTCCGCCTGGATCGCCTTGATGCCGGCGGTGCCGACGATGGTATCGACCGCCTGCTGAGAGAGCTGAGGCTTCACGCCCGGTCGGTAGTCACGGGACGCCTCGTCCACCTGCAGGAGGACCCGGTCCATAGCCCTCTTCCCCTCCTCGAGCAGCTCCGTCACCACACTCACCGCCTTGGCACTCTCGCTCGACTCGATCAGGTCGATGATGCGGTACTCATCGACGAGGCTCTTGCTGCTACTGTTATTGAGGAAAGCCTCCCTGATGTGGGGGTCGTCGCCCATCGACCTATACGCCTCCCAGACCAGCCGGCTCACCTCGGACGAGTCCCCGGAGATGCCGTCACCCCGCAGCTCATAGGCGAGGTCGGCACGGGTAAAGTGGTCGTCCCGGGCGACCAATTGGTCAGCAATAGACTTGATGCGCTCGTAGAGACGCTGCAGATCGATATCGGACATAGGAAAAAGAGAATTTCGGTACATATAAAAAAACAGCCGTGAGCGACACCGCCCACCCGACTGCTCAAATGTAACGCTTTTCAGTGGATCGTCTCCGCCGGAGGGACCCTACCCGGATCTCTATCGGTCGAGCCAAAGGGTCATCTGGCAGGCACGACAGTCGGTGGTGATGCGGAAGCGCTCCTGACCACGGACGAGGTAGAGGGGCAGGGCAAAGGGTGGCCGCTTGCCCTCCCGGGTGCAGTAGCCCAGCCGATGAAGCAGGCAGTGACGGGTCTGCATCACCGGCACCGACCCCTCCGGCATCGCCACCTCCATTGCGGGGGCGATCTCCCCCTCTACACCGAGACGGCGGTAAAGCCGCTCTGCCTGCCGGTTGGCGACGTTATAGGTAAAGTCAAGGCTCACCGGCAGTCCGCACTCCTCCCGAGAGTGCTCCCGAAAGAGGAAGTCCCTCCGCTGCTCCCGGAGCCGCTCCCCCCGGCGGTCACGCTCCTCGGTCATCACCCTCAGGCAGGCCTCCCGCAGGCGCTCCACAAGCTCCCTCCGCAGCTCCGTCACCACGGAGGGCGGCAGGTATAGTCCCCGAAGTCTCAGCTCCGGCTGCTCGACCCTGTAGGGCGTGTCGCCGAGCTTAGAGAGCGCATCGATGAGTCTCGCCGAGGGATCCTTCTCGGCCGGCTCCAGTGCCATCTCCCGTTGCACCTCCACCGCTATGGAGGGCGATTCGGCTACAGCGGCACGAAGGATGATCCCCTGCTCCGTCGCCTCGCACTCCATACTTATTTGGACCTTTCGGCTCGAGGCATCATCGCGCCTCAGGAGCCGGTCCAGCCGATGATTGAGGTTGCGGAAGACCATCGCACCGGGCGGCATCTCGACTGCGGCGGAGAGCCTCAGCCGGTAGGTCCCATCGCCCTGGGGCGTCACCTGATTGACCAGCGCACCGGCTGTCGTCGTCTCATCAGGGGAGACTAAGAGGAGGCCGTCGCCATTACTCAGCTCAGTCCCCATATCGCGGAGCCGAATCACTACCTCCCGTCCCCGACACTCAGTGAGCGTGCCGAACTCCTCCCCGACACTCTTATTGGTATAGGGGGTGATGCTCTCCGTCGGGATCGGCGTATGCAGTGGGGTATTGTAGGCGGTGAAGCGTCGAGAGAAGGTCTGCTCCGGTCGGGGCGTAAAGGTGAGCTCCGTCTCGCCCCACGAGCTGCGGCAGTACTCCTCGCTGCGACGAGCGATGATCTCATCCACCACACGGCGGTAGTGGGCGGTCACATTGCGGACGTAGTCGATGTCCTTTAGCCGCCCCTCGATCTTTAGCGACGAGACACCCCGGTCGAGCATCTCCTCGACGATCTCAGTCCGATTGAGGTCCCGGAGCGACAGCAGGTGCTGCCCGGTGAGAAGTTTTTGCCCCGTGGCATCCTCCAGGTCGTAGCTCATGCGGCAGTACTGAGCGCAGGCTCCACGATTGGCACTGCGGCCACGGCACGCCTCGGAGATGAAGCAGCGCCCGCTGTAGGAGACGCAGAGGGCTCCGTGAACAAAGCTCTCCACCCGCATCCCTACCCCGTCAAGCAGGCTCGGCAGGTCCGCCGTGCTCACCTCTCGCGGGAGCACCACCTGCTCTATGCCGAGCGCCTCGAGGGTGCGGAGCTTGGCGTTGCTGTCGTTGTGGCACTGCGTACTGGCGTGGAGGGGAATGGGCGGCAGCTCCTCCATCAGCAACCCCATATCCTGTATGATCAGCGCATCGGCACCGGCATCATAGAGATCCCATGCCAGCGAGACCGCCTCGGGGAGTTGCTCATCCGTCAGGATCGTATTGAGCGCCACATAGACCCGTGCGCCCACCTCGTGTGCCTCTCGGGTGAGCGTCGCGATGTCCTCGAGAGAGACCCCTGCGGCAGCGCGTGCGCCAAACTTCGGTGCCCCGATATAGACTGCGTCCGCCCCTGCCGAGAGAGCCACCCGCCCGCCCTCGAGGGACGAAGCGGGTGCCAGTATTTCGATGCTTCTCTTCATACCGCAAAGGTACCCATTCCTCCCCTCAGTTCGCCCCCCTGAATTCAGCATGAAACTCGATGCGGTGAGTTAACAAGGCGAAAATGGGTAACTTTGGGCATCAGAGCAGGAATTGGGAGCAAAGCACTGACCAAGACCATGCACTTCACCAAGATGGAGGCACTGGGCAACGACTACGTCTACACGTGATTATCCTCGTGACCGACCTGGTAAACCCCGCCCACATTGAGACCAGCGCGGTGGCGGGTCGCTGCGGCTTGTATTGCGACGGACGGTGGGCGAGGCTATGATACCTGCCGTGAATAAAGAGAATGAACCTAAATCCCCCCCTCTACCCTTGCAGCACTTCGACCAGCTCTACCTCTGCCACCCCAATAACACAACCATTACTTACCTTTAAATATGCCCGTTTCGCTGTCTCGATTCCATACACCCTTTTGATCTGACTGATATTTACGTCCGCGTGAAAGATTCCATGTCAGATTCAAAGAGATCATATTTCCCCACTCCGGAATATATACAGTTAGATCTTTCTTGATGAACTGCGAGTGCGTTGCCTCCCCGAAGGTAGATCCATTTTTCAGGAATAGATGAGAGCCATAAAGACCAATGGAGAGGTTTTGGCTCAGTTTATAATTCACTTGCGCTTCTATATTCTGGCCGGTGGTGTTCTCACTTTCTCCTCTAAAGTTTCTTTCCTTTGCAGACCAAGAAGCTCTAAAACTCCATTTGCCCAAAAAAAGTTTCGAGCCAACATATCCCCATAGGCGATGGAAGTCGTGGGTATAATTATTTCCCACGTAACGAGATAGCAGGTACGAAAATCCGCCATCCAAAGTCAGAACATTGGGTATTATATAGAGCTGAACAGTTGTATAATTCCAAAAGTCTGCTGCTGACTTCTGCTGTTCATAGCCTAAGTCAAACCATGTCCTCCCATTTGCGTCACTGTGTCTCGTTATTTCTTCTAAGATAGGATTCCGGCTATACGTGTACCCCGTTGTGTTTTCAGTATAGAAGTATTTATGCTCGTAAGAAAGGGTCAGCGTCTGTGTATACCTGCTGTAAGGTTTCAAGTTAGGATTACCTACATGATATTCGTATTCATTTGACTGCTGTCTGTTATTGCTCAGATTAGCCAAGGATGGTGCATTGGGAGATATATTTAAGACATATCGTATGTTTCCCTTGTCCAGAAAAGGGTGGCTGAGACTTAGAGATGGGCGTAAAAGGAAGTAATGATAGCTCTCTGTCCCTTGCGAATAATATTGATAGCTTCCTCCTAAACCAAGCATATAACGTAAGTTGCTGAATCTTCCTGAAATCTGGGAATAAAGATAGGTGCTGCTGTTGTGCATATCATTGATGATGTCGGAAGTCCCTGTATATTTATTTTTGGTATAGCCCTGCAGGTGACTGACGCCAGAGGTCCAGCTGGACTTGCCCAAAGGCTGGCTAAACTTGACGTCACCTATAAGGGAATAGCGTTTGCCGTCTGTATCGTAGCCATATTGTGATGTCGGCAAGTCAAAATCTTCATTGTCAAAGGTTTTAAAGCTATATCCATATTTCGTGTCGTACATGGTACCTACTAAATTGAAGGTCAATGTGCGATTTTTCTTAAAATAGCGCCTAAAGAATAAATCTATCGTTGGCGAGAAATAATGCTCTGTAGGTTCGGTCAAAGCGTAATATGTAGGCTTGCCCGTTTCATAAATGCGCTGGCGGTGGCCTCTGTCCGGGCTATTATAGAAGTGACAGCTTGCCTGTGCCATAAAGGTATACTGTCCCTTCTTTGTCCAATCATAGGTAATGCCGAAATCATGGTTTGCGTATGCCAGCTTTGTATTCATTCCCTCACGGCGTATTCCGTGAAGGTTTCCATCAGATAAGATATAGCTATCCGTTTGGTCAATGTGTCTTCGGCTTAACTTTGAAAAATCATTCTGATAGTAAATGCCCCACTTGGACAGGCGATGATTATATTGTGCATAGATATAATTCTGTCCATTCAACGTAGTCACAGCATCATTCAGATTAAAACCGATGGACATACCTTTCACTCGAGGCTTAACGATAAAATTGATGATGGCAGTAGGTGTCTCCAGCCCAAATTCAACACCGGGATTATCAATGTACTCTATACGCACAACCTCATCTGGTCGCAGGGCAACGACATCGGCTTGTGAAGCACGCTTTTCATTGATAAAAACAGGAACACTTCCCGATCCTCGCCTCTCCACTTTTTTGTTTGCCGTATCAACATAAACTCCGGGCAAGTTGACTTTATCTATGAGATCATAGCCAGAGCTCGAAAGCCTAATGTCATCTTGGGATGGAAACAGTAGCTTTCTATCTACTTTATGGATAATTCTATCAGCCATGACCGTCACCTCCTCGAGGACGTTATCCTCCAATCTTATTGTATCAAGCTCTATCGCTTTCGGCATTTTCTGTAAAGAAAGGAGGTAGGGAGCATAGGCAGCATGTCTAATTTCAAGAATGCAGTCTTGTCCCTCAAGTGTTTTTGTTTCCACCCTAAACTCTCCTTTCATATTTGAAATAGAAATATTCTTAGCCGGACTCCCCTTGCAGGTCAGTGTAACAGAGGCACCACCGACAGGTTGTTTCTCCCTATTAACTATTGTGCCGGTAACTTGTGCAGAGCAGACATTACCCATCAATAGTATGATAGCACATATAGTACAAAATAGAAATCGATTATTCATAATAACGTTGTTCGGTTTTCTGATTTATAAAATTGAGAAATTCCTTTCCGTTCTTATCTTGCCCGTCAGTCGTGCGGTGTCACTGACTATCTTTCTATAAGGACCACCTGCTCCATACCCAGCGCCTCGAGGGTGCGGAGCTTGGCGTTGCTGTCATTGTGGCACTGCGTACTGGCGTGGAGGGGAATGGGAGGCAACTCCTCCATCAGCAGCCCCATATCCTGTATGATCAGCGCATCGGCACCGGCACCATAGAGATCCCATGCCAGCGAGACCGCCTCGGGGAGTTGCTCATCCGTCAGGATCGTATTGAGCGCCACATAGACCCGTGCGTCCACCTCGTGTGCCTCTCGGGTGAGCGTTGCGATGTCCTCGAGAGAGGCCCCGGCGGCAGCGCGTGCGCCAAACTTCGGTGCCCCGATATAGACCGCGTCCGCCCCCCCGAGAGAGCCACCCGTCCGCCCTTGAGGGACGAAGCGGGCGCCAGTATTTCAATGCTTCTCTTCATGGCACAAAGGTACCCATTCCTCCCCTCAGTTTTACCCACCCCAATTGGAGCTATGGGTCGTCGGGGTGCACGGATCGGTCACTTCTGTCATAGGGGAGAAATGCCGAGATCAGCCCCCCCTACCTCTGTTGTTTCCATGGGTCCTATCTACCTCCTCCCCTACTATCTACTGCCTTTGCCGTGGAGCCCAAAGGGAGGGGTGTCCCATGCCCGATGGATAGGCGCTTGATCTAATACCGATATTAGAGAATTCTTTTATCGGTATTAGACTTCACTAATATCGGTATTAGAGATTTCTCTGAGAAGCGAGCTGCTTGGGTAGGGGAGTCACAGATCACAGGGGTTACGCATTTGAGCGGTACAAAAGCTCTTCGTCTCATAGTGAAGAGTGGAGGATGAAGCACCCCTTGCGGGTGCCCGTTTTTTAGCCCCAGGTCGAGGGGCGTAGCCCCGACGACCCGGGGGTCAGGTATTGCAAGCGAACCCACGACCCCGCAAGGGTGTCGCACAGATTGACTGGTATGTGCGACACCCTTGCGGGGTCGTATACCTTAAATGCGTCGTCGTTTCCCGGGGTCTTCGGCACTTCGTGCCTCGACACCCGGTCTAAAAAGCGGTGATCCCTACGGGGCTTCGCCCCTGCGGGATCGGCAGACGGGAGCATTATGAGAGGGGTCTGCCGACGATATGGCACAGCGACAGGGATTATCACTCCTTAACTGTAAAGCTCAGACGCATAACCCCTGCGACAAATCACTATAACCTATCATTAAATATAAATATTTCCTACATTTGCATACCATATGATAGGTTGAGAGAGATGGCAAAGAACACGATGGGGACAAAGTTGCCCCGAAAGTTAGAGCAAAAGATGGAGACTGTAGGCGAACAGATCAAGCTGGCTCGCCTCAGGCGCAATCTGACAATGGAGCAGGTGGCAGAGCGAGCCACCTGCTCCCCCCTCACGGTATCTCGGATCGAAAGGGGGACCCCAACCGTTGCCATCGGCATCTATCTCAGAGTATTGTATGCGCTACAGCTCGATGATGACATCCTTTGGTTAGCCAAGGAGGACGAGCTGGGGCGACGCCTACAAGACTTAAGCATGGTGGATAGACAGCGGGCTTCGAAGAAAGGATAGCCATGCAGACATTGCTGATATATGCCGATTTCGATTGGCTTAAGGAGGTAAGGTTGGTCGGGAAGCTCTCTTATGAGTCGCTCCGCGGGAGCGACTCGTATGGATTTTCCTTCGACAAAGAGTGGCTTCGGGATTACGGAAGTCTCTTCTTGAGTGCAGACCTCAATCCCTATCCCGGGATGCAATACACCGAGGAGGGGAAGGATCTCTTCGGCTGCTTCTCAGACGCCTTGCCTGATCGCTGGGGTAGGATGCTCTTTATGCGTAAGCAGCAGATCCTGGCCGTGGAGGAGGGGCGACCGCTCCGCCATATTTCCTCCTTTGACTACCTCCTGGGCATCGATGACTTTTCTCGTATGGGCGGCTTCCGCTTCAGGGAGTCGCCGGGTGGTGAATTCATCAATAGCAGTCCGGTACTAAGGATACCCCCCTTGACGGACATAAGGGCACTGGAGGCTGCCAGCCGGGCCATAGAGCAGAGCGAGGAGGCAAACGAGTTGCCTGACAAGAAGTGGCTGACCCAACTTCTACAGCCGGGTTCTTCGCTCGGAGGAGCCAGACCGAAGGCAAGTGTAGTAGACACCGATGGGGCGCTATATATCGCTAAGTTTCCCTCCCGAAAGGACGACTACGATGTGGGCTTATGGGAGCACTTTTGCCACCAATTAGCCATAGAGGCTGGTATTAATGTGGCTGAGACTAAGGTGAGTGCCTCAGGATCTAAGTATCACACACTATTGTCTCGAAGGTTTGATCGGAGAGAGGAGGGACAGCGGATCCACTTCGCCTCGGCGATGACCCTCTTAGGATTGAGTGATGGGGACAATGCCTCCAATGGCTATGGCTACCTCGACATAGTTGATTTCATCATCCAGCACTGCACGGACGTGCAAGCCAATCTGCAGGAACTATACAGACGAGTAGCCTTCAATATATGTATCGGCAATAGCGATGACCACTTCCGCAACCACGGCTTCTTGCTGACGGCTAAGGGGTGGACCCTGTCACCGGCCTATGATCTCAACCCCACTCTCAGTCAGCATCAGAGCCTCCTGATCAACTCCGTCACGAGTGAGGCCAACATAGGATACCTGGCAGATGCGTCGGAGGAGTATATGATCGAGAAGGACGTAGCTCGGCAGATCATCAGCGAGGTGACTGACGCCGTGAGGGGATGGCAAGAAATAGCAACAAGGCTGCAGATCCCAAGCCGTGAGATACCGGCCTTTGCGGGGCGCTTCAGCATCACTTCCGTATCCTGATGCTTTTGCCCTGGAAGAGCGAACGAGGCGAAAATGGGTAACTTTGGGCATCAGAGCAAGAATTTGAGAGCAAAGCAATGACCGAGATCCTGCACTTCACCAAGATGGAGGCACTGGGCAACGACTACATCTACATAGATCGTGACCGCTACCCCTCCCTCGACTATCCGGCACTCGCCCGGCGCTACTCCGACCGCCACACCGGCATCGGGGGAGACGGTGTGGTGACCTACTCCCGGCACGACGCCGAGAGCTTCGAGATGCATATATACAATAAGGACGGCTCCGAGGCGGAGATGTGCGGCAATGCGATCCGCTGCGTCGCCAACCTCCTCCACGAAGAGGGACGCACCGAGGAGACCTCCCTTAGCATCCATACCGGGGCGGGACTCCTGACTGTGGACCTCCTTTTTGATAAAGAAAAAGAGGTCACCGGGGCGCGCGTCGAGATGGGCATCCCCGAGGTGACCGCGACCCCCGAGACGGTCGAGGGGGTCGAGGGCTACGTCGCAAGCATGGGCAACCCCCACTTCGTCATCCTCGCACAGGGAGATTTCCCGCTCGAGACCAAGGGGCCGATGCTGGAGCAGAGCCGGCGATTCCCCGAGGGGACGAATGTGGAGGTGATCCGCCCCATCGACTGGCACACTCTTGAGATGCGGGTCTGGGAGCGAGGCTCCGGGCTGACCCGCGCCTGTGGTACCGGAGCCTGCGCATCAGCCGCCGTGGCGATCCGCCTCGGGCTGGCGCTCTCCCCTGTATGCGTTCGCATGCCGGGCGGTGATCTGACGATCGAGTGGAGCGGGGAGGAGAGCCGGCCACTCTATATGACCGGACCCGCCACCCGGGTATTTGATGGCACACTTCAGCTAAGATAAATCCGTATGAATCATAAGATCAACACCAATTACCTCAAGCTCCCCGACAGCTACGTCTTCGTGGAGATCAATGACCGCATCGACCGCCACCTCAAGCACCACCCCGATGCCGACCTGATCCGCATGGGAATCGGTGATGTCTCGCTTCCCCTGCCGGATGCCTGCCTACAGGCTATGGCTAAGGCAGTGGAAGAGCTGGGCCACAGCGAGACGATGCACGGCTACGGCCCCGAGGTGGGGCATAAGTTCCTCCGGGAGCGCATCGCCAAGGACTACCGCAGCAAGGGGCTTCCGGTCGACTGGTCGGAGGTCTTCATCAGCGATGGTGCGGGACCGGACGCCTCCAATATCGTCGACATCTTTGACGACAGCGTGATGGTTGCAGTGACCGACCCGGTATACCCCGCCTACATCGAGACCAATGCGATGGCGGGACGCTGCGGAGAGTACCGCGACGGACGGTGGACGAGGCTGGAGTACCTGCCGTGTAATAAGGAGAATGGCTTTATCCCCCCACTACCCTCCCGGCACGTCGACCTGCTCTACCTCTGCTACCCCAATAACCCGACCGGCACGGTACTCAAGCGGGCCGACCTGCAGCGCTTCGTCGACTACGCCCTCGCTGAGGATGCGGTGATCCTCTTTGACGGCGCCTATGAGGCCTACATCCGTGAGGAGGACGTGCCCCACAGCATCTACGAGCTGGAGGGAGCAGATCGGTGCGCGATCGAGTTTCGCAGCTTCTCCAAGTCTGCCGGCTTCACCGGGGTCCGCTGTGGCTACACGGTGGTCCCGCACGCTCTGAAGGCACACCTCGAGGACGGCTCCGAGGTGGAGCTCAATCGGCTCTGGGCGCGGCGTCAGGGGACGAAGTTTAATGGCGCCTCCTACATCTCTCAGGTCGGTGCCTCCGCCTCCTACCTGCCTGAGGCGCAGGCGCAGATCCGGGACCACGTCGACTACTACCTCGAGAATTGCCGGATGATCCGCACCGCCTTTGCAGAGCGAGGCATGGAGGTCTTCGGCGGGATCTCGGCACCCTACATCTGGATCAAAACCCCGGAGAGCCACCCGAGGAGCTGGGACTTCTTCCAGTACCTCCTCGACGAGAAGGGCGTGGTGGGTACGCCGGGCGTCGGCTTCGGTCCCGAGGGCGAGGGCTACTTCCGCCTCTCCGGCTTCTCCACGCACGAGCTGACGGAGCGGGCGATGAAGCGGATCCTCGGCTGACCCAATGGGCACGCCTGTCGCCGAGAGAGCACGTGAGCAGATCATCATCGGGATAGACCCGGGGACGATCGTGATGGGCTACGCCATCATCGCCGCCCGAGGGCGCAAGATGCGCCTCCTCGCTATGGGTGTGCTTAAGCTCGACCGCTACGCTGACACGTACCGCCGACTGCGCAAGATCCACGAAGGTGTCTCTCAGCTCATCGCCCGCTACCACCCCGATCAGCTGGCGATCGAGGCGCCCTTTTATGGCAAAAACGTACAGAGTATGCTCAAGCTGGGGCGCGCCCAGGGGGCGGCAATCGTCGCTGCTCAACTCGCCGACCTGCCGGTGACGGAGTACCCCCCATCGACGATCAAGAAGATGGTGACCGGCAACGGCAGCGCCTCCAAGGAGCAGGTCGCCTACTACCTCCGCAAGATGCTCTCCATTCCCCCGGAGGCGATGATGGATGCGCTGGACGCCACCGACGCCACCGGTGCGGCGGTCTGTCACGTCCTCTCCGCAGGACGCGGACCGGTGACGGGCGGTCGCTCCTCCTCGTGGCGCGACTACCTCCGCAACCATCCCGACAAGGTCGTCAAGTGAGAACCTGCCGACAGGGATTTGTCCCTGTTGATCACTTCAGCACCAATCCATCCCAAAATATTTTTTTGCAACACCCGGAGAAAACTGCTTGTTTCAAAGTAAAAAAAACAACTAAATTTACAAACGTAAGTCAGTCGGGGGACGGGAACTCCACAAAGATAGAACTCTCCACCAGACGACATGACTCACATTATAGCAAATACCGCAAGTAGTATTGTTGCGTTTACCAATTGGAGCCTCACAGCTCTCGGATAGGCTCCTCCACGACCCATACAACTGACATTATCAAATCCAAATAACAACTTATACTCTTATGACTTTATCCAAGAAGTACCTCAGTACGGTAGCACTGGCTCTGCTGTGTGCCGCAGTCTTCCCCTCCTGCAAGGGAGATGGCAAGAAGGATCAGTCGACCCCTCCCCCCGCGGAGGAGAAGTCGCTCATCGCATCACTCACAGTGACGGCGGAGGACTTAACCGACGCCTCAAAGAGTACGGTGACCACCCAGTACACCTACGACAAGGAGGGTCGGGTCTCCTCAATGGCGGTCAGCATGAAAACTAACGATGGCACCCATAACGAGACATGGCCCATCACCTACGGAAACGGAACGATATCCGTCCCTATCTCCTCTGAACCCCTGGTGCTTAAGACAAATGCCAGCGGCTATATCATTGGGCAGAAAACGAGTGGAGACGAGAGTTACTTCTCAGCATCCTACGACAGCGAGGGACACCTCCTGTCACTCAAGCGCGACGAGCAGGGACTATACACCTTCAAGTGGAAGGGAGACCTGATCTCAGAGCGTCAGCTTACTATCGGAGAGTCGCAGGGCATGACTTCGCACACGACCTTTACCTACAGCGAGACAAAGGATCCCGCCGGGCTCATGGTCCTCTACATCCCGGAGTTCACCGATATGCCCATACCCGGAGCATGGTTTGGCAAGACACCCACCTACCTCCCCTCCAAGAGAGTGAGCACACTTAAGGTGTCGGGCAGCAGCCTCCCCGTCGAGATGACCACCACATATGACTACACGCTTGACGCAAAAGGTCGTCCGGTAAAGATCGTCACCACGGATGACCTGAAGTCCAAGAGCAAAGACCTCATCCCGGACTTCGCAGGAAAGATCCTCCGCACCACCTTCACGATCACCTACAAGTAAGTGAGCAGAGCGCTCGGTGACACAACGTAGTGTCATCGGGGCGCATTCTGCTTCCTGACTGAAACAACATTCACAAGATACGCCAAAGGGGCTGTCTCACTTCTCGGTGAGACAGCCCCTTTGGAATTGATCTATACTCTAAAGCTATGCCTTAGGCATTGGCAGCGGCGACGAGGTCAGCTACCGTCTTATTGGCATCGCCGAGGAGGAGAGTCACACCGGACTCACGCTCGTAGAGCGGGTTGGGGACACCGGCGTAGCCGGGGTTGAGGTCGTAGTTGCAGATGATGACGTACTTCGCCTGATCGACGTTCAGCACCGGCATGCCGTAGATTGGCGTACCCTCGGCCTCACGGGCGGCAGGATTGAGGACGTCATTGGCTCCGATCACGATCACGAGGTCGGTTTCCTTGAAGTCGTCATTGATCCGTTCCATCTCGAAGAGGTCATCGTAGGGCACATCGGCCTCGGCGAGGAGGACATTCATGTGGCCCGGCATACGACCGGCGACGGGGTGGATGGCAAAGCGAACCTCTGCCCCCTTACGGGTCAGGGTGTCCGCCAGCTGCTTCACCAAGTGCTGTGCCTGGGCGAGCGCCATACCGTAGCCGGGGACAATGATCACCTTCTTCGCATCAGTGAGCACCTTGGAGAGGTCGGGACCACCGGTGGCCTTCTTCACCTCCGAGGGTGCAGCGGCAGCCTCGGCAGCGAGCTGAGCCACGGTCTCCTTGGCGTCACCAAGCTTCAGCGTCACTCCCTCCTTGCGGGTGTAGAGCGGGTTCTCCACTCCGGCATAGCCCGGCTTGAGGTCGTAGTTACAGATGATGATGTGCTTCGCCTGGTCGACGTTGAGCACCGGCATGCCGTAGATCGGCGTGCCCTCAGCCTCACGGGCGGCAGGATTGAGGACGTCATTCGCTCCGATCACGATCACGAGGTCGGTATCCTTGAAGTCGTCATTGATCCGCTCCATCTCGAAGAGGTCATCGTAGGGCACATCCGCCTCGGCGAGGAGGACATTCATATGCCCAGGCATACGACCGGCAACGGGGTGGATGGCAAAGCGAACCTCAGCGCCATTGCGCCGAAGCGTGTCGGCAAGCCCCTTCACCTCGTGCTGCGCCTGAGCGAGCGCCATACCGTAGCCGGGGACGATGATCACCCGCTTGGACTCGTGGAGGAGAGCACCCTCATCGGAGAGCTCCGTCGGCTCACATGCAGTGGCGAGGGGTGCGGTCGTCTTGGCGAGGAGCTCGCCGACCGTCTCCTTGGCATCGCCGAGACACATCGTCACGCCCTCCTTGCGGGTATAGAGCGGATTCTCCACTCCGGCGTACCCCGGTTTGAGGTCGTAGTTGCAGATAATAATGTGCTTTGCTTGGTCAACATTGAGCACCGGCATGCCGTAGATCGGTGTACCCTCAGCCTCGCGCGCGGCAGGATTGAGGACGTCATTTGCCCCGATCACGACGACAAGGTCGGTCGACTTGAAGTCGTCATTGATCCGCTCCATCTCGAAGAGATCATCATAGGGCACGTCCGCCTCGGCAAGGAGGACATTCATGTGGCCAGGCATACGACCGGCGACGGGATGGATCGCAAAGCGTACGTGTGCGCCATTGCGGGTCAGCGCATCGGCGAGGTGCTTCACCTCGTGCTGCGCCTGTGCGAGTGCCATACCGTAGCCGGGGACGATGATCACCTCCTTAGCCTCGTGGAGGAGCTTGGCGGTATCATCGGGAGCGGCATCCGCCTTGGCAGGTGCCTGGGTAGCGGCACTGACGAGGTCAGCCACCGTCTCCTTGGCATCACCGAGACACATCGTCACGCCCTCCTTGCGGGTGTAGAGCGGGTTCTCCACTCCGGCGTAGCCCGGCTTGAGGTCGTAGTTGCAGATGATGATGTGCTTCGCCTGATCGACGTTGAGCACCGGCATGCCGTAGATCGGTGTGCCCTCAGCCTCACGGGCGGCAGGATTGAGGACGTCATTCGCTCCGATCACGACGACAAGGTCGGTCGACTTGAAGTCGTCATTGATCCGCTCCATCTCGAAGAGGTCATCGTAAGGCACATCCGCCTCGGCGAGGAGGACATTCATATGGCCCGGCATACGACCGGCAACGGGGTGGATGGCAAAACGAACCTCTGCGCCATTGCGACGAAGGGTGTCGGCGAGCTGCTTCACCTGATGCTGTGCCTGTGCGAGCGCCATACCGTAGCCGGGGACGATTATCACCTTCTTCGCATCGTGGAGGAGCTCCGGGAGGGAGGCCTCCTTCTTAGCTGCCGGAGCAGCAGGGGCGGCGGCGGGAGCGGCAGCCTTGGGGGCAGCTTTCTTCTTCCCTGCAGGAGCAGCGGTCTTGCCGAGGAGGATATCCCCGAGGGAGCGATTCATCGCCCGACACATGATCTGCGTGAGGAGGAGTCCGGAGGCACCTACGATACCACCGATGGCTACCAGCATCACGTTGCCGATAGCCATACCGGCGATCGAGCCGGCGACACCGGAGAGAGAGTTGAGGAGCGAGATCGTGATCGGCATATCGGCACCACCGACGCGGATGGTGAAGAGCCCACCGAAGAGGGCAGCAAAGAGGACCGATAGGCAGACGATCCATGCGGCATTGCCGTCATTGACACCGAAGAAACTCCAGATGAAGAGGATGCCACAGAGGGCGAGGGAGACAGTGAGGTAGAGGCTGTGATTCTTGATCACCTTGGGTCGCCCATCGATGACGCGGTGGAGCTTACCGGCAGCGATGAGACTGCCGACGAGCGTGATCATACCGACGATCACGGCGAGGACACCGGTGGAGGACTCGAAGGCCCCCAGCGAGAAGGAGTCGGCGTGCATACCGACTGAGGTAATCGACACCTCGGGCGAGGTGATGCCCATCAGCGTGACGATACCGACGAGGGCGGAGGCACCACCACCGAGACCATTGAGCAGTCCGACCATCTCAGGCATCTCGATCATCTTGACCTTACGAGCCATCATAAAGCCGATCACGAGACCGATGAGGATGAAGAAGAGGGTGCAGAGAAGTGGCACCATACCGTGTCCCCAGAAGGCGACGAGTATCGCCAGGATCATCGCCAGGATACTGGTCCGATTACCATTAACAGACGAAGAGACACGGCTCATCATCCAGAGGCCGGCGAGCACTAAGAGGGGGATAATAATATTGAGTACAGATATCATAATACCGATCATTTACCCCCCTTGGAGGACTTGCTGTGGTGAAACATCTTGAGCATCCGCTCCGTGACGCCAAAGCCACCGACGACATTGATCATCGCCAGGATGAGCGCAATGCCGCCGAGGATCAGGGCGAGGTAGTAGCGGAAGTCGCCCCCGTAGGCATCGATGCACTCCACCGTCTCACAGACGACGATGATCGCGCCGACGATGGTGATGCCGGAGAGTGCATTCATACCCGACATCAGCGGCGTATGGAGCAGACTGGGGATCTGCCGGATGATGAAGTATCCGACCACTGCGGACACTATGAAGACCAGGACTAAGACTAGTGGTGAAGCCATATCATAAGAGATAAAAAAGAGCCAAACCGGTCTCCCTATCCAGGAAAATCGATTTGGCTCATGGTGATTAGATGATTAGCACTCCAGAGGACCGTCTGCACCGAGCGCCTCGAGGCAGCCGGCATGTACGATCTTGCGGTCCTTGGTCACGGTGATACCCTTGCAGATCTCATCCTGAGGATCGAGGACGATCTTGCCGTCGTGAGTGAGATACTTGGTCAGGTTGTAGATATTCTGAGAGAACATCCAGGTGGAGCTATTGGCGAGCAGTCCGGGGATATTCTTGATACCATTGATCATAACATCGTGGACACGCTCGTGCTTTCCGGGAGGCGTGCACTCGCAGTTACCGCCCTGGTCGATAGAGATGTCGACGATGGCAGCGCCCTTCTTCATCCCCTTGACCATCTCCTCGGTGATGATCGTAGGAGCGATCTTACCGGGGATCAGTGCGGAGCAGAAGACGATGTCCATCTCCTTGATCGTAGGATAGAGCTTCTCACGCTCTGCAGCCAGCACATCGTCGGGAAGACGCATAGCGTAGCCTCCCTCGCCGACAGCGAGCTTGGGATCGACACCGGTCTCGACGATCTGAGCGCCGAGAGACTTTGCATTCTCAGCAGCCATCGGGCGGATATCAGCAGCGTAGGTGATCGCACCGAGACGCTTGGCGGTGGCAAGAGCCTGCAGACCGGCAACGCCGACACCGATGACCATCACCTTGGCGGGGACGATCTGGCCGACAGCGGTAAACATCTGGGGCATAAAGTAGGGCAGGTCGTTGGCTGCCATGATCATACCCTTGTATCCGGCGCAGGTACTCATCGAGGTGAGTGCGTCCATATTCTGAGCGCGAGAGATACGGGGTACACCATCGAGGGTGAGAGCTACGACGCCATTGTGGGCGAGCTTCTTCACCATCTCATGATTGACGGGGGAGGCGGGGTGGATGAAGGTGATCAGCACCTGACCCTCGTGCATCATGTCTGCCTCATTCTTCTGCAGCTGCTCATTGAAGAGCGGCTCCTTGACCTTGAGGATCACGTCGGCCTTGTCGAAGAGTGCCTGAGTATCGGTCATCAGCTTGGCACCGGCAGCCTCGTAGTCCTTGTCGTGGTGGTAGGAGGGCTCTCCTGCACCGGCCTCTACGAGGACTTCGCAGCCGTCAGCGACAAACTTCTTCACGGTCTCCGGAGTCGCTGCGACGCGACTCTCACCGGGCATGATCTCACGCGGAATGCTTATAATCATAGATGATAAGTGGTTGGTTTTGGTTTTAAAGGTGATTGTAATTGTCTTGTCTGAGACAAATGTATGGAAAAAAGAGTCGGACCAAACAAGAAAAATAGAGGTTCGGGGATACTAAATTTTCACATTAACTCACTCGCTAATAAAAAGAGCCACCAAGAAGATCGCGTACATACTTAATATACAGAGATCTACATCCCACAAGAGCCGCCGACAATCATCTGAGGGAGACGCATCTCAGCTGATGGCAAGTAGTGCTAATTGCTTACTGCACTTTGCACATCCCGTGCTACCTTCACGCGCAATCCGCATCCTACCCTACGGAGTGGTAGACGAGCAGACTGCCCTCTCAGATCACCGTTTATGATCCACGATGGCAACCCCCGGGCATAGACGCTTGTTTTAATGGGAATAAAGAGTACTTTTGTACCCTAATCTATTGTTAATCATTGGAAATACTTTCTAATCATTTTACTTCATCATGGAAGTACGAGTAAGTCGCATTATTGCTGAATACTACGACTACACCCGACGCGAGGCCGAGGATTACATCCGCCAGGGGCGCGTCACTGTCAATGGATCGAAGATTCAGATCGGCGACAAGGCCGGCTCCGGCGATATCGTCGCACTGGATGACGTCTCCATACCCCTCAAGGGGATCTTCCGCCGACTGGAGCGTCAGGAGATTGGGCGGACCGAGGTCGGCTCGGGAAAGCAATTTCGACAGGAGGATGAGCGCTACGAGGACCCCAAGAGTCGCGAGCTGAGGAAGGGTCGGAAGAAGCACCGTCGTACCCGCTCCAAGGTGGACGAGTACGAGGAGGATGCGTACGACGAATAGATAAGTAGACACACAATATATATGAGCGTGATGAGGATGGGAGTGGGGAGTATGACTCTGGTGCTCCTATTGGTGGGCTCTCTCTCCTGCAGCGGCAGTAAGCGGCAGAGCGAGGAGAAGAGCTGGGAAGAGGCGACCCCCGCCCCTCTCACGACTGAGCAGAGCGTCCCGATGGCGACGGAGGTGGAGGAGCCCTGCACCTTTGCGGTGTACCAGTCCAATAACTCCCTCCTTGAGAGCATCGAGGCGCCATGCAATCAGGGGACCGAGCCACTGACCTCCTTCCTCGTAAGCTTCCGTAAGGACGCCGGAGTGGTACGCTCGCGCGCCCTCCTCCCAAGCGGAGTCACTCCACCTCATGTGGTCGAGGATCCCTTCCGGATCATCTCGCCTGACAGCACCGGTTACTTTGCCTCATGGATCATCATCGAGAGGGACACTGCCTCCTTCTGCACCGGATACATCGACTCTGACATCCTTGAGCAGTACACCTTTGCCCGGAAATCTCCGGACGACAAGTGGTACCTCATCGATTACTACAACGCCGCCACACAAGACGATATCAGCGAGTACGCCGACTGAGCCGCTGATCCGGTAGGCAGTTTGCCGGGAAGTATGTGATAGATTTTGCCTAACTTTGTCCCTGATCATTATCAGGCAAGTGCTATGGGCAAAGTAATAGCTATATCCAATCAGAAGGGCGGTGTCGGCAAGACAACGACGGCGATGAACCTCTCTGCGGCACTGGTCGCGCTGGGGTGCCACGTGTTGCTTATCGATGCGGACCCGCAGGCCAATGCTACCAGTGGTCTCGGTGCTCAGGCCAAGTCCGCCGAGCTCTCTACCTACGGCTGCATCCTCGGGGATACCGACCCGAGGAAGTGCCTGATCCCCTCCTCCGTGGAGGGACTGGAGATCCTCCCATCACACACCGACCTCGCTGGGGCTGAGGTGGAGCTGGTCAACGTCCCACAGCGGGAGTATGTCCTCAGGCGCATCACGGAGCTACTCAAGCCGGACTTCGACTTCATCCTCATCGACTGCGCGCCCTCCCTCGGTCTCATCACCATCGCTGCCCTCGCTGCCGCCGACTCGGTCATCATCCCTGTCCAGTGCGAGTACTTCGCCCTCGAGGGGATCAGTAAGCTCCTCAGCACCCTACGCATCGTCAAGGAGCGGCTCAATCCCCCCATCGACATCGAGGGCTTCCTCATGACTATGTACGACAGCCGCACCAAGCTCTCCACGCAGGTCTATAAGGACGTCAAGAAGCACTTCAAGGACCTCGTCTTCGACACGGTCATCAATCGCAACGTCCGCATCAGCGAGGCACCGAGCTTCGGCAAGAGCGTACTCGACTTTGACCTCTCCTCCAAGGGGAGTCAAAACTACCTCGAGCTGGCTCACGAGGTGATGGAGAATAATCACACCCCGATCCGCCGAACCATCTCATGAGTACGAGCAATAGAAATAGCGCCTCTCTCGGGCGAGGACTTGACGCCCTCTTCCCCAATGACTTCGTCAATATAAAGAAGGTAGAGACCGGAGGATCCTCCTCCATCTCTGAGCTACCTCTCGATGCCATTTACCCCAATCCCGACCAGCCACGGCGAGACTTCGATGCCGAGACCCTCGAGGAGCTGGCCTCCTCGATCAAGCACATCGGGCTCGTCCAGCCGATCACCGTGCGGGAGGATGGTAAGGGGCAGGGAAAGTACATCATCATCAGCGGTGAGCGCCGCTACCGAGCTGCCCGGCTGATAGAGTTGGAGACGATCCCCGCCTATATCCGCACCGTGGATGACGACCAGGTAGTGGAGATGGCGCTGATCGAGAATATCCAGCGCGAGGACCTCAATGCGATCGAGATCGCCCTCACCTTCAGCAAGCTGATCGATGCCGACGGGCTGACGCAGGAGGAGCTGGCGACACGCGTGGGGAAGAAGCGCGCCACGGTCGCCAATTACCTCCGGCTCCTCAAGCTCCCGGCGCAGATACAGCTGGGGCTGAAGAATAGGAAGCTCACCATGGGGCACGCCCGCGCCCTCCTCAGCATAGAGGACACCGAGCTGCAGCTGGCGCTCTACAAGCAGATCCTCACCGATGATCTCTCCGTCAGGGACGTGGAGCAGATGGCTCGCGAGTACAGCACTGCTGAGCCGAGCGACCGGGCAAAATCGCAGGAGGAGGCACGCCGGGTCGCCAAGGAGCGCTTGGCACAGTACCGCAGCACCACCGACCAGATCTCACAGATCTTCGGGACGAAAGTGAAGATGAGCTGCAACGCCGCCGGTAAGGGTCGGATCACGATCCCCTTCGCAAGCGATGATCAGCTGCAGGAGATCCTCTCGATGCTGAGCAAGCTGTAGCGTATGTACCGCCTGAGTCATCGTCTGGCACACCTTTTCTTCCTCCTCTTGGCTCTCGGCTTGGGGACAAGCTTGGCGTATGGGCGCGAGACGATCGGCTGCGACACCATCCCCTCTGCCCCACCACTGCAGCCCGACACAACCATCCTCACACCCGCCAAGACAGACGCCCTGGCAGTACAGCAGGATAGCACTCGGCTGATACCGACCGAGGTCCCCACTGAGGAGGAGGAGGTGACGAAGGTGGAGCAGAAGACCTTCTCCCCCAGTCCCCGCGCCGCAGTCCTCTGGGCGATCATCCCCGGAGGCGGACAGGTCTACAATAGGAAGTACTGGAAGGTCCCGATCATCATCGGGGGCATGACCGCCCTCTACTACGCCATCTCGTGGAATAACAACAACCTCCTCGAGTACGCCAAGGCCTACAGCGACATCAAGAGCGACGACCCGATGACCAACGACTCGTGGATCGCCTTTGTCCCCGCCGGTGCCGACCCCAAAAGCTACCGGACTAACGGCTCCTTCCAAGAGACCCTCCGCCATGGACGCGACTTCTATCGGCGCAATCGCGACCTCTCCATCATCGTTGCCGTGGGCGTCTACGCCCTCTCGATCGTCGATGCCTACGTCGATGCGGAGCTGGCACACTTCGACATCTCCCCGGAACTGACACTTCGGGCGACCCCCTCCTACATCCCCTCGACCACTCTCCCCTCATCGGGAGGACCTGCCGTCCAGGTAGCTCTATCCTTTTGACCTTATATGAGACGCCCATTCCCACTCCTCCTACTCCTCCTGCTGACAGCACTCGCCCTACCTCAGGCCTATGGTCAGAGCAATGGTGAGGAGCCCGACCTAGGACGTCTGCCGGAGAGCTTCGATATGGCTCTCGACTCGCTCCTCAACTCTCGGTACAAGGAATACTACTCCCTCAGCAAGCCACACCGACAGGCGAGCAAGCGAGAGCTGGAGGGTAAGGACCAGCTCTACCGCGACCGGCTGGCACGGATGGAGAGCGCCATACCGCTCACCTACAATCCCGCTGTGCGGGAGGCGATCGACCTCTATGTCAATCGCCGGAGCAACCTTATGAGCCTGATGCTAAGTCGGGCCACCTACTACTTCCCTATCATCGAGGAGGAGCTCGACAGACAGGGGCTGCCCCTCGAGCTGAAGTACCTCGCCATCGTTGAGAGTGCACTCAATCCCACCGCCGTCTCCCGGATGGGAGCGACAGGCTTCTGGCAATTTATGCTCCGCACCGGCAAGATCTACGGTCTCACGATCAACTCGGTGATCGATGAGCGGATGGATCCCCGCAAGTCCACCCGCGCCATGTGCGAGTACTTCAAGGACATGTACGCCCTCTACGGCGACTGGATGCTCGCCATAGCGGCCTACAATTGTGGTCCCGGCAATATCAATAAGGCGATCCGCCGCTCAGGGGGGAAGAGAGACTTCTGGGAGATCTTTCCCTACCTCCCCCGCGAGACCCGCTCCTACGTCCCCTTCTTCATCGCTGCCTTCTACAGCATGGAGTACTACCGGGAGCACGACATACGACCCTCAGCGATCCACATACCGCTCGCCACAGACACAGTCCACCTCGCCCGTCGCTGCACCACGAGAGAGCTGGCGGAGATCACCAGCGTCTCCCTCGATACCATCGAGCTGCTCAATCCTATGTACAAGAAGGGGATCATCCCCGGCAACCAGCAATCGCAGGTGATCGTGCTGCCGGCGCAGGCAGCGATCGACTTTGACTCCAAGAGGGAGAAGTACTTCGCCACTCACCACGAGAGCGAGGCGAGGGAGGAGGACAGCACGTCCGACTCTGATGACATTGACGAGCAGCAGACTGCCGACAGTGAGCGAGAGGTGACCTACCGCGTCCGCCGAGGCGACTCTCTCGGCTCCATAGCCCGCCGCTTCCACGTCACCACAGCTCAGATCAAGCAGTGGAATGGATTGAGGTCAAATACGATCCACCCCGGGCAGCGGTTAGTGATCCGGACAGGCGACAAAGCCTCAGTCTCCGCAGCCAAGTCCGGCACGACGAGCAAGAAAAAGGGCAGCACCCAGCAGCATAATGCCCGCTACTACACCGTGAAGAGAGGCGACACCCTCTCCGGGATCGCCTCGAAGTACAAGGGCGTCACCGTCACCAAGATCAAGCGAGCCAATAACCTCCGCTCCAATAACATCCGTCCCGGGCAGCGCCTCCTGATCCCGTAAGTCCCCGTCTGCCATCTGAGAGGGCTATAGTACGAGGCCTCGTGGAGCAGGTCGTCACCTACGAGATACGCCCTATGGAGCATCCCGTGGCCCTCTTCCTCCACTTCAGATCTTATAAAAGAGGTCAAGCGGACCACTTAAGTCGGACACTTTGGGTATATTTGTGGTCGGTAAAGAAAGATTTTTAGTACTAATCCTATAGAATAATGAGAAGAATGGAAATTCAGAACGTACATGGTCGCGAGATCCTCGACTCTCGCGGCAACCCCACCGTAGAGGTAGAGGTAGAGCTGGAGTATGGCATCATCGGTCGCGCTTGCGTCCCCAGTGGTGCCTCCACGGGTGAGAACGAGGCTCTCGAGCTCCGCGATTGCGACAAGAAGCGCTACTGCGGCAAGGGCGTCCTCAAGGCTGTGGAGAATGTCAATACTAAGATCGCTCCCGAGCTGATCGGTATGGACGTCCTCGACCAGCGTGGCATTGACCAGAAGATGCTCGAGCTCGACGGCACCAAGACGAAGTCCAAGCTCGGAGCCAACGCCATCCTCGGCGTCTCCCTCGCCTGCGCCCGTGCTGCCGCCACCGCACTCGACCTGCCCCTCTATCGCTATATCGGCGGCACCAATACGTACGTCCTCCCGGTACCGATGATGAATATCATCAATGGTGGCGCTCACTCCGATGCGCCCATCGCCTTCCAGGAGTTTATGATCCGCCCCGTGGGTGCTGAGACCTTCCGTGAGGGTCTCCGTATGGGTGCTGAGGTCTTCCACGCTCTCGCCAAGCTACTCAAGAAGCGTGGCCTCTCCACCGCTGTCGGTGACGAGGGTGGCTTCGCCCCCAAGCTCGATGGCATCGAGGACGCCCTCGACTCCATCATCCAGGCTGTCAAGGACGCCGGCTACGAGCCCGGTAAGGACGTGCGCATCGCTATGGACTGCGCCGCATCTGAGTTTGCTGTACAGGAGGATGGCAAGTGGTACTACGACTACCGCCAGCTCAAGACCGGTATGCCCAAGGATCCCAATGGCAAGAAGCTGACCGCTGAGGAGCAGATCGACTACCTCGAGCAGCTCATCGCTAAGTACCCCATCGACTCCATCGAGGATGGTCTGGATGAGAACGACTGGGAGAATTGGGTGAAGCTCACCGACCGCATCGGTGACCGCTGCCAGCTCGTCGGCGACGACCTCTTCGTCACCAACGTCGACTACCTCAAGAAGGGCATCGAGATGGGCGCTGCCAACTCGATCCTCATCAAGGTCAATCAGATCGGTACCCTCACCGAGACCCTCGACGCCATCGAGATGGCTCACCGCGCCGGCTACACCAGCGTCACCAGCCACCGCTCCGGTGAGACTGAGGACACCACCATCGCCGACATCGCTGTGGCCACCAATAGCGGCCAGATCAAGACCGGCTCTCTCAGCCGCACCGACCGCATCGCCAAGTACAATCAGCTGCTCCGCATCGAGGAGGAGCTGGGTGACAAGGCTCAGTACGGCTACTGCCGCGTAAGCCGCAAGAAGTAATCTCTCCCTCGAGAGAGAGCCCACAGAGAGGGGGCGACAGGTCACTACTGACTTGTCGCCCCCTCTTTTTTCCCCAAAAAAAAGATCGTCAGGCACCAAAGGAAAGGCGCCCCGGGGGATCTAAGTCCGCCGGGGCGCCATAGGTTTGGATGAAGTGGAAGTGGATTACTTCAGGATCCCGAGGTCGTGGCCAATCTTATCGAAGGCAGCGATGCAGCGGTCGATCTGCTCGTGGGTGTGAGCAGCAGAGAGCTGTACGCGGATGCGTGCCTTGTCCTTCGGTACCACCGGATAGCTGAAGCCAGTGACGAAGATGCCCTCCTCCTGCATGCGGGCAGCAAACTCAGCAGCCTTGGCAGCGTCGTAGATCATCACAGCGACGATGGCGCTCTGTGTGGGGAGCAGGTCGAAGCCGAGCTTCTTGATCTTCTCCTGGAAGTAGGCGACATTGTCCATCAGACGGTCGTGGAGCTCCGTTGACTCCTCGAGGATGCGGAAGGTCTCGATGCCGGCACCGACGAGAGATGGGGGGAGAGAGTTGGAGAAGAGGTAGGGACGTGAGGTCTGGCGGAGGAGCTCGATGATCTCCTTCTTACCGGTGGTGAAGCCACCGACAGCACCACCAAAGGCCTTGCCGAGGGTACCGGTGATGATCTCCACCTTACCACGCACGCCATACTGCTCGGTGACACCGCGACCGGTCTTGCCGACGACACCGGCAGAGTGGCTCTCGTCGACCATCACCATAGCGTCATACTTCTCAGCCAGCTCGCAGATCTTATCGAGCGGAGCGACGTTGCCGTCCATAGAGAAGACACCATCCGTGGCGATGACGCGGAAGCGCTGAGCCTGAGCCTCCTTGAGCTTCGCCTCCAGGTCGGCCATATCGCCATTGAGGTAGCGGTAGCGCTGTGCCTTGCAGAGACGGACACCATCGATGATGGAGGCGTGATTGAGCTGATCGGAGATGATCGCATCCTCCTCGGTGAGGAGGGAGCCGAAGAGACCGCCATTGGCATCAAAGCAGGCAGCGTAGAGGATCGTGTCCTCGGTGCCGAAGTAGCGAGAGATAGCCTTCTCCAGCTCCAGGTGTACATCCTGCGTACCGCAGATGAAGCGGACAGAGGACATACCGAAGCCACGGCGGGCCATCATCTTCTCTGCGGCATCGATCAGGCGCTGATCGTCAGCGAGACCGAGGTAGTTATTGGCGCAGAAGTTGAGTGCATGGATCTCCTTGCCATTCTGATCCACGGTGATGGCAGAGCTCTGCTTGCTGGTGATGAGGCGCTCACGCTTGTAAGTGCCGGCATCCTTGATCGCCTGGAGAGTCTCCTCGAGGTGCTTCTTATACTTGTCGTACATAGATTGTGATTGTGTATAGAGATGATTAAAAGTGTCTTCTACTGAGGATTCGCTTTTTGAGTACCCCAAAGATACCATTTTTTACTCGTCTTGACTGCCTCTCAAGAGCCGGTGTGAGAGTATGGAGAAAAGGGATCATCCGCCCATCCCTAATGCGCCTGCCCCATGACGAAAAACAGGCGCTTGTCTAATACCGATATTAGGTGATTCTAATACCGATATTAGGAAAGTCTAATACCGATATTAGAGTTACCTAATATCGGTATTAGACTTTTCCCTTAGGACTGGGCTCCGACCTTTCATCCTCTGAGCAAAAGAAAAGGGTCCCCACAGCCGGTGCGACTGTGGGGACCCTTTTGATTCTCTATTAGGGAAAGGCGATGGCCTTACTTCATCTTGCCGGTGACGATGGCGACGGTATCGCGTGCGATGACCAGCTCCTCGTTGGTCGGCACGACGATCACCTTGACCTTACTGTCGGGGGCAGAGATGACGGTCTCGGTACCGTGGACCTTGGCATTGAGCTCCTTGTCGAGCTTGATGCCACAAAACTCCATATCGGAGCAGACGGTCTCACGGGTGATGGCCTGATTCTCTCCCACACCGCCGGTGAAGATGATCGCATCGGCACCACCGAGCTCAGCGAGGTAGGCTCCGACGTACTTCTTGATCCGCTGATCGTACATAGAGAGGGCGAGGATGCAGTCCTTGTCGCCTGCAGCCACACCAGCCTCGATGTCGCGCATGTCGCTGGACTTGCCGGTGACGCCGAGGACGCCAGACTCCTTATTGAGCAGGTGGTCCATCTGATCGGGAGTGAGTCCCTCCTTCTTCATGATATAGAGGACTGCAGCCGGGTCGATGTCGCCTGAGCGGGTACCCATCATCAGTCCCTCCAGCGGGGTGAGCCCCATCGTGGTATCGATGCACTTGCCATCCTTGACAGCGCAGATAGAGCCTCCGTTGCCGATGTGGCAGGAGATGAGGCGATTGTGATCGGGGTCAAGCCCGAGGATCTCGCAGGTGCGGTGGCTGACATAGCGGTGGCTGGTGCCGTGGAAGCCGTAGCGACGGATCTGATACTCGTCGTAGAAGCGGCGAGGGATGGCGTACATGTAGGACTTCGCCGGCATCGTCTGATGGAAGGAGGTGTCGAAGACGACCACCTGGGGAGCCTTGGGCAGGACCTGTGAGACAGCGTCGATACCCTTGAGGTTGGCGGGGTTGTGCAGTGGCCCGAGGGGGATGCACCTCTTGATCCCCTCAATCACCTCGGGGGTAACGAGACAGCTCTTCGTGAAGACGGAGCCACCGTGCAGGACGCGGTGACCGACAGCGCCGATCTCATCAAGGCTGGAGATGCAGTGGTACTGCGGGTCGGTGAGCTGCTTGAGGATCAGCTCCACCGCCTGGGTGTGATCGCGGAAGTACTGCTCGATGGTATTGGACTTGCCGTCCGGGGTCTTGACCTTGAGGAACGACTCCTTGTCGCCGATGCGCTCAGCATTCCCCTTGATCATCACCTGCTCCGACTCGGTGTCGATGAGCTGAAACTTGGCAGACGAGCTGCCGCAATTGAGGACTAAAACCTTCATATCCTGATATTACTTCTGAGACTTACGATGAGCAGCCTGGAGGGCGGTGACAGCAGCGAGGTAGTAGATGTCCATGGGGGAGCAGCCGCGGGAGAGGTCGTTGACAGCACCGTCAAGACCCTGCAGGATCGGGCCGATGGCGGTGGCACCACCGATACGCTGTGCGATCTTGTAGGCGATGTTGCCCACCTGGAGGTCGGGGAAGACGAGGACATTGGCGTGACCGGCCACCTCGCTACCGGGAGCCTTGAGCTCAGCGACAGTGGGATCGAGGGCGGCATCGATCTGGAGCTCGCCATCGATCTTCAGCTCGGGAGCGATCTCGCGGGTGTACTCCATAGCCTCGACCATGAGGTCGACCTTCTCATCCTTGGCACTGCCCTTGGTGGAGAAGGAGGTGAAGGCGATCTTGGGATCCATACCGAGGACAGACTGTGCGGTCTCGGCGGAGGAGATGGCGATCTGAGCGAGCTGCTCCTTATTCGGTGAGATCATGACGCCGCAGTCGGCAAAGACGAAGAGGCCGTCGGAGCCGTACTTGGGCGTGATCTGGTCATTCATTTGGATGATGAAGCTACCGCTCACAGCCTTGACTCCGGGAGCGGTGCGGAGGATCTGCAGGGCGGGGCGGATGGTGTCGCCGGTGGAGTGGATCGCACCGGATACCTCTCCGTCGGCGTCGCCACTCTTGATCATAAGGCAGCCGAGGAAGAGCGGGTCCTCAGCCTTGGCGAGTGCCTGCTCGGGCGTCATGCCCTTATGCTTGCGGAGATCGTAGAGGAGGTCTGCGTACTCCTGCTTCTTGGGGTTGCTCTTGGGACAAACGATCTGAGCCTCATGGATGTGCTCCAGCCCGAGCTCCTCGGACTTCCTCCGGATCACTTCCGGGTCGCCGATCAGGATAGGCGTGAGGATCTTGTCCCGAAGGAGCATATCGACGCCCTTAAGCGTCCGCTCCTCCTCGCCCTCTGGGAAGACGATCGACATGACATTTTTCTTTGCCTTCTCGGCAATAGACTCCAGTAGTTTCATAGGATATGATGAACGTATTGATTGTAATGATTTTTTCTCTCTCGCTGGGCAAAAGTAACCATTTTTTACCACTTTGGGGTGGGTCGGAGGAGAGCGACAAATCGGGTGTCGGGGAGGATCGGGGTGAGCAGCGTGGGGGCGTACGTGTGGAGTGACCCGGTGAGGTAGAGGGGGAGGTCGGTAAGACCCTGCGGGGAGGTGATCTCGTAGAGGAGGGTCAGTCCGGTCGGCTCGGCATACCGCCGCGACAACTCGAGGGCGACGTGCCCCATCGTCCGCCGGAGATTGATCTCCACAGAGGGGGCGAGCCGTAGGTGGTCGCCATCCCTCCATACCACAGTGTCGATACCGAAGGGACCGGTGTAGCCGTGGAAGTCGTAGCCTCGCAGTCGCTCCAGCAGGTGTGCCACATACTCCTCGTGCGTGGGCGTGGTAGGCTGACGGCGGAGTTGCTCCAGCACCACCGCTTGAGGAGCAACGAGACTGGCGCCATAGCGACCCTGACCGGTGGTGAAGAGATGGACACCCACGTACTCGATCCCGCCATCGGGGTGGCGGACAAACTCGTACCCTCGGTCTGCCACCCGATCGAGCCACGGCTCCAGGTAGAGCTCCTGATGCCTCCGGAGCACCTCCCGAAGCTCCGGTATGGACTTAGGGAAGAAGACCCCACGACCGGAGCTGCTGAAGTCGAGCTTGGCGACCCAGCGTCCCTCCTTGGGCACTTCGCTCTCCTCCGAGATGCGTCGAGGCGGCATCATAGGACCGAAGAGCGACGGCTCGTACAGTTTTTTCCACAACTCCAGTGACCGCTCCCGACTCGCGAGCCGGCGCATCACTTCCGGTTCATACCCGATCCCCGGCACTTCCGGTGCCGCCCCCCACGGCACGATCCGGTCGCCCGTCTCCGCCCGGCTGACCATTTGCTCCGTCCGCAGCTCCGTAGGGAGGTCCTGCGGCACCAGCACCCCCTCACCCTCCGCAGCGTAGTAGATCGGCAGGGTGGCGAGGTCATGCCGCAGCTGCCGGACCGGCTTCGTCGGCGTGTAGTGAGCCTGCCGCCGCTTTGCGGAGAGCTCGTACCCGGGATTGAAGTAGTGGAGGATCATAAAAGATATGGTAAGAGCACCCGCACCTCGCATAAAGACGAGCGAGGTGCGGATGCTCTCAACTACTCCTTAGTCTACGTATTGAAAAGCAGTCCCCAAACCGGACAAATATTATCAATGAAAAGATAGGAGAAGATCACAATCCAGAGATAGATCTCCCTTCGACGCGCAGATACATAAGGAGGATTTTGGTATGTGTCTTTCTTTTTCTCTAGCTCGATCAAGTTAGAGATGTACAGGACAAGTCCCAAAAGACCAATAACCAGAGGAAATAAAGGTCGCCAATTCATAAAACACTTATAACAATAAGGTTACTCTATCATTCAATTAGCAAAGTCATATACCGGTATACCCGCCAAACACAGGGAAAATCCTGTCACGCCCATCTGCGGTATCTGTAAAGGTGATGCCCGTCCCTCACAAGCTCTTGGTCAGGTGTCAGTGCGTCCAGCGACGGAGCTTTCACCCCCTCACCGAGCGTCACATCCGGCACCTGCTCCACGTAGATCTCATCCCAAAGGTCCGCCTCCAGGAACGCCCTCAGCGTCTCTGCCCCACCCTCGACGAGCAGCGAGGTGACACTCTCCATCAGGAGGTAGGACATACTCTCCGGCGAGACGCTGCGGAGGAGCTCCCAGCCGGGATCCAGGTCAACCTCCTGCGAGGAGAGGAGAAAGCGCTTCGGCGAGTAGGGCGAGAGCGGCCAGTAGCGATTGGTGAGCGACGGCCGGTCCAGCTCAAGGGTCCTCCTCCCGACCACAATCCCACTACAGCAGCTCCGGAGCCGATGAACCAGCATACGCGTATGAGGGGTGGAGAAGGCGACCGGGCGCTCCTCCGGGCTTTGCCGCAGCCGATCGAGGAAGTGATCGGCCGACTCCGCCCACTTCAGTATGATATATGGCCTTCCCTGCTCCTGATTGGTGAGGAAAACTCTCGCCACCTGCCGGCACTGCTCCTCGAGACAGCCGGTGGAGACCTCAATGCCGGACTGGCGCAGGAGGCTGATCCCCCGTCCGGAGACGAGTGGATTGGGATCAAGGCAGCCGACGACCACCCGCCGGATGCCTCTTGAGATCAGCATACGGGCGCAGGAGGGGGTTCGTCCCTGATGAGAGCAGGGCTCGAGAGTGACGTAGAGTGTGCTGTCGGGGATCTTCGACTCGTCCTCGGGGGCGACAGAGCCGAGACAATTCACCTCCGCATGCCCCTCTCCACACCGCTGATGATACCCCTCACCGATGACCCTATCCTGCCAGACCAGCACCGCACCGACCCGGGGATTGGGGCAGACAGCCTGCAGCTCTGCACGGCGAGCGAGATCGATGGCTCGCCACATATATCTCTCGTCACTCATCATTTCATTAGGGAAAATGCTTGTATATTTGCTACAGATGGATATCCAGTCGCATAGTCGCCATATCGCAGACCGCCTCGCGAGCTACTACACCGACCGACGCGAGGCGATCGGTCTCTCCCGTCGTCTCCTCGAGGAGGTGACGGGGAGGGGCTACCCTGAGATGATCCTCTCCGACTACAAACTTACGAAAAAGGAGACCGAGACCCTCACGGACTACACCGATCGGCTCATAGAGCACGAGCCGCTGCAGTACATTCTCGGTCGTGCCGACTTCGGGGAGCTGACCCTGGCGACCGCCCCCGGAGTACTGATCCCACGGCCCGAGACAGCCACCCTCTGCGACCTCATCGACCGACGAGGCTGGCTCGTAGGTAATGAGCGGGTGGCAGACCTCGGCACCGGCACCGGTGCCATCGCCCTTCTCCTTGCCCACCGCCACCCTGGGATCCGTGTCACCGCCATAGACGTCAGCCCGGATGCCGTCCGACTGGCACAGCAAAATGCGGAGACCACCGGGCTCTCGGACCGGGTGACGATCCTCCGGGCCGACCTGCTCATCAACACCTTTGCCCTTCCCCACCCTGTGGATCTCGTGGTGAGCAACCCACCTTACATCCTCGAGCGGGAGCGTCAGGAGATGGCACCACACGTAACGGAGCGGGAGCCGGCGGAGGCACTCTTCGTCCCGGACGATGAGCCGGCACTCTTCTACGAAGCGATCCTCACTCGCTGCCCCGCCCCTCGGTACGCTCTGGAGAGCAATCCTCTTGCCGCCGTGCGCCTTGAGGAGCTTTTCCACAGAAGGGAGTACGAGGTCACCTTTGGCTACGGCTACAGGAGGGAGAGGCGATTCTTATTTGCAGAGAAGGGATGATCGACGAGAAGGAGCGGAAGCGACTGCTGACCAAGGCGGGTTCCTACTGCGCCAAGGCGGAGCGGTCGGCGAAGGAGGTGACCGACAAGCTCTACAAATGGTCTCTCGAGCCCATCTCCGCAGAGGAGGTGGAGCAGATACTGGAGTGGCTGAGGTCACAGCACTTCATCGATGAGGAGCGGTATGTGAGGCACTTCGTGGCGGATAAGACGGAGCTCCTCGGCAAGGGACCCTTTATGCTAAGGCGAGAGCTTCGGGGCAAGGGGGTCTCCGATGAGGCGATCGAGCGTGAGCTGGCGACGATCCCTGACGCCAAGTGGATCGAGCTCCTCGAGCGCTACCTAGCGCCTAAGCTCGAGCGATACCGCAAGAAGTCTAAGTCCGCCTACGACCTCCGCGGACGGCTGATGACCGCAGCCTATGGTCGAGGCTACCCCTCCGAGATCACCGAAGAGGTGCTGCGGGAGATGGACCTCACGGTGGAGGGCGAGGATGAGGAGCGATGGTACGAGTAGCAGAGTGGCTCAGCGTGGCGGCGAGAGAGCTGGGTAGCACGCTCTTCCCTCACTACTGTCTCGTCTGTGGCGAGCGGCTATCCGCTGACCGACTGATGATCTGCCCCGCCTGTCTCGACCTCCTGCCCCGCTACCCGGGATCCGAGGCGCTCTACGATGCGGAGAAGCGGATCGAGGGACACGCCCCCTTCACCGAGTATCGGAGCGACCTCGGCTTTACGCACCACAACCCCGTGCGAGACCTCATCCATACGATCAAGTACGAAGGTCATCCCGAGCTGGGGGAGCGACTGGGGCGACTCTTCGCCCCGGAGCACCTCAGGGCGGGACACTTTGCTGACATAGGAGTGGCGGTACCGGTTCCCCTCACACCAAGTCGCCTCCGCCAGCGTGGCTACAACCAGTCGGCTTACATCGCCCGCGGACTGACGGATGTCCTCGGCATCCGCCTTGATGAGACGCTCCTCGCCAGACGCGACAGCGCCGGCACCCAGACCCACAGAGGGCGAGAGGCGCGGTGGGCATCGATGCGAGAGACTTTTTACGTCCCCGATCCCGACAAGGTCTCTCGCCGAAGGATCCTGATCATCGATGACGTGCTGACGACCGGTGCAACGCTCTCCGCCTGCGCGCTGGCGCTGATGGAGGCGGGCGCCGAGAGTGTCTCCTACTACACTCTCGCTTGTGGCGAAAGGACGATATGACGGACGAGCAGAAACTACCTGAGCTGGTGGAGGACTTCCGGCAGTACCTCACACTGGGACGAAACCTGAGCTCCAATACGATCCGGAGCTACACCTTTGACCTCAAGCACCTCTACGAGTACGCCGCTGACCGGCGACTGGAGGTGCTGCAGCTCACCTACCCCGACCTGGAGCACTTCCTTGCCTACCTCGCCGACCTGGGGCTCGACGCCCGGAGCATGGCACGGGTGGTGAGCGGGGTGAGATCCTTCTACCGGTACCTCTTTGCCGAGGAGATCATCCCCGCCAATCCGACCGACCTGCTGGAGGTACCGCGGATCGGACGGCGCCTTCCGGAGGTGCTGACGGTGGAGGAGATCGACCGGCTGATCGACAGCATCGACCTGAATACGGCTCACGGCGTACGCAATGCCGCTATGCTGGAGCTACTCTACAGCTGCGGGCTGCGGGTCAGCGAGTGCTGCGAGCTAAAGTACGAGCACATCTTCCTCGAGCACAAGTACCTCCGCGTGATGGGGAAGGGGAGCAAGGAGCGGCTCATACCGATGTCCGACACGGCGGTGGCGCGGATCGAGGACTACATCCCGATCCGGCAGGAGATCCGGGAGAAATCGGGCTGCCGAGACTACCTCTTCCTGAGCCGTCTCGGGCGACCGCTCTCGCGGCAGATGGTATTTATGGTGATCAAGGAGCTGGCTAAGGAGGCCGGCATCCGGAAGCCCATCTCCCCGCACACCCTACGCCACTCCTTTGCCACCCACCTGCTGGAGGGCGGCGCCTCCCTCTCCGCCATCCGGGATATGCTCGGGCATGCCGACATCGCCACGACGGAGATCTACACCCACGTCGAGCTGACCGGACTCCGCGACGAGATCCTCACCCACCATCCCCGCAATAAGTAGCCAAGTCCGGATCCGGATTATTGCTGTCCGATAAAGCGTGATCCTCATCCGTACCCCCCTACTCACAGCCACTCGGGCAGTCAAGTCTGAAAGGGGAAGAGGAGCTGTACATCTATAGAACAGTACAGCTCCTCTCCATAGACCGGTCAGCGCAGGTTACTCCGCCGGACCGGACAGATAATAATGTGTGATGTGACTACCGCTTATAGCGCCCCTCTCGGAGATCCTGAAGAGTGGGATTGTACCCACACTTGGTGACCGTCCAGCCATTATCTGGGATCACGCCACTCTCCACTGCAGTCCTGACCCCGGTGTAGTCGGTTAACTGACTAAAGCCGGAAATCGTGATTTTCCCAACGTGCGTGAGGGAGGAGAGGTCGGGGAGAGCAGTCATAGCATAATTGGGAAACGAATTGTACCCCAGTGCGAAAGTCTGGACCTCAGAGAGCACTGGGAGGAGAATCTCCTTAAGTCCGCCCGACCAGAGCGTGAGGGACTCTGCCTTCCTCAGCTTCGGTAGACTGACAGACACCATCGCATCACCACCAATGACAGAGAGCTTACCCACCTCCTCAAGTGAGGGCGCGGAAAAGGGACCATAGTTATTGGAAGCGAGGGAGATCTCGCCTGTGACTACCTTAAGTGAGGCAGGGAGGCTGATTGCACTGGTGAGCTGGAAGGGATTGTCAAAGATAATCTTCTTGCATCGCTCCAGCCCCTTGATGACCGGAATGGAGGTCTTACCGGACTGGGCGTAGGTGAGCTGCTCGATCTCGCTCGGGAGGAGGATGGTGCACTCATCTGTGCAACCAACGACTTTCACATTTTTCACTCCCTTAAGTGGTGAGAGATCAAGGGTGAGCCCCTTGCCCTCGTCTACGGGCATTAAGACCACCTCTGTCACACGACTAAGCTCAGGGAGTGACTCTTTACTGAAGAAGGGGAGAGAGATACTACTCCTGACCTCCTCCAGTGCAGGCAGACTATAGGATCGGAGTGTGGCTGGCAGCACCAAGTTCCCTACGACCCGCAGCGAGGGAAGAGAGAGCTCCTCCATAGCAACGAAACTCATCAGACTCAAACGATCTGTCACCTCTGTCAGCTTAGGTAAGGTGATGGATCGGATCAGCTCGTTGTGGCGGGACGGAGAGGAGGAGTAGGAGGCGTACAGTAAGCTTCCCGCCCGGGTGAGTTCCGGTAGCTCAAGGGAGGTGAGACCGGGCAGTCCCCCAAGACTCAGCTCACCTCCGACAGTAGTAAGAGAGGAGAAATCAACCTGAGTCACCTTTTGGAAACCCTCTATAGCGAGGTCACCCTCGCAAGTCTTTAGCTTGGGGAGACTGAGGGAGGTGATGGGTCCCGGCTCCTCCTGACCATAGGCCGGCTCGTCCTCAAGGTAGAGGCTACCCACCCTCTCGAGGCTAGACAGGTCCAGGATCGCCGAGCGACATGTGCTGAGACTCAGCATCTCCGCCTCAACCAGCGATCCAAGCTTGATAGCACTCACAGAGTCGGCCTCAAGTAGCAGAGCCCCCAGGCTGTGTAGCTCCGGCAGGTCAATGATGCGCAGACTATCTGAGCGGATCTTACCACCATAGCCGGTAGACTTAATGTCCCCACCGACATACTTAAGCGAGGGAAGTCTGACAGCCCTCACCCGGTTGATACGATCTGTCTCAAAGACTATGTCCGTGACACGCTCCAAAGAGCTGAGCTCAAAGAGCTCCCCAACATAGCTGTCTCTGATGATGACGCTTCCTCTCACCTCGCGGAGACCTGCAAGAGGGGCAAGGCTTGTGACCTGTGAATTCTCCTCTGACGGACTATTCTTCTTGACCTTCTCACCGATGATCAGACTGCCATTGAGGATCTCTACTCCACGTGCGGCGAAGGCCTCCACCTCAGCATCAGACTTCAGGAGGACATCCTCGGTAGCCTCCTTAAAGAGAAGTGTGGGACGATAGGTGTAGGCTCGCTTTGCCCCGGAGTAAGAGGTGATCTCAAACTTTGTCTCCAGAGACCAGTCCTTTACTGTCTCCGGTCTGGGAGCAATGGTAGCATGCTCGCTGATGTGGTAGACCGGATTGAGACCGGACTGAAGCGAGCTCGGCGGGAGATCGATGCGGATCTCTTCACCTGAAATACGGGCTGTGTAGATCTCGCCATCAGCAGACTGAAGCGAGAAGTCCAATAGGTAGTCGTCACTTCCCGAGAATGGAGTGTCTCTCTCACATGCAGTGAGAAGGAGCAGCGATACAATCAGGGAGGCACAGAGACTTAGTGTATATCGTGCATTCATCTTATTCTTGTCTATATATGTGTATAGTGAGACGCATCATTACCTATTAGTGAACCGACCCGCCTTGAGATCATCAAGGGAGGGATTGTATCCACACTTGGATATAGAGAGGGAGGTGAGGGATCCGCTCTCTACTGCCCTCTTAAGGAAGCTGTAGTCTCTAAAGGCGCGGTACTTACTGATATGCACCCTCTGTACCTCCTTGAGGCTTGAAAGAGAGCTGAGATCCTCCATAGCGTCATTATGGACAGTGTAATAGATGCAGTCAAGCTTGAGCTCATCGACCCTCCGGAGCTTGGGCATATCCAAAGTCTTAAGGGTGACACTATTGGCTCCCACACCATCCGCCTCTGTCAGGAGGGGACAGGAGAGAGTGTGGACATCCGTCACGGGATGGAGGTCCTCCTGCTGGTAAAACTGAGTGATATAACTCAGGTATATATTGGCCCTCTTCCGGGTTTTGTCACCCTCAAGAGCATGGACGGTCGTGAGTGCCGGGAAGGAGACCTTCTCTACCATCGCAACGCTGACCTCAAGCTTCCGAGATATCGTCTCAATGCCGGGGAAGGAGAGTTCCTTAGTACTCTTTTTCGTCCAGTAATTATTGTAAGAGAATTCCCCCACATGCTTGAGTCCCGTGACTGCAGTAAATGCATCTGTCCCGGCATCCTCAACACTGCTGACGTAAGAGAAGCCCTTGAGGCGCACCACGTCCATCGACTCGGGGAGAGCTAAGGAGGTAAGGTGAGGGGCATCGGTGATCACGAGCTCCGTAATACCCGTATGGGAGAGATCAATCCCCTCGTGTCCCTGATAAGTATCTATCACAATACTCTTGACGGCCGTAAGAGCCTCAAGCGTCAATCCTAGATTGAAGAGATTGGAGACTTTCATAACACTCAGCTTCCCTCCGACCTTAGTCAAGGGTATATCTGACAGGCTCTTAAGACCAGCCTGGGAGATCAAGAAGTCCCCTGTCACCTCACTCAGCTTTGGGAGGGAGAGACGGACAAGCTGTGGCACATTGGACAGCTCCACATTCTCCGCCGTGACGAGAAGGGGTAGCGAGAGATCTGTCATCTTGGGCGAGGATATAGAGACAGAGCCCACCTCCTCAAGGGAGGGGAATGATACATTCTGTAGCGACTCAGAGGCCTTGATGGAAAGGGTCCCGGAGACACGCCCAAGACGACGCACCTTGAGATCAGAGAGCATGGGCGCTGTGGAGATAGTCAGATCCTTACTTACCGACTTAAGTACCGGCAGATTGACGAAGCTGAGGATAGGACAATTCATGACGATGAGGCTCCCGCTAGTGGAGAGACCGGGTAGTAGCAGCGAGCGCATCGACTTACTCTGCAACTTAAGTGTACCCTCGACTTGCTGCAGAAGAGGGAAGTGTACCTCCTCAAGGACGTCACTCTCAAGAGATATGTCCCGGTGTACCACCCGCAAGGATCTCAGATCAGCTTTCTTGAGCTCCTTGGCACTCCGTATGACGAGACTGCCGACCTCAGAGACATTTCGGAGCCCCGTGAGGTCTGTCCCCTTGAATGTAGGATTGATGACAATGCCTTGCTCCACCTTGGTCAGCGCTGTGAGCGGCGTAATGTCTGAGATGGAGTCCCGCCCTGTAGCAGCTCCAATGATCAGATTTCCTCTCACCACACCGGTGTGAGTTGCCCCAAAGACCCTCACCTCTGCATCGGTAGTGAGACGTACATCATACTGGGACGTGGGATGATCGGTGATCACTCTCAGGATATAGGAGCGTCCCTTGCCGGAGGCCGAGGTAACCCTGAAGACTTGATCCTCCCTCCAGTCGCGGACCCTCTCCGGAGCGGGGAAAATGGTCGCGTTCTCACTCAGTAGATACCTCGGCTTAGCGTCTGTGAGATCCACTCCGACCGGGATGGTGATCACCAGCTTGCTCTCGCCCTCAGTGTAAGCCGGATACTCCTCCCCCCCCAGAGTGAGGGCAAAGCTGAGTATGCGATTGTCTCCCTCAAAGTCCGGCATATCCTCTTTGCAACCGGACATGAGGAGCATAATGATTGTAAAAAGGAGGATCCCGCCACTTGTGATGAATCTATTTCTCATATCTCTTACTTGCTTGATGGTACTTGGATGTCAATGAACTTGAAGCACTCGGTGGATACTTCCCCAAGCCATCCGGACTTGGTATTCAGTCCCGTGACGACCTTGACGAAGTCGATATACTCCAGATGTATGGGCTTCCCGTTGGAGTCCATGGCATCCTTGATCCTGAAGTGATTGGCATTAGGTGCTGCGCCGTAATTGATATCATCGGTCAGTCGATCTATCGGGCTGAAGTTGTCCACATACCCCCACTCGTACTCAGGATTGATCCAGTAGGTGCCCTGACCGGACTGGTCAAAGTTGGCACTCTTAAGACGAGTCCCTCTGAGGACATATCTATTCGGCTTGACCCATATTGGATAGTAGGAGTCTTGCTGGTGGAAGTTGAGCCAGTCTATCTCTCCAGTGTTGCCCATATTGTCTGCCCAGAGGACATTTGATCGGGCCGTTGCAGGACGGAAGTAAGTCACCTCATAGTCCTGTATAGTCCCCTCCTTACCGGTCTCACTACCTCTGAGTTCATACCAGTTGTCATCCGGGAGACCATTTCCATTCTCATCCTGCATAACCCACACAATGCCCGGCTCAGAGCTACCCTTGAAGGAATTGCCCATTACAGCGAAGTCGTACCCCTTGAAAGCGCCGGTATTGGGGATACTGTGGTCAAATCCAATGACGAGATATCCTCCAAACCCACCCAGTGAGACATAGACATCCTGTGACAGTCGCTCCTCAGCATACTTGATAGCATCATCCATGGTGTGAGCACTGTATCCCTCGTTGACAAACTGTCCCGGAGCGGCGAGGAACTCGTAGACCTTGCCCCCGTACTTACTACTCTTCGCAGGATTAAAGCTTCGGAAATGTGCATCGGGCTCTCCCACCTGCACCGGTATGATCGACTCTCCCGCTCTCTCTTTCTTCGCTCCGCTTGGATCTGTCTTGTAGGCGCAGACCTTCACCTGCAGGGTCCCCACCCGGGTGGGCGTATAGACGAGTATCGGCCCGGTCTGACCCTCAATCACCTGTCCGTCCACGGACCACTCATAGGAGATGTTTTTCGTGGTGCTGATCCGGGGCTCTATACGGAGCGGACGACCTACCGTGCCGGAGTGCTGCGGATAGGGGAAGCTTATCTCTAGTGGTATGGAGGGGACCACCACCACCTTGACCAAGTAGTCGTCCTCACCATCATCATTCTGAGTAAAGAGGTGGACGAAGTGTACGCCCTCCTTGTCTGGTCGGAGCTCAAAGACCGGCTCGCTGGAAACCGCCTTCCCATCAAGCTCCCAGGTATACTTGATATTCTCCGTATTGGCTATCTCGGGGGTGAGCGTCAGAAGCTCCCCTATCTCAGCCAAGATGTCATTGCCCTCCTTCATCCCGATGATGGGTAGCTCGAGGTCAATAACCTTTACAACGATCTCCTGCCATGCTGTTCCGTCTGCTGTCGAGACGCTATACTTAATGGTGTAGTCTCCGGTGATGGGGAAGGAATACTCGAGGTTCTTCTCTGTCGAGATGACCCTACCGTCCAGCTTCCAGGAGTAGATCGCATTAATGTTGTCATTAGACACCTCAGGTGTGATCAGCAGCTTGCGATCAGGCTTGATGGTGTACGTCTTCTCCATAGTGATCGTAGGTGGCATCTTTGACTCGATGTCCCTGCACCCAGAGAGGCCGCCTACTAAGAGTAGGAGCATAGTAAGCAGCAGATTGGCTTGAAGAGTGTGTTTCATGGGCATGAATGAGTTATTTGTGATACAGGAAGGCAAAGTGCCCGGGAATATCCCCGGTGTCGGTCTTCCACTTGAGGTATCCGTCCTTGCCGTAGCAACGCAAGTCTCCAGGCGTTACGTAGTCAAGGGCGTCTGTGATGTATATATCTTTATTGATAGGATTGACCGCTATACCATAAGGTATGCGTATGTCCTCCTCCGTGTGATCCTTGATGAAGTTGGTGGAGGTGAGCTCGTGGGTGCGTATGTCAAATGTCCCATAGGTGATGGTATTTTGCTGGGTATTATAGCTCCAGTCAACGGCATAGAAGTAGGCCTTGTCTGTCTCGTAGTCGATGTAGAGATTGGTGACCGCCTTGCTAAGAGTATCGATGACCTGGTCGGTCTTAAGGTCGATGAAGAAAAGCCTCGATGGATGATCATAATAGTCTCCTCTGCTGGTGACGATTAGCTCCTGTGGTCCATTACTATCCTCAGACAACTTCCCCTTACGCAGTCGGTGGAGGTTAATGTCCACATCAATCTTCCTCTCTTGAGTAAAGGTATTGAGATCAATGACGGAGATCGTATGGTCGTAATTGGGGAACATATAGCCACCGGAGTTGGCTACATACAGCTTCTGCCTATTCTCCTTACGGTCGTACCAGATCACCATCTCCTCCGGCTGATAGCCTACATTGCAGGTCCGGGTGACCTCCAGCGTGGTAGTGTCGATCTCTGCGACATAGCCGACACGGGCGTTTTGGTCAAATTTCACCGGTGCCACATATGACGAGGCGTAGGCCTTACCATTAGCTTCATTGAATATGATGTACCTCACGTTGGGGATCTTGATCATCCCGATATGCCTGGCTGTGCGTGCATCCATCACTTCGATGAAATTGGAGACATTAATCACGGCGTACAGCTTACTACCGAAGATCCCAATGTCATTGCCGACGTCACCCAGCTCCTTGACCATATGAGGATTAGCTTCCGCATAGACATTCCGATGGTACACCCCGGTGCTCAGATCACAGTAGTCGAGAGTCGCCTTGTTACTCCCCATATTACCCTCGTTTAGGAGATAAAAACCTCTCAGATCCTTGTAGTCCTCGTGAGGGATATTGAGTTCATTGGAGACGACGGGCAAGATCTCATACTCCCCTCGGCAGCCTACGAGAGTCAGGCTGCAGATAAGTAGTAGTGCGATAGTATGTGTAAGTCTCCGGATCATGGCAGTATTTCTTAGAGGATCAGCGCAATAGTAAGCTTATAATTACGTCCCGGCATCGGGTAATTCAGCACCACATCATAGTGCTGATCAAAGATGTTATTGATATCCACGGAGGTCCTGATAAGCCCCTTCCCGCCAAAACCGGTGAAGACCTTCCGGAAGGAGAGATCGCTTGTGTACCATGGGAGCATACGACTATTCACATCGTTGTACTTAGCATTGTATCGTATGCCGGTATAGATGAAGCTGTAATTCACGCCCCAACTCTTGTAGTCCATCATCGTCGTGAAGGAGCCACTGTGCCTGGGAATGTAGATGATCTGGTGTCGATAGTTCTTGTCCTCACTCGAGGTGACATCAATGGCACTCTGGTACGTGTAGCCGGCTCGGCAAGATACGGCGAAGTCCGGTAGGAGCATTGTCCCGAGAGAGGCATTGAGCTCTAGACCGGTGACCTCCACCTGTCCGAGATTGAGCATCATCCAGCGAAACATATTCCCTGCCGGGACGGCGATGATCTTATCAGTGACGTGATTTAGGTACGCCTCTGCCTTGAGATCGACTTTCCGCAGCCACCCCTCGGAGCGCTCCAGATCGTAGTGTACCCCGAGACTGAGCTGTCTGGTGTACTCTGGCCTAAGGGCAGCATTGCCTATAAATGTGTAGTACAGGTCATTGAAGGTCGGCATCCTGAAGATGCGCTTGTAGAAAGCATCGATGGTGAGATCGTGCTCCTCCCACGGCTTGAAGGAGAGAAAGACGGAGGGAGTGAAAATGTCCTTCGGTGGGGCAGCTGCATTTCTCTTTACCGTCTCCCGGACAATCGTCTCAAGACCGCTGAGCTGGAGTGTCAGCAAGGATCCCCAGCGGAGCTGTGTCGCCAAGGCGATGAGGGCGGTGTGTCGTGTAGGCTCGGAGAAGTTGACTAGATTGGCCTTCATCATATTATACTGGTAGTCCGTCGAGAGACTGATATGCCACCAGGGGCGTATACGGAGTAAGTTGGCCGCTGATAGGTACACCTCATGCTGCAGGTACTCGTTGTCCACATAGGTGGGGCTGGTCCACTCATCATCGACATATCGGGTGTAGTCATTGGCATACTTGACATTAAGCTTCAGGGCATAGAGATCGGAGAAGTCCATACTGTACTTACTCTGGACGAAAGCGTTCTCATCAGTGAGCCGCTGTCCGTGCTTAAAGACATTTCTGATGATGGGACCGGGCAGACCTCTGTGAGACTGGTAGTAGTATCCGTGTATGTCCCATGCTCCATTCTCGAGGGTCTTGTAGAGAGATGCCTCTACACGATAAGCTGTGATATCGCTATTCTCTCGGTATGCAGTGGTGTCGTATGCCGTCACTCCGTCTTGGAACAGTCGTCGGTACTTGAAGGGGTAATTGCCGCGAGATCGGATAACCTCGGCGTTGGCACCTATGGCATAGTGCCGAGGCAGTTTACGCTCCCAGAGGATGGAGGATGATAGGTAGCCGAATGAGCCACCCCTCGCTGTAAGTCGGAGATTACTCTCCTTGCCATCAATGAAGCTCGGATTACGTGTCTTGATGTATACAGAGCCGGCACTGCCAAAGTCCTTAGCCGGCTGGAAGATCATACTCCTCTGACCATTGTAGAGGGAAATGGATGCAATGTTGTCCATTGAGAATTTCCCGAGGTCGACTTGTCCGTTTTGGGCGTTTCCCACCTCTATCCCGTCATAGAATATCCCAACATGCTGGGAGCCCATACCTCTGATATTGATCGTCTTGAGTCCGCCAATACCTCCATAGTCCTTGATCTGTACACCCGAGAAGAAGCGCACCGCATCCGCTATAGAGAATGTACTCATCCGCTGCAGTGAGGGTCCCTCAAGCACCTGTCCCCGGATCACCTCTTGTCTCCGGATAGTCTCCTGCACGACCACTTCGGGGAGGCGAAAGAGCGTATCCGAGAGACTGCTCTGTGCCGAGAGACGGCAGGAGCAGGTGACAGCGTACAGTAGGAAAAGCAGGGCACCTATAGACCTTCTTTTTATCACCACTCTGACTCTCTTCGCTCTACTTGTGCCTGCACTCCTAACCAAAGGAATGCAGACTATTGATCTATCAGTTACTTATTGATCCACTCATTCGTGAACCGGTAGTAGAAGTCCACGCCCGCCGGGCTAGCGCCCTCTCTCGAGCCGTAGAAGAACTCCCCTACAGGAGCAGGCTGGTCACCGACAGTGTAATTGAATACCGTACTTGTGGTATAGTCCTTGGAGGTCCCTATCCACAGCTTCCCGGTATACTTATCGACACCCATATATCCGTAATTGACATAAGGGGTGATGATGTACTGACTGTCAAAGGTGTCGGTCTCATAATTGTACCGAGCGGCCGTATAGGAATTGAAGTCTGAGGTACCCCTGAAGTAGAGGTAAGGATCAGTGAAGGATGCACAGGCACCTATGTTGGGTGACCATGTGGCAATGGGGAGTGTGATCTGTGCCGGAGCCTCTGCTTGATCGATGATATTCCCCTCCTTATCCAGCTCCACGATCAGCGGGTTAGAAGTGAATTGAGCTCCCCACTGCATATTTCCGGTAAAGGTGCCGGCAAAGAATGCAAATAGGTTCCCATTGGCACCCTTAACCACGTCCTTACACTGCCGTCCCTCCATCTTCACCGTCTTGATGACCTTTGATGTTGTGGGGTCCAAGATGCTTACACCGTGACCATGAGCGAAGTAGATATTCCCCTTGGAGAGGATCATTCTGGCCTTGATGGCATTCTCTTTTGTCCAGAGACCATAGGTTCCCTCAATGTCTTCGGAGATCTTTGTCACCTTATCGTCTGCCAGGGTGATCTCTCGCATACCGCCCGTTCGCTCATAGTCAGACGAGCCATACTGGATGAAGATCTGAGTGGGACTGGTGACGATCAGGTGCTGAGGCCATGCATGGGCACCATTGGCCTTAGGATCGGTGATCGGGATGTCAAGGGCATCCTTGCTGAGCATCTTCATCGTCTTGAGATCACAGATGACGAGCCTTCCCTCTCCGCCAAGATCCTTACGCGTACCATTCTGAGTGATGAGATAGACCTTGTCCTTGTAGATGAACATATCCTGCACCACATTGCCAATCGTCTTGCCGGGATTAGCGTTGCGGAAGATGTGCCGGTACTCTCTCCCTTCCCCATCGTAGTACATCAGCATCCCATTGGAGTCGGTCATATTGCCCTCCACGACGACGAAGACACCCCTCGGGTCGGTAAAGTCGGCTACTCTCACATCTGTGGAGGCTCGATAGAGCTTCCCGTCTGCATCCACTCCCTCCACGACGATGATCCCACCAGAGCAGTAGGAGCCCGATGCCGGAGGAGTTACCTCTATGGCGAGGGGGAAATTCTGACCGATGCGGACTGTCCAGCCGTCAGGCTGCTTGGCGATCGTCAGGTCTTGGATGCCCTCAGCATCCAGCTTGATGGATCGTGTCTTCTCTCCGTACTCAAAGGAGTGGTACGGAGCTCCCTTAGGCTCATTGATATGAAGATGAGTGGCTCCGGCTATCGGCAGGGTGAAGGACTCTCCTCCGGCGAGCGTGAAGACAACCACGCCCTTTCTCTTGTCAACCCTGACATCCTTGAAGAAGGAGTCTCCCTGAGCTTTGACCTCTTTCCCATCAGGGTCTTTCAGTCTCTCTCCGTCAACAGTCCAGAAGCCATCACTATCAATGGCAATCGAGGGAGAGTGTCCCGGGGCACCGGGCTCTCCCTTCTCTCCCGGGGCACCGGGCTCTCCCTTCTCCCCGGGGGCACCGGGCTCTCCCTTCTCCCCGGGGGCACCGGGCTCACCCTTCTCTCCCGGGGCACCGGGCTCACCCTTCTCCCCGGTGGCACCGGGAGCTCCATCATTGCCTGTGACGGGGATCTTATTGCCCTCCTTATCTGTGAGGAAGACCTGAGTCCCATCAGGCTGGATAAGTACCCAGTAGAAGCGGTCTCCCTCCTTGGCGATATTGACCTCAGCCGGTTTCCCATTCCGGATCTCTATCGGCTGTGCATTGCCACTCAGAGTGATTCTCCATCCCTCATTATCGGGAAGAGGTGTCACACCCGTGATCACATTCCCTTTGGAGAGGGCGTCTACTACAGTCTGTGCAGATGTGATCTGATCTCTCAGCTGCTTGAGCTCTGTTTTGATCTTGTCGACCTCCTTCCAGAGACCGCTGTCGTCATAGGAGCAACCCAAGGCTATCACGAGGACAGCCAACAGCGACAAGACTCGACCTGTGTTTTTTGTCATACTCTACTCAGTAAGATGATATAAAAGTTAAATAAACTCCTCCTGTGTGGGGTGAGGATGTGGTCGGTGAGCGATTGAGTACAATCAGCACCCTCTACGTCAAAGCGGGAAAAACACACCGATGATGGAGCTCCTCATTCCCCGAAGCTCACATCTCATATACTCGTGGCAGGTCTTCCGGCTTGCTTCCTCCCCCCTCACATCCTTCCCATTACCATAGCGGCAACAGTGGATCTAATAGAGTGTGCGGGGAGCTTCATAGTGAAGCTTACGGCAGTGGGTCTGCTCAGGTTTTGCACCTGATTCCCTTTTCATCGTCTTACCCTTAGACACAAGGCAGACGACACCAAAGTATGTGTTCGCAATATTAGCTATTTTTTTCATTCCCCACAAATGAGATCCCAGAATAACAACCCATTGATGGCTCATCGTAGGTATAAGAGTACCAACTGATGTATTTAGAGATCCCCTCACCTCACTATTCCTCAGATGGGCGAATCTGCACGTGTGGCTAATGAAATGAGAGTAGGTGAGGTAGCCGATCTTACGGGGGAGTAACCGCAACTACACCTCCTCCCACACCTCTACTCATTTGAGGAAAGCTTTGACTTGTATTGACCACAGTCACCCGCCACAACTATCCACCGAGACGTACACAACTGTGCGCATAGCACGTAGGCAATAGTATTCTCTGTCAGAGCCGGTCCGGCGCCTGCCGGAGGTGCTGACGGTGGAGGAGATCGACCGGCTGATCGACAGCATCGACCTGAGTACGGCTCACGGCGTACGCAATGCCGCTATGCTGGAGTTACTCTACAGCTGCGGGCTGCGGGTCAGCGAGTGCTGCGAGCTAAAGTACGAGCACATCTTCCTCGAGCACAAGTACCTCCGCGTGATGGGGAAGGGGAGCAAGGAGCGGCTCATACCGATGTCCGACACGGCGGTGGCGCGGATAGAGGACTACATCCCGATCCGGCAGGAGATCCACGAGAAGCCCGGCTTCCGGGACTACCTCTTCCTGAGCCGTCTCGGGCGACCGCTCTCGAGGCAGATGGTATTCATGGTGATCAAGGAGCTGGCCAAGGAGGCCGGCATCCAGAAGCCCATCTCCCCGCACACCCTACGCCTCTCCTTTGCCACCCACCTGCTGGAGGGCGGTGCCTCCCTCTCCGCCATCCGGGATATGCTCGGGCATGCCGACATCGCCACGACGGAGATCTACACCCACGTCGAGCTGACCGGACTCCGCGACGAGATCCTCACCCACCATCCCCGCAATAAGTAATCCCCCCGTCAGCTCCGTCTTGGTGGAAAAAGGAGATAGCGGATCTTGCGAAGGAGATACGATAGACGCCCCACCTCCAGCCCAGGGATACGGAAGTGGTGGTCTCTCGCAAAGCGACGGATATCGGCTATCATCTCCTGCCGATCTGCCTGAACCGCCTTGTGTCGATCCGGATCTAGCAGGAGTGATCCCTCATTTCGCCTATAGAAATACTCCGCCCCGGGGACGGTGACGATGCGATCGGCGTAGTAGACCGCTCGGAAGGAGAATGGCAGATCCTCGCAGTATCGGCCGAGAGGGAAACTGAGCTCGTGATCTCGGATAAGATCGGTCCTGATCAGGTAGCGCCAGGCGTAGCCCCACTTGCCGACATAAGTAGCGCGCATCTTCTCCTCCACATCAGTGAAGACCCGCTCCTTGGTGAAGAGCTGTGTGTACTGTGGTGCGGCCTCATTGACCATACCGGCAAAAGCCATGTCGGCATCGTGTCGCTCCGCTGCCTCTACGAGTCGCTCGTAGAAGTGACTGCTGATTTGGTCATCTACGTCGAAGAAGTGGATGTACTTCCCCCTTGCCTCCCCGATCCCTCTGTTGCGGGTGTAGGAGCTGCCACCATTCTGCTCATTTCGGAGGACGGTCACCCCGGGATGGCGCGAAGCCCTCTCTACGGAGCCGTCACTGCTGCAGTCGTCGATGAAGAGCACCTCCAGCTCCTCATAGTCCTGCTCGTGGATGCAGTCGAGGCAGCGGTCGACATACTTCTCCCCATTATAGCAGGGGATGATGATCGTGACAAGTGGCTTGGTATTCATTGCTTGAGATCTTCTGTGAGATCGGTCTGACGAGAGGCAAAGAGCCTGCGACGGAGGTACTCGAGTCCGAAGCGGAGGAAGCCGCCATTCACCCCGGGGATGCGCTCCCCCTTCTCCTCCGCAAATCGGCGCACCTCCTCCCGAGACCGCTGCCTGTCTCTCCTTCGCCTCAGCTTATGAGCCTCGTCCCGGGTAGTCAGGATCGAGCCCTCGTTGCGGATGTAGAGATACTCGGCATCGATGGCAGTGGAGACGGCATCAGCGTAGTAGAATGCTCGGATGGTAAAGGGGATATCCTCCATAAGGCGTCCCTCGGGGAAGGTGATCCGGTGCTCCCGTAGCAGAGAGGTGCGGAAGAGGTAGAGCACCGAGTAGCCCCAGCGACCGGGATAGGTAATGCAGTACTTGGATCGCCCGGTATAGGTCTTGATCTGAGTGAAGCGCTGATTGTGGTAGTACCGCCCCTGGAAGACCGCCCCCCCGATCACGATATCCGCACCGGTAGCCTGTGCTGACTCTGCCATCCGGAGGTAGTAGTCGGAGCTGACCCGGTCGTCGACATCGAGGAAGTGGACGTACTGCCCATGCGCCAGCTGTATCCCCCGATTTCGGGTGTAGGCGAGGCCTCTATTTGACTCATTAGAGATCAATGTCACCTCCGTATATTCCGCAGCGAGGGCGGAGGAGTCATCCGTACTGCCGTCGTCGATCAGCAGCACCTCCAGGTCTCGGAAGCTCTGCCGCCGGATCGAGTCAAGGCAGCGATGCACATACTTTGCCCCATTGTAGCAGGGGATGATCACGGTGATGAGTGGAGTCATATATCTATGGATCTGAAGCGCTCGGGGAGTCTGACCACCCGTTTGCGACCGGGCATAAGCGGCTTATTCCAGGCAAAGAGGGGGCGAAAGAGTCTCTGTAGGCGGCGCGCCCTTCTCAGGATTCGATCTGCGTCAATAGGTGTGCGGGTGGAGGTGAAGTGAATGGTCCTCGCACGTCGGGAGAGGTGATTTCCCCAGTCCACACCCCGCTCGCCCTGCCGTGCTTTCACCATCTCGAGGTCGCAGTAACCGGCATGGATAAGGTAGAGATCGGGGAGGATGTGGAGGTTGTGCCCCCTCACTCTGTGGAAGCCGCTTCCCCAGTCGAGAGGGCGGGTGAGGATGCAGCTCTTAGTGTAGCGAGCGGTCAGCACGGCATAGCGACGCTGCTCGAGGAGGGAGCGATCGGGATCCAGAGGAGCCTCCTCGTCAAGCCGCTGTCCCAGGTCAAGTCCCAGAGCTGAAGCGTGGCTCTCCGGTCGGTGCTCCGAGAGGTACTCCCTCAGAGAGAGACCGGTCCGAGGGTCGGGCACGACGAATTCGTCACTATCGGTCCCGAGGATCAGATCGTACCCCTCATCGAGCAGACGATGAGCCAGCCTCGTCAGGAGTCCGATGCGATACTTATCGCCTGCCGAGCGAGAGAGAGACCGATGGGGCAGTTTCGTGATATGGACCTCCTCCAGCGTGTCGATCGGGATCTCCTGATCCTCTCCATCGAGGTAAATGAAGAGGTGATCGTACCCCAGCTCTCGCCCGTAGTAGCGGATCCATCGGGAGAGGAAGAAGGAGTCGTTACGCGCCATCGTCACGGCGGCTATCCGCATCGTGTCACTCATTGCGTCAGTCGCTCTGTCAGGTCGGTCTGACCACCGCGTAGGCGATTGGAGACCTTGTGCAGGAAGTAGGAGATGAGGTGGGAGTCTCGTCCCGGTCGGCGATGCACCCCGTGTGCAGCGAGGAAGGTCTTGACATCCTCCTCCGCAAGATCATATCCCTCGGCAAAGGCTCTCCTCACCTCCGGATCGTCCGACTCCGTCAGAGAGTCCGCCTCGTAGCGGTAGAGATACTCCGCCCGGGGAGCAGTCGCCACCTTATTGGCATAAAAGAGTGCCCGGACGGCAAAGGGCAGATCCTCCACGAGTCGTCCGACCGGGAATCGAAGATCCTCATGACGGCGAATAAAGTCGGTGCGGAAGAGGTATCTCCAGACCACACCTATCTTGCAGACATAGGTGACCCGAAGCTTGTCCATCGTCCCTGTGTAGACCCGAGGGGTGCGGAAGATCTGAGACTTCTCCGGCACATACTGGTAGACGAAGCTACAAGCGGTGACGTCTGCCCCGGTCTGCTCTGCGCGCCGAACCATCGCCTCATAGAAGTTGCTGCTCACCTCATCGTCGACGTCGAGGAAGTGGAGATACTTCCCCTTCGCCTCTTCGATGCCTCTGTTGCGTGTGTAGGAGACACCCCGATTGGTCTCGTTGCGCAGCAGTTTCACAAAGGGATACTTCGCCACCGCATCAGCCGTCTCATCCGTACTGGCGTCATCGATCAGTAGCACCTCCATGGGACTATAGCTCTGCCTCTCGAGGGCGGAGAGACAGCGCCCCACCACCTTTGCCCCATTATAGCAGGGGATCACCACAGTGACTAAGGGACTCATACTACTCTGATAAAATCTGTGTCAGGAAGCGCTCCCACTCATCGGTGATCGCATCTATGTCGTACCGGTGCGACCACTCTCTGCCGGCCCGCGACATCTCCTCCCGCCCGGCATCGTCCTCCATCAGTCGGGAGAGGCTCTCAGCGTATGCTCTGAGGTCAAAGGGGGGAACCATCACCCCCAGCCGCCCCTCATCGGTGACATCCCTGAAAGCGGCATAGCTGTCGAAGGCGATCGGCACCACGCCATACTGAAGCGCCTCGAGGATCACGAGGGGCAATCCCTCGTAGCTGCTCGAGGAGACCAGGACCGCAGAGCGGCTTAGGTAGGGCTGCGGGGAGCGCACGCCCTCGAAGTGGATCCTCTCCAGATGGAGTGTCTCCGCCCGCCTCCTCAGGTCACGCTCCACCCGCTCGTTTCCCCCTCCCACGATGTAAAGCGACCAGTCCGGGAAGCGATCCTGTATCATCCCCCACACATCCAGCAGGCGGTCGGTTCGCTTCTGACCGTAGTCGAAGCGTCCCACATAGAGGAGCATTTTCTCCTTAGGAAGCTCTGCCGGTATTTCGGTCGGGTCGTAGGTGTTGGGATTGGAGATACTGATCAGCTTGCCCTCCGAAGCGTTACCTACCAGGTCTCTAAAGATCGGTACATAGGAGGGCGAGAGAAGCACGATCGCATCGCCGACTCTCGAGATGAGCCGCCACTGTCGGAGAGCCTTGTGGCGCCGGAAGAGGTACTCCGCCCGGTGGAGGAAAGGAGGTGTCCGGCGCTTAAACTTGTACATCGTCGGATCGGTGTGGATCTCAAAGACAAGTCTTGCCCCCAGTCGGTCGGCCACCTCGGCGAGAAGCAGTGCCAGCCGACGGCGGTAGGCATTGTGGCAGACGATCACATCGACGTCGTGGACTCCGAAGTACTCCACCAATGCATCAAAGTTAGCCTTGGAGCGAATACGCTGCTTATCCGGCAGAAGGAGGTTCTCAAATCCCTCTACCGAGGGATAGCCCTCCTCCACGGCTGCCAGACAGACGTGGTGCCCCCGGGCGGTAAGCGCACGGGCAACTCGGGCACCGACCGCTTCGATCCCGCCCATGACCGTATTGAAGGTCCACCAATTGACAAACGCTATATTCAAAACTCTCTACTCTGACTTTTGGTGCAAGTTACTCATAATTACCGAGAGGGCATACGCCGAAGTTCCCCTCAGACCTGCGCCCCCAAACTAAACCCGGTAATAGTGATCACTAATACCGGGTTTAGAATTCACAGACCTCTATCCCGCTCGATACGATACTCCCCGGCGCCTGCATAGGGGATGAATGCGGGATATGTCGGGGGTGTGGTGTCAGAGAGGGGAACCGGCGGAAAAGTCCCTGCAGGATCGATCCGGCGCGTGATTAACGACGGCTCTCAAATGCGTCACCTCTCCTCTTGCCCCGGGATTACCGAGACCAAGAGAGAGATAACCCTTATATTTGCGGTGAAGTATCAGGCCAGCTACTCGCAAAGCCACCGGTGATATGAAGATAATAGACTATTTCAAGAGACTGAATCATCGTCGGCTGTCTCGCCGACAACCACGGAAGCATCAGAGGGCTGCCGCCGTCTGGTACGGACTGATAGACGATTACTACAAGGGGAAGGCTAAGCACTACGAGGTGATGCCGAAGCACCCGGAGTTGGTGGGGGAGAAGATCATCTGGCAGTACTGGGCACAGGGTCTCGACGAGAGTAAGCTCCCGGAGATGATCCGCCTCTGCTACGCCTCGGTGGATCAGCGCAGGGGAGACTACCGGGTGATCCGTCTCTCGGATGAGACGGTCAGCGAGTATATCGATCTCCCTCCGATCGTGGATCAGGTGCGGCAGTCCAATCCTGCGATGATGATCGCCTACTACTCAGATATACTGAGGCTGGCACTCCTCTCCGCTTACGGAGGCGTGTGGCTCGACTCGACGATCTTCATGGCCGGACCGTTTGAGCCTTACTATACGGAGCCGGAGTTCTTTATGTTTCAGAGAGATCCCTCGGAGCCGCTAAAGAAGTACTGGCGGGATCATCTGCCCTTTGCCTTCGACTGGCGAGAGGAGTATCGGACCAATGTGCAGAATGCGATCATCTTTGCGAAGCCACAGTCGGAGGTGATCGGCACGCTGCTGGATATCCTGATCCTCTACTGGGAGAGGAAGGAGGATCAGAAGTTTCCGGAAGTGTACTTATTCTTCCACATACTCTTCGACTGCCTGGTGGGGCGAGAGGATGGTCGGCTCCATGACCACAATTGCCGGAGGATCAGCGATACGAATGTGGAGATCCTGCAGCGGATGATGTTTGACGACTGGCCCGCCAAGTACGGCACGACGGAGGAGATCCTGGAGCGATACCACCTGCAGAAGATGACCTTCAAGGTCGATCACCCCACCTACCTCCACTTAGTGGAGCTCTTAGAGGAGTCCGGTCACATGCCTTACATTTAGACTTAGCGGGCGGTCTCGTCGGTGTCGGAGAGCAGGTCGGAGAGGACGAAGAAGCTGCCGCCGACGAAGAGCGTCCGGACAGAGTGCGCCCGGCAGTAGTCGATCGCTGCACGGTACGCCTCCCGCACATCCTCGATCACCAGCGCCGGCTCGATGCCGTGCGACCGCGCGTGCTCGGCAAAGTCCGCAGCGCTCATCGCGCGCTCCACATGAGCCCGAGTGCAGATGAGGTGCGTCTCCTTCGGCAGCCGCTCCAGCACGTGGTCGACATCCTTGTCGGCCGACATGCCCAGCACCACGGCCAGCCCCCCATCAGCAGCCCACGTCTCGAGCTGAGGACCGAGGTAAGCCCAGGCACCGATATTGTGCCCGGCATCGATGAAGATCCGCGGGTCGCTCTGCCGGATCATCTGTAGCCGACCGCTGAGACCGAAGTCCGCCACCCGGGCGACTCCCTCCCGGACCATCTCCGGGGTGATCCCATACCGATCGCGGATCAGCTTGATCGTCTCGAGGACGGTCCCGAGATTCTGCAGCTGGTATGCTCCCATGAGTGGCAGATCGATGGTGCCAAAGGTCTTTGTCTCCACACGGTACCCTACCCCCTCGATCTCCTCGTGCGACAGGATCTCATCCGACCGATCCGCCAGCGTGAGGGGCGCCTGCTCCTCAGCTGCCTTAGCCCGCACCACCTCCAGCACTGGCTCATCGATGCTCCGCCCCAGCACCACCGGGGTATGAGGCTTGATGATCCCCGCCTTCTCATGAGCGATCTCGCTGAGCGTGTTACCGAGGAATTGCATGTGATCCATGCTCACATTCGTGATCACGCTGACGAGGGGGCTGAGGACGTTGGTACTGTCAAGCCGACCGCCCATACCCACCTCCACCACGGCGATGTCCACCCTCTCATCCACAAAGTAGCGGAAGGCGAGCGCCGTGGTCAGCTCAAAGAACGACGGCTGCAGGTGGTCCCCCAGGTCGCGGAGAAATTGCTCCACAAATCGGGTGATGTACTCCTCCGGGATCATCTCCCCATTGATCCGAATCCGCTCCCGGTAGGTGACGATATGGGGCGAGGTGAAGAGCCCCACCCTCAGTCCGGCCGCCCTCAGCACGGAGGCGAGGAGGTAAGAGGTAGAGCCCTTACCATTGGTCCCCGCCACATGGAGAGCGGTCAGCTCCCGATCCGGACGGCCACAGGCGGAGAGGATCTCACGCGTCCGCTCCAGCCCCGGCTTATAGGCCCTTCCGCCCTCGATCTGATAGACCGGTAGTTGCTTAAATAGAAAGTCCAGTGTCTCCTCGTAAGTCATAGTACTGCTTATTGTTTCTTGGTCGTTGGTTTCTTAGTCTGGGGGCGCCGCTTCGTTACCGGGTGCTGGCGGTCGTAGAGCTGCCGGAGGTACTGCCCGGTGTAGGACTCCTTGCACTCCATCAGCTCCTCCGGTGTGCCGGCAAAGACGAGGTGTCCCCCCTCAAGACCACCCTCGGGTCCCAGGTCGATGACGTGATCGGCGAGCTTCACCACCTCCAGATTGTGCTCCACGATGACGACGGTGTGCCCCGCCTCCACCAGCCTCCGGAAGGTTCCCATCAGCGTCCGTATGTCGTGTATGTGGAGGCCGGTGGTCGGCTCGTCGAAGATGAAGAGGCTCTTCTCCGTCACCCCAGCGAGGTAGGAGGCGAGCTTGAGTCGCTGACTCTCACCGCCAGAGAGCGTCGACGACGACTGCCCCAGATGGACGTACCCCAGCCCCACATCGCTCAGCACCTGCAGCCCCTGCAGGATGGAGGAGACCTCCTTAGCCTCCTCCGTGAGGGGGGTGAAGAAGTCGATGGCCTCCTCGACCGTCATCTCGAGGAAGTCGTAGATATTCTTGTCGTGGAAGGTCACCTCAAGGATGTCGTCCTTGAAGCGCTTGCCGTGGCACTCCTCGCAGAGGAGCCGCATATCGGCCATAAACTGCATCTCCACGGTGACGTAGCCCTCGCCCTGACAATTTTCGCACCGACCGCCCTCGCGATTGAAGGAGAAGTCTCCCGGTCCGAAGCCCATCTGCCGAGCCAGCGGCTGCTGCCCCATCAGCGACCGCAGGTCGTCGTAGAGGCCGATGTAGGTGGCGGGGTTGGAGCGCGAGCTGAGGCCCAGCGCATCCTGATCCACATACTCCACCCTGTCGACGGCATTGAGGTCCCCTCTCAGCCCCTTCATCTCCAGCTTGACACCGGAGAGCCCATAGAGCAAGTACTTGCTCATCCCCTCGTAGAGCAGGTCCTTCATCAGCGTACTCTTGCCGGAGCCGCTCACCCCGGTGACCACGGTGATCACCCCGAGGGGGATGGAGACATCGATATTCTTCAGATTGTGCCGATAGGCGCCCTTGATGTCGATAGTGTGGGAGAAGGGGTGCCGCTCCTCCGGCCACGGGATCATCATCCGCCCCGTCATGTACTCCACCGTCAGGCTCTTGCTCTTACGTGCCGGCAGTTCCGCAGGGCTCCCCTCATAGACGATCTCTCCGCCGAGCCGTCCCGCCAGCGGTCCCAGGTCGACGAGGTGGTCCGCCGCGCGAATCATCTCCTCATCGTGCTCCACGACGACCACGGTATTGCCGGCATCGGTGAGTCTCTTGACGATGTCGATCAGTAGGTGGCTGTCCCTCGCATGAAGTCCTATCGAGGGCTCGTCAAGTACATAGAGCGCACCGATGAGTCCACCACCGAGCGAGGTGGCAAGGTTGATCCGCTGACTCTCGCCCCCGGAGAGGGTCCCCGAGACGCGGTCGAGGGTCAGGTACCCGAGGCCGATGTCGACTAAGAGCCGCACCCTGCGGCGGAGCTCATCGAGCAAGCGCGCGCCCACCTTCACATCCTCCTCCGGCAGTTCGAGCGCATCCAGCCAGTCTGCCAGCTGGCTCACCGGCATCTCCACGAGGTCGCCGATGTCCTTGCCGCCCACCTTGACATAAAACGCCTCCTTCCGCAGCCGCCGGCCCTGACAGTCGGGACAGAGCGACCGACCCCGATAGCGTGCCAGCATGATCCGGAAGTGCATCTTGTGCTGATTTTCTCGCAGGAAGTCAAAGAAGTCATCGATCCCCCGGACCCCTCTCCCGCCATGCCAGAGGAGATTTTTCTCCTCTCTCGTCAGTTCGTGGTAGGGGGTGTCGAGGGGAAATCCCCGATCCCCTGCCTGGGTCATAAAGCGCTTCTGCCAGCGAGACATCTTGGGTCCGTGCCAGCACTGGACACACCCCTCACGGACGGAGAGGGACTTGTCGGGCACCACGAGGTCCTCATCGATCCCCATCACCATGCTGAAGCCCTCACAGGTGGGGCAGGCACCGATGGAGCTATTGAAGCTAAAGAGCTTGTCCGTCGGCTCCTCGAAAACGATCCCGTCCGCCTCGAAGCGGTCGCTGAATGAGCGCGCCCCGCCTCTCCAGACGATCCGACAGTCGCCATGCCCCTCAAAGAACGCAGTCTCCACCGAGTCTCCTACCCGACCCCGGGCAGCATCGGCATCACTCTCCACCCGCAGGCGGTCGATCACCAGAAGCATCTCACCGAGCTGCCGGGCGGAGGGGAGCTCTTCCTTCCCCTCTACGAGATCATTGATCCGCTGGACCTCGTCCCCGACCAGCACGCGCGAGTAGCCATTGGCCCTCAGGATGGCGAGGTGGTCCATCGGCGACCGGTCGCCGGGGATGAGGAGCGGGGCGCAGATCATGTAGGGCGTGCCCTCGCCGAGGGACTGGATAAAGTCGACCACGTCCTCTGTCGTCTCACGCTTCACCTCCTCCCCACTAATGGGGCTGAAGGTGTGCCCCACCCGGGCGAAGAACATCCTCAGGTAGTCGTAGATCTCCGACGAGGTGCCGACGGTGGAGCGGGGGGTCCTATTGGGGATCCGTTGCTCGATCGCGATGGCGGGCGGGATGCCGAGGATATAGTCCACCTCGGGCTTGGCCATCTTAGCGACAAACTGTCGGGCGTAGACACTCAGGCTCTCGACGTAGCGCCTCTGACCCTCCGCGTAGAGGGTGTCAAAGACGAGCGAACTCTTTCCCGAGCCACTCAGACCGGTGAATATGGTGTAGTGGTCCCTCGGGATCGAGAGGGAGACATTCTTCAGGTTATTGACCCGGACGCCATGCGCCACGATATACTCCTCGGTGTCGGTGGGGTCTGTCTGAGGGTCTTCGTGTAAAGTCTTTTTCGCCATAGATGATGCTGCTGGTGAGGCACCGACATCAGCCGGGACCTCCGTAGGTCATTAGCCTGTAAAGGTACCCATTTTTGCCGACCCCCACCCACCCCTTGAGCTCTTGCCTCAGGGGTGACGTTTTTGGATTTGCCCGAGGTCTCCCGGGTAAAAAGACGAGCACGCCTGTCGGGGTGCTCTCCCTGCCGACCTCCTTAGGGTCATCGGACAGGAGCGCATGTGAAGACCGCTACATAGGCGACTCTCCCGCAACCGAAGGATGCACGCTCCATAGGCATCGGTCGAGGCACGAAGTGCCGATGACCGATGTATAAACGTACACATCATCCCTCGCCCCCTTGCGGGTCGCCGGCATTGGAGATGTGTGCTCGGCGACCCACAAGGGGTCGAGGTGGTAGGCTGGGGCTCTGTACATCGGTCACCGCTTCGCGGATGACCGATGCCTATGGAGCGAGCACCCCTGTCGGGGTGCATCGTTCACCACTCTTCACAATGAGTGGATAGGCTTCTGTACCGCTCAAATGCGTCACCCCTGGCTCTTGCCTGTGGCGAAAAACTAATACCGATATTAGTCGAGCCTAATATCGGTATTAGTTTTCTCTTTTACCGGTATTAGATTTCGCTCTCCTCAGGGCGGTGCGGCAGAAATCGTTAACTTTGTCATCCACAGATGACAATTTAGGAAGAGAATCCATGAGAGAGACCAAGATAGACTTCATCCGCCATACCCGCCTACACAACGTAGACGGCTCCTTCTGCTACGGAGCATCCGACCTGGATGTGGCAGAGAGCTTCCGGGAGGAGGCGGAGAGCGTGAGGCGCGCCCTCGAGGGACGTACGTACGATGCCACCTTCACCAGCCCGCTCAAGCGTGCCCGCAAGCTCGCCGCTTACTGCGGCTACGAGACAGCGACGATAGATCCTCGGCTGGCGGAGCGAAACTTTGGCGAGTGGGAGATGAGACCTTGGGATGAGCTCTACAGTGAGATCCGCCGACAGCCCGACCTGCTCCTCCTCGAGGAGCGAAATCCCGAGCTGGTGACGCCTCCGGGGGGTGAGAGCATCGACGAGATGCGTCGCCGAGTCACGGACCTCGTAGAGGAGGTCTGCCTCCATCCGGAGTGGGAGCGGGTCGCCTTCTTCTGCCACGGTGGCGTGATCAATATGGGACGGTGGATCAAGGGGGTGATCGACTTCTCTGACCTCTTCATCGACCTACCTCACTACGGCAGCATCACCACCCTGAGCTTTACGCCCGAGGAGCTTGCGCATACCGAGTAAGCGACACTTTTGGTACCTTTACATCACAGATAACCAATCAATCAATGGGGAGAGATGAGTAATAGATCCACAAGACCCTGCCCGGTAGGCGGCAGCACCGACTGCTCCACGGCACGACCATTCTTCATCGGTATGATCGTCGGTATCGCCGTACCCTGCACTGTGACACTGCTGGTCGATCGGTGCATACGGCGATCTCGGGAGAGTTGCCCGCCTGTGTGCGAGCGACATATGATGTATGACGACGGCTCTCTGGAGCCCGAGCTATTATCAGAGAGATGACTACGAAATGAAAAAGAGAAAGTTCCTCACCCTCGGCGGACTCATTGCCATCGCAAGGAAGCAGATGGGCAGGATGTCCGTAGAGGATATAAAGAGGTATGGAAAGCACTTTAGCGAGCTCGGACTCAAGGATAAGGTCCAGGAGGTGGCACGCCTCGCCGGCGAGCAGATCCTGCTCCCTGTGCTGCGCCTATGGTATGTCTTCCGCGCCGACAGCACCCCGGCGGTCCGCAAGGCGTACATCGCAGGTGCGCTGGGATACTTCATCCTGCCGGTCGACCTGCTCCCCGATGCGCTGGGGCTCCTTGGCTTCTCCGATGACCTCGGCGTGGTGCTGATGATCACGAAGTGGGTCAGCGAGCTGATCACACCCGAGATCGAGGCGCAGGCGCAGGCGACCTACCGCAAGCTTACCCCCTGCCTCCACTCAGCCGACACCCATTTAGTCACCCGCGAGTAGATCCTCCGACCGAGGAGCTACTCACTGTCTACCTCCTGCCGGCTAAAGGCTCGAGGGAGTATCAGGTTGTCCGGCAGCTGAGACTCGTCCCCGATGGACTGCCAAAGCAGACGTCGCACCGTCGCCGGCTCCCACCCGGCTATGCCGCATCCGATGAGAGTGAGGTAAAAGGTGTTACGCGGGTGCTGCCGCACGTATGCGATGAAGCGCCTGAGGCTCTCTCTGAGCTGCTCCTCAGTGACCCGATGGTGGGTAGCATCAAGCGTCGGGATGGCGTAGGTCCTCCCCGAGGGTCCCTCACCCATCCCCCACTCAGCCCCGAAGCGCTCAAAGGCCTGCAGCGCTGCCCCACCGCCGTGATGGCCGAGGACATTGGAGCCAAAGACAAAGACCTCATCCGGACCGAGGGCGGTGATCAGGTCAGGGGTATATCTCACACGATTCATAGGCTACAATTCTTTTTAGGGTAAAAAAAAAGAGCGCACTACGCTGGTCATCAGGACCACACGTAATGCGCTCTTTGCGTTTGTTTGCGACTTGGACTAAAATAGGGGATCAGAAGCGGAACGTGAGTGAAGCGACCATACGATTGGTCACCGTGCTCATCGCTGCGCCCTCAGAGGAGATGCCGGGAGCCACCTTCTGACCCGACTGATCCATCACCTCGCCCGCGCCGGGGAAGGGGAAGACCCGCTCGCTTGCCTTGCCCCTCACGTAAGCGAGGTCAAGGGTGGTCCTACCGAAGAGTCGGCAACCGACGCCGGCAGAGATGGTCTGGTAGCTATCCCGCAGCACCGCGTCGGTGATCGCACCGCTCGCGATATAGTCGTAGTCCATCACATTGCCCTCTTGGGGGCGGATGCCCTCCGACTTGAGCCCCCCATCGGAGTAACTGTAGCCGGCACGCAGGTAGAAGCCGCTCACAGGGCGGATCTCCAGACCGACGCGGTGGGTCATCTGACTGCCGTAGTCCTCCTTGAGGAACTGGTTGGCATCCTGGAAGTCACTTCCCTGCAGGCGAGCAGAGCCGAGGTCGCGCCAGTTGAAGTCGTACGTCACCATACCATAGCCACCGAGGAAGACCATCGCGCTGGCGGTCAGGTCACCGGGAAGCACAAGGTCGTAGGTATTGGTCATGTCGTCCGAGCCATTGGTGTAGAGCGGCTCCAGCTCCCCTTTGCTATTGGTCCTATTATTATTGTACCACTGGGTCGTGGTGGAGAAAACCTCATTGTAGCGACCAAATTGCGGGGTGTTGTAGGAGATGCCGACACGACCGAAGTCGCCCACGGCAGCCATCAGACCAAACGTGGCACCGACAGTACCGCCGGAGACGGTCAGGCTATTGCCGAGCTCGGTATAGTAGACCTGGTCCTCGACATTATACTTAGGCTTGTAGGTGTAGTGGAAGTCCTCCCGATACATAGACGACCGTGCGTAGGTCGACGATGTAGTCCGGAGGGTGGCTCCGAAGTAGACCTTGTCAGCCCAGCTGCCACCGATGGTGAAGTCGTACATCTTTCGCGCCCCCTTCTCCGAGACATTGAGCCGTCCGGCGTCCGGCTTGAGGTACGTCACATTGGACTCGGCATACTTGTCGTGAGCAAAGGGATCAATCGCTGCATAGGTAGCGGGGACGTAGACATTGTCATAGCCCGGTCTCGTCTCAATAAAGCCTCCGTTGTACGCCATCGTGCCGAGGAAGTAGGGCGAGCTCGCCATATTTTCCAAGGTCTTGTAGGGCGCACCGAAGAGGGTCGCCTTATTGGCGATATACTCCGAGAGGCTGTACTCAGGATTGACGGACCTCATCTCGTAGTCCCGGTCGTAGTCGTAGAGGGAGCTCATCGAGGCACCCATAACCACTCTCCAGTCAGACGTAGCGAGGTAGGGATTAGAGATCGGGAAGATGAAGCTGAGGTGGTCGAGGTTGCCGACCCACTTGCTCATATCGGCTCCCTCCTTATCCTGCCAGTTGGTGGAGCTCTTGACGTGACCGACATTGAAGCCAAAGGTCACCTCGCTCGAGCGGTAGAGCCCGATGCCGGCAGGATTGACGGAGACCGCTGTAGGATCAGCGCCCAAGGCCCCGACGGCATTGCTCATACCCTGAGCACGCGCCGTACCGTAGGTCTCCCGCATACTATTGCGGTAGGCATCGGTTGGAGCCTGCGCCTTGGCGACACTCACCCCGAGCAGGAGCGAGGTCGCTAGGAGGGGAAGGGCTATCTTATTGCGTGACATTGTAGTATAATCTATGCTGATGAGAGGGGGGAAGGAGTCCCCTGATGATTAGCGGCGACCGCCTCCGGTGCCATTATTGCGCGTAGTGGTCGTCGTGGTCGTCGTGGAGCGAGACGGCGTATAAGAGCGGGACGGCGTGCTGTAGGTGCTACGTGAGGTATTGTAGCTGCTGTTGCTTGAGCCGCTATTCCACCGCGAGGTGGTGCGATTGGTCGAGTTAGTTCCCCTATTGCTATAGGTATTCGCCCGAGTGGTACCGATAGTGGGACGGCGACCGCCATTGACGTAACGGGAGTTATTGGAGCGGGTATAGCTTACCCCATTGCCGCCATTGCTCCAGCGGGACACATTGCCCTGACCGAGAGCGCGACCATAAGTGGCGGCGTGACGGTCGTAGTAGCTCTCCGTGCGACGTGCACCGGGCGTGTAGCGACGAGAGAAGTCCCTGCTGTACCAGCCATCGTAGTAGCCACCCCAGTAACCACCGCCATAGTAGCCGTAGTCGTAGGGATAGTAGCGATAGTAAGGTCTCGACCACGTGTAGCCAAAGCTATAGTAGCCACCCCAGGGGGAGTACCACGGATCATACCAGGGGTCATACCACCCGGGGTAAGACCAGCGGCCGGCGTACCACGGGTCGTAGTAGCCTCGACCATAGACCCCGCCATACCAGGGATAGTAGTAAGAGGAGTACGCACCACCCCAGCCATAGCCTCTATAGCCACCATACCAAGGGTCGGTATTGATGGTGATGTAGACACTATTGTTGCGATCCCATCCTCTGCCGTAGTAGCTCTGAGTCCACGGGTCGTACTCATAGTCATCCATGACGTACACCCTCTGCACGTCATCGAGGACGATGCGACCATCATCCTCTCCATTGAAGCGTCTCATCCGGGCAGCGTACTTGCCACCATTGCGAGGCGTATCCAGGTTGTCCAGATTACGCTCCATATCCTCGACCGTGACCCTCATGTCACGGCGGTTATACCAGTCTGTAGCCCGATCCCGGGCCTGCAGCTGAGCATCGCGTATGGAGTCGCGCTTAGCCTGGCGCTGTCTCTCCAAAGCCATCTCGCGGGCGTATGCCTTCTTAGCCTGCTGACGTGCTACCCGAGCCTTAGAGGGGGTCAGGTACGCATCGTCCTGCGCTTGTCCGACATAACCCACAGAGACCGCCGCCAGCATTAGCGCGGCAGTTAGTATCCGATGTAAAGCTTTCATATCGCGTCGTTAGTCTAATAAGTTATACTCACCATCTCTTCTGTGGACAAGAGTGTCATGGGATACTCGATCCCATCTGCAAGGTACGAAAAAGTATGATACTTTGCTCCATACCGCACACTCCCTATCTACTACTTGGATCAAATTGTGAGCCAATAGTTTAACCACGCCCGCTCTACAGCTCAGAGACTGATCGAGAGATCTACTCCGAAGGTGAGTGGAGCACCCTTCTGGAAGAGATCCTGACCGAAGAAGCTGAAGTAGAAGGGGTGGTACTCCGTATTGAGCAGGTTGCGGCCCCAGAGGGTGACGTCGACAAGACCGAGCTGGACACCAGCGCGTGCTCCGAGGAGGGAGTAGAAGTCCTCCCGTACCGTATTCTCCGGATCACGGTAGATCGGTCCGACACCGCTGTACTCCACGGAGGCGTGTACCGCCTTGAGGACGCGGCGGTCGAGTCCCTTGTGGTAGCTCAGGAGCGCGGAGGCGGTGTTCTGTGGCATATAGGGGACAAAGTTGCCTGCCATATCTACCTTCTTCTTCTCGCCGGTGGGGCTAGTCACGCTCGCATGCCAGACCTCAAACTTCGAGGCGGCATATCCGTAGGAGGCTGAGGCACGCAGACCCGGGAGGATCTGCCACGCGGCGGTCACCTCCACACCGGTACTGCGACTGCGTCCCGCATTGTCCACATACCGACCGGCACTGGTGGTGACGAAGCGGGTGATCTGCTGATTGGAGATCCGGGTGTCAAAGACAGTGGTGGTCAGGAGGAGGCGGTTCTCGAAGAGCCGAGCCCGGAAGCCCACCTCATAATTGATCCCATACTCCGGCTCGTAGGCGGCAGACTTGGGGTCGGATGGTACGATCGGCAGATTGTCCACGTCGATCGGAGCAGGGCGCCCCGGCTTGGCCCCGGGCTTCGGCATCAGGCTGGCAAAGGCGGCCTGCATAGCCGTCTGAGTCATCACCTGATCGCTGTATCCGCCCGTCTTGTACCCGCGAGAGACAGTGATGAAGGCATTGAAGTCATCAGTCAGATCGTAGCTCAGTGCCAGCTTAGGCAGAGCGACGAGGAAAGTCTGGGAGCCGTGATCCTTCACTCGCCCACCGATCGGCTGGGGCATGCGCATCACCTTGCCCCCGCGGTTCATCTCCATGATGACCTTCGAGGCGAAGTCACTGTCGTAGTCAAAGCCCTGATGCTCGAGGTCGACCCGCAGCCCGGCGGTCAGTGTGAGGTGAGGGATGAGGAAGTCATTGATGCTACCCTCCACGTACGCGGCAACGCCGTAGTCCTTCTTCCAAGACTGATTGTTATTCAGCGCCATCTCCGTGTCAGCAAGCAGCTTACCCGGCATCTTGATCCCCTTCTTCGCCATCATCGCCATAGCGCGATTGAGCTGGGGCTGCACCAGCTTCTGCAGTCCATCAGGGTAAATCTCCACCGGGGAGAGGTGGTCCGAGTAGAGGTAAAAGGCTGAGAGCCCCGTGGTCCAGTGGAAGCGACCCTCCCCTTTTGACTTCAGTGCCATCTCCAGCGTCGTGGCAAGCTGCTTCTCCCGCTGATTGACCGAGAAAACGTCCGCCGGGCTGTAGTCCTGATCCATATGGATCTTGCCGTGGAGGTACTCCACGCCTCCGGTCACATGGAGGTCTGCCTCGTCCCCGGCATAGGTATAGCTAATCCGCTCCTGAGTGGAGAAGCGCTTGTAGGTCCCGGGGCGATTGATATTAGGTGCCATCACCTTACCCGTCTCGGGATCCTTAGGGGCGTAGGGGAAGGCGCCCTGGTCCACTCCGTCGGCATTGGCTGAGAGGATCAGTGCATGAGGTCCCCTTCGCCACTCACCGCGTATGGTCCCGCCTCCCGTGAGGGAGCGGTCGGACTTCTTCCCATCGTACTGATTAGTGTAGTAGCCGCTGAGGTACTGGACATATCCGCCCACAGTCAGTCCCCACTCCGGCGAGAGCAGCGTGCGGTAGATCGCCTGTCCTCGCCCGGTCATATAGCTCCCCCCACGGAGCAGTACCTCCAGCCCTTGCTTCTCAAAGGGGCTGACCGTCCTCACGTGGATGTTGCCGGCCATCGAGTTGCGCCCATAGGTGGAGCTCTGGCTGGCAGACATGACGCGTATCGATGCGGCATCGAGGATGTCTTTCTTCAGCGTCTGAGTAAGCGTCGGCACTCCATCGATGTAGAGGGAGGCAGCGGAGGAGCCACTACGCGAACCGATCCCTCTGTAGTAGATCGGGGCATTGTATCCCGAGCCGTAGTCCGGGATATAGAGTCCGGGGACCAGCGCCGTCAGGTCGGTCATATTCTGCAGGTGAAACTCCCGCATCACCGTCGGTGTGATCATCGTGACACCGCCCGGCACACGCCAGAGCTCATTTGCCTCCTTTACTAGAGGGGTCTGCGCATAGACTCGCACCTCCTCCAGCTGCCTCGTCTCGAGGCTGTCTACAGGCACCTCGTCCCGATCGATAGGGGTTACGGCAAGAGCGGCCTGAGAGACCGCCAGGAGGGACAGAGTGTAGATGAGTTGTTTCATGGGTAGATATTTACCAGCATTGTCAAAATTAAACTCTATTTCAGACTGCAAATATAGGCAAAAAATAAGAGTCCCAAACCACCCAAAGCGCCTGTAAATCGGGGGCAATATGATTAAAAAGTTTCTGTACTTTTGTACGCAGCAGAGCTATCTGCGCATTTTCCCATCACAAGTGAGATAAGATATGATCGAGAAGCCCTTGGTAAAGTTCTTCGAGGAGGCATTCCGTAAGCACTGGATCCGCCCGGCACTCTGCAACTACGACTCCGGGACCATCTATAGCTACGCCGATGTGGCGCGCGGGGTGGCGAAGGTCCACCTCCTCCTCGAGGCCTCCGGCGTGACGAAGGGGGATCATGTGGCGCTGCTGGGCGAGGACAGTGCTGAGTGGTGCGTTGTCTGGCTCGGTGTCGTCACCTATGGGGCGGTGCTGGTACCGATACTGCCCGCCTTTACCCCCGAGGATACGATGCACCTCGTGGACCACTCCGACTCTGTGGTGATCTTCGTCGGACCGGAGCATATCTCCTCACTTGATCCTAAGAAGCTGAAGGCGATCCGCGCCACCTACCGGCTCGATACGCTCGCCCCGCTCCCCGACTACACGTCGGTCAAGGAGTGCCGGGCCCTCGATGCTGACCGGCTGATGGCGGAGCGCTACCCGGATGGCTTCCGCAGGAGTGACGTGGTCTACGACAAGGTGTCCAATAGCGACTTCGTCCTCCTCAGCTACACCTCGGGCACCTCAGGCTTCAGTAAGGGCGTGATGCTCTCGGCAAATAACCTTGCCGCCAATATCAATATCACCCACACGAGGGGCGTCTTCCGCCCCGGTCAGCAGATGCTCAGCTTCCTGCCGCTGGCGCATGCGTATGCGCTGATGTTTGACTTCCTCTCCCCGCTCACCAGCGGCGCTCAGATCTACATCCTCCGCTACAAGCCCACCCCCACGATCCTGATCAAGGCCCTGCAGGAGGTGCGGCCTCAGGTGGTCCTCTCCGTGCCCCTCGTCCTGGAGAAGATCTACAAGAGCATCATCCTCAAGAAGATCAACGCCTACTCCCACGCCGTCAAGACGATCATCGGCATCCCTGTGCTCAACCTCCTCGTCTACAATCGCATCGGAAAGATTATGATCGACACCATGGGCGGGCGGGTCGAGCAATTCATCGTCGGGGGAGCGGCGATCAATGACCAGGTGGAGAAGTTTGTCCTCAATACCGGCTTCCCCCTCACGGTCGGCTACGGCATCACCGAGTGTGCGCCACTCATCAGCTACGTCCCTCCGCGAGAGCACAAGTACAGCAGCTGCGGCAAGGTGCTCCCCGAGATCGAGCAGGTACGCATCAGTCCGGTGGAGGGGAGCTTCCAGAGCGACTCCTCCGGCCACGAGGTGGGCGAAGTGCAGGTGCGCGGGGAGAATGTCTGCCTCGGGTATTATAAGAATGAGGAGGCGACCAAGGCACTCTTCACCCCCGACGGCTGGATGCACACGGGCGACCTCGGCTTCATTGATGCCAATGGCTACATCTACCTCCGCGGGCGGAGCAAGGCGATGCTACTGACGGCAAATGGGCAAAATATCTTCCCCGAGGAGATCGAGTCGCTCTACGGCTCCAGCCCCCTTGTCTCGGAGTGTGTGGTGGTGCAGCGCGACTCCAAGCTCGTCGCCATCGTCGTCCCCGACTACGATGCACTCAAGGCCGATGGGAAGGTAAAGGAGAAGGAGATCGCCGAGGTGATGAATACCCTCCGCGATATGATCAATCAGCGGCTGCCGATGTACGAGCAGGTAAGTGCCGTGGAGCTGAGGGAGGAGCCCTTCGAGAAGACTCCGAAGCAGAGTATCAAGCGCTACCTTATCAAGTAACTTTCCGTTATGAATCCACTACTTAAGCCCCTCTGGGCGATCTACTACTGGCTGCTATTTGTCCCGATATTCGTCCTCGCCACGATCCTCACGTCGATCCTCACGGTGCTCGGCTCCGCACTTGGCTGGAGGCGGGGAGCCACTTACCTCCCCTCCCGCATCTGGAGCAAGCTCACGATGACCCTCCTCTTCTCGCCCGTCACGGTGCGGGGTAAGGAAAACATCCCCGACGAGGCGGTCCTCGTGGCGCCCAATCACATGAGCGCCCTCGATGTCTTTGTCATGGGGGGGTATCTCCACATGCCGTGCCGCTGGGTGCTCAAGGCACCGATCCGCAAGATCCCCTTCGTCGGCTGGGCGTGCGAGAGGATCGGCTTCATCTTCGTCGACCACACCCCGAGTGGGGCACGGAGGGTGATTGATGATGCCAAGGCGACGATTGCCGAGGACTTCAGCATCCTGATCTTCCCAGAGGGGACACGCTCCACGACCGGACGGGTGGGACGCCTGCGTAAGGGCGTCGCCAGCATCGCCCTCTCCACCGGTACGCCCGTGCTACCGGTGACGATAGACGGCACCTTTGAGGCACTGCCCAAGGACCACTACTTCGTCCACCCCCTCCGCATCACGATGACGATCCATCCGCTTATCCGCACCTCCGGCTACAGTGAGGATGCCGAGGGGATGATCCGCCTCACCGATGACCTCGCCACCGCCATCAAGAGCGGCATGTAGCACCGGCTTACAGCCCCGCCTTATACCCTCCGCCACTCCCCGGGTCGTACCCTGAGGAGTGGCGGAGGTGTCTTTCCTACAGCCCCCTACCCTGATCTGAGTAATTGGTGCCGGAAAGGTACTCGGCAGTGGGTATTTTCCTTCGCTTTACGAAAAACGAGGGACTCTATTTCGTATTTTTGCCCCGCTGAGGAGGACTGGTTCACTCCTTTTATGTTATTAGTTCGAAAGTAGATATGAGAGCAATCACCAAAGTCATCATTGCCGGCATCGTCCTCGCGCTCCTCGGAGGCACTAATGTGGTGGCACAGGAGCGAGTCGAGCAGGATCGGGTCTTCCCAAGGACGGGCATCCACGGGAAGGATCTGCTGGATCGCCTCACCCTGTCTGGGTATGGCACGGTCAATTACCAGAATTATCTCACCAAGGAGCGCGACCCATACCTCAAGGATCGCCTCGACCAGGAGCGCTTCGCTCTCTATCTCAAGCTCCGCTTTACGGATCGGATCCGGATGAGCAGCGAGATCGAGTTTGAGCACGGTGGTACCGGTGCCACGATGGAATTTGACGCACTGGAGGAGGCCGGTGAGTACGAGATGGAGATCGAGCAAGGCGGAGAGGTAAAGCTGGAGCACCTCTACCTCGACTTCCTCACCCACGAGATGGCCAATCTCCGTGTCGGCCGCTTCAAGCTCCATATGGGGCTCGCCAGCAGCCTTGACCGACCCAATAAGTACTTCACCGTACTTCGTCCTGAGGGCGAGGATGCGATGATCCCCCTTGGCTGGTACGAGACGGGCGTGATGCTCTTCGGAGGCTTTTTCCACAATAGACTCACCTACGAGCTGGCTGTCAGCTCCGGTCTCGACTCCAGTGGTTTCTCAAGCCGCAACTGGGTCAAGAGGGGGTATCAGACCCGCTTCGAGATGCCGGTGGCTGAGGCGCTCGCCTACTCGCTCCGTATGGACTACCACTTCGGTCGCTTAGGGGAGTCCTTTGTCGGCTTCTCCGCCTATGCGGGAAATACGAATCCCAATCGCCCCCGATACGACATGGAGAATGTGAAGGGCTGGCTCAAGGTCGCCGGTGCTCACCTGGCGGTCAATGAGGGCAACTGGCGCTTCCATAGCTCCCTGCTCTGGGGCGACTTGCAAAATTCGGACAACATCTCCTTCAAGAACGCCCACCTCTCCAAGCACCTCAATGCCAAGCGCACCGCTGTCGGCAAGCAGGCTCTCTCCGTCTCGGCAGAGCTGGGGTACAATATCCTCCCGCTGATTAATCGAGAGACGAAGCAGAGGCTCTACCCCTTCGTCCGGTACGACTACTACGACACGATGTTCCGCACCTCGGGCGATGTGATCAAGCTCGATATGTGGAGCCGCAGCGTCATCACCGCGGGGCTCAATTGGATGATCACTCCCGGTCTCGTCGCCAAGGCCCAGTACACCGACCGCACCTATGGGGACAATTACGTCGACCCGGTCTCCAAGCAGGACATGGGGCGTAAGACCAAGGAGCGGGAGTTGCTGGTCGGCCTCGGTTTCTCTTTCTAATTGCAAAATCAATAAATTATTACATACCCATATTATGCGTTTTTCTAACATCTTTAAGGCAGGTCTCTGCCTGTCCCTGATGAGCACCTCACTGCTGCTCTCCTCATGCGATGGTGACAAGCCCAAAAATCCTGAGAAGCAGTACGACACCTCCTCGGTGATCGCCAATACCATCGACATCGTTACTGTCCGCTCCTTTGCTGACCTCACCGCTGAGGTTACCGCTCTTGACAAGGCTTGCATGGAGCTGAAGAAGAGCCCCACGCAGGCCAATCTAGACAAGGCGCGGGAGCTGTGGAAGGTGGCCCGCAAGACATGGGAGCAGACAGAGGCCTTCGGCTTCGGTCCCGTCGGCGAGCTGGACCAGGACAATAAGATCTCTGAGGGGGAGGATAATTACCCCCTCGACATCGATCCCAATATGGATACCTGGCCGGTCGATGTCAGCCTGATGAACCAGACCATCGCCTCCAATGAGCCGATCACTAAGGAGACCATCGAGAAGCACAATGAGACCCGCGGTTTCCACCTCCTGGAGTTCATCCTGTGGGGTCCGCAGAAGAGCCCCTTCACCATCGAGAAGCTCCAGGGCAATCCCCGTCTCCTGGAGTACCTCGTTGCCGGATCCAACGATATGAAGAGCGTCTGCGACAAGCTGACCACCAAGTGGCCCGCCTTTGCCAAGATGATCAAGGCGGCCGGTAAGGGCAGCAAGGCCTACCCCACCACCAAAGCAGCCATCGAGGAGATGGTAACCGGCATGCAGGACATCGTCGACGAGGTGGGGAAGGAGAAGATCGAGTTCCCCCTCAATGGAGGTGGCCCCACCGGCAGCGTAGAGGGCGGCGATACCAACAAGGACGGCAAGCCCCACTTCGAGAAGGAGGAGTCCCCCTTCTCCAATAACTCGCTACAGGACTTCCAGGACAATCTCCAGAGTGTCTACAACCTCTACACCTGCAGCTACAAGGGTCAGTCCGGCGCATCTATCTCCGACCTGATCGTCAATGTCTTCAAGAAGCCTGAGCTGGATAAGAAGTTTAAGGCTCAGATCATCAAGGCCCAGACGGCGCTCAAGAACCTCCCCGGCACCTTCACCGAATGCATCGAGCACCATCGTCCTGAGGTGAAGAGTGCTCAGGCAGAGGTGATCAAGCTCTCCGAGATCCTCGAGAAGGAGATCGCACCGCTCGTCAGCGACTCTCAGGGCGAGATCTAAGCGATGACCATGGGTACAAAAGAGTGGATAGCCATCGCCTGCGGAGCGCTGACCCTCACCCTTGCGGGGTGTCGTCAGGAGCCGGCGGTGGAGCCCGACCCCTACGACATCGTCGCCCACCTGCGTCCGGGCGGTGCTGCCTCGACCAACATGTCCTCCAGCAAGGCCTACGGACAGCCGGTCGATGGGATGACGGAGGAGCAGACCCGGAAGTTTGATCACGGCGACTACATCTTCGAGCACCAGTTTGTGCCGAGCGGAGACGTCATGTCCGGCCTCGGACCGCTGTACAATAATCACACCTGCGCCCAGTGCCACCCCAACGAAGGTCGCGCCCCCTTCCCTCGCAATCTCAATCAGCCGAGCGGCTTCTTCCTCCGCATCAGTAGCGGCAACGATCCTGTTTACGGGCACATCCCTGTCCCCGGCTTCGGCGCCCAGCTCCAGCAGCTCGCCATAGACGGGGTGAAGCCCGAGGCGAAGTTTCACGTCGAGTGGTCGGAGAAGGTAGAGGTCTACGACGATGGGACCAAGGTGGTCCTCCACCGTCCGACGTTCTCCATCTCTGACACCCGCATCCCCCTGCCTGCCTACTATATGCTCTCGCCCCGTATCGGTATGCCGACATACGGTCTGGGACTGCTGGAGGCGATCCCCGAGGAGGAGATCCTCTCTCATGCAGACGAGTACGACAAGGACAATGACGGCATCTCCGGCAAGCCCAATTATGTCTGGGATAATGAGTATAAGAAGGTGCGCATCGGTCGCTTCGGATGGAAGGCCAATACCTCCTCCGTCATGGAGCAGACCTGTCAGGCCTTTGTCAACGACATGGGCCTCACCAACCGCCTCTACCCCGTGGAGGAGGACTGGGATCGGCAGGGCGACGGTGATCCGACCACCTACGAGGTGCCGGACGATGTGTTGGATGCGGTGGTCTTCTACGGCAGGACGCTCGCCGTCCCTGCGCCGAGGGGGCTCGATCGCCCTATGGTGAAGAAGGGGTACAAGCTCTTCGACGAGATCGGCTGCGCCAAGTGCCACGTCCCCACGATGCACACCGGTCAGACCGATGTGGCGGCACTCTCCGGTCAGACCATCTACTGCTACACCGATATGCTGCTGCACGACATGGGCGAGGACTTGGCGGATCAGCGTCCCGACCACCTGGCCGACGGTCATGAGTGGAAGACCCGACCGTTGTGGGGCATCGGCCTCACTTATCCGGTCAATAGGTACGAGTTTTACCTCCACGACGGTCGCGCCCGCAGTCTGGAGCAGGCGATCCTCTGGCATGGCGGGGAGGCTGACCATGTCAAGCGGAAGTTTAAGGCGCTCTCCAAGGACGATAGAGACGCCGTCCTCGCTTTCCTAAGAGCACTCTGATTTGAGTAGAGACTTACAAATGAAATGGAGGAGAAGAGCCGGTGGGGTCACATTTGCCCTGCTCGCTCTTCTCCTTCTTATCCTCGCCGGCGGCACCGTGATGGAGCGGGTGCTGGGGCACGAGGTGGCGATCCGTCAGGTCTACGGGGCGCCCTGGATGATCACCCTCTGGCTGCTCGCCGGGCTGGGGTTGCTCTTCTCTCTCGTGAGAGGGGGAAGGAGACTCCCCACAGCTACGCTGATCCTCCACGGCTCGCTCCTCCTGATCCTGGTCGGAGGACTCTGCACTGCCCTCCTCAGCCGGCAGGGGAAGATAATGATCGAGCGGGGAAAGCCGGTGGAGCGCTATCTCCTCTCGGGAGGGACAGCGACCGACTCACTCCCCTTTGCCCTCACCCTGAGGGACTACGGCACCACCTACTCCGATGAGGGGGGAGCCTTTCCCTCCGACTACTACGCCGTCGTCGAGGTGGAGGGGGCAGCCCACAGGCTCTCGATGAATAAGATCCTGCGCCATCGGGGCTACCGCTTCTTCCTCCATGCGCTCTCCGAGGAGAGTGACGAGGTCTCCCTCCTCGTCACCTACGATCCCATCGGGATGTATCTCGTCTACGCCGGCTTCGTTCTCCTGATCCTCGCCTTCCTGATGCTGATGCTGCAGAGAGAGGGGCGCTTCCGGCGACTGCTGAGGCGCACCCTGCTGCCCCTCGTCCTCCTCTGCCCTCTCGTCGCCTCGGAAGCGCATGCAGAGGAACCGGCGGTATACTACCGAGGGCGGGTCGTGCCGCTCTCCACCCTGTCGCGCGACATTGCCCTCAAGACCACAGGATCTGCTCGAGGGCATAGAGAGCTACTCCGCCGCTGGGTGACCGACTTCGACAGCTGCAAGAGAGAGCCACTGATTCGGGTCAAGGGGCGCGAGTTGAGAGAGCAGACCCACCTCCCCGGACGGGTGGCGCTGACCGACCTCTTCTCCCCGGAGCGGGGCTATCTCCTCCAGCCTTACCTCAGGGCGTACGACGAGGGGGACGACTCCCCCGCCACCCGTCAGGCTGTCGCTGTGAGCGAGGCGGTGGAGCTTGCGTTCAGCATTCGCATGGGAGAGACCCTCTACCTCTTCCCCACCCGCACCTCGGCGGGTAAGGTGAAGTGGTATGCCGCCGGATCCCCCATAGCACCGGGCGAAGTGGCAGAGCGGGACAGCCTCTTCATCCGCACCTTCATGCCCACACTCATCAGCAAGCGGGACAGCCCGGCTGAGTACCGACAGCTGATCGATGCGCTGATTGCTTATCAGGATCAGGTCCCGGAGGTGAGGGCAAGTCGTCCCCGACTCCGTGCCGAGGTCCTGTACCACAGTGTCCCCTACCCGCTGATCCTCTTCATCACCTACTTCGTCCTTGCATTACTTGCCCTCACGCTTCCGCGGATCTTCTCGGGTAAAGTGGTGCGGTGGGGACTCCTTGCGGGGCTCCTCTTCCTCACTCTCTTTATCGGCTGCCGTGCCTACATCACCGGCAGAGTCCCGCTGGCGACGGGCTACGAGACCTCTCTGGCGATCGCCTGGTCGATCACGCTCCTTGGGCTGCTCCTTGTACGGCGTGTCGCTCCTCTCGGTGCACTCTGCATGGGCGGGGCAGGGTTCTTCCTCCTCGTGGCGCACCTCGGTATGTCCTCCCCGGCGATGACGCCGATCATGCCGGTGCTCCACTCGCCACTGCTGAGCCTCCACGTGAGCGTGCTGATGATCAGCTATGCGCTCCTCTCCACCACGGCGGCGATCGGGCTCTACAGCCTCCTCGGGCGACAGTCGCAGGTGCAGGTGCGGCGACAGAGAGACCTCAGCCTGCTGCTCCTCTACCCCGCACTCCTGCTCCTCATCATCGGCATCGTGATCGGTGCCTACTGGGCCAATGTCAGCTGGGGGAACTACTGGTCCTGGGATCCCAAGGAGGTGTGGGCGCTGATCACGCTGGTCGCCTACTCGGCACTCCTCCACGAGGGGCTGCTGCCGTGGCTGCGGGACCCGCGGCACTATCACCTCTGTATGGTCCTCCTCTTTGCGGTACTGCTGATGACCTACTTTGGCGTCAATACCCTGCTCGGCGGGCTCCACTCGTACGGGTAGGCGATAGTTCCTGAAATGCGTCCCCCCGGAGGTGCTTTTGTACAGGAGCCCTATCTTCAGGAAAATGAGTAATTTTGCAAGAGAGAGGGTACGTGTAATGCTTAGAGACTAATGGATTAAAGACATGATAGAGACACCTTTCATCAAAGCCTACGAGAAGTCGTTTGCAGACTCTTGGGCGCTGGCAGCGCTGACCAATTACGACACCGGCAAGACCTTTAGCTACGCTGACGTGGCGAGAGGGGTGGCACGCACACAACTGCTCCTCGAGGCCTTAGAGGTCAAGAAGGGGGAGCGGGTGGCGCTCATCGGTGAGGACTGCGCTGAGTGGTGCATCCACTGGCTCGGCATCGTCACTTATGGAGCGGTCGTCGTGCCGATCCTGCCCGCCTTTACAGCTGAGGATGTGGAGGCGATCATCAACCACTCTGACACGGTGGTGGTCTTTGCCGACGTCGATCACCGGCAGCGTCTCTCGATCGACCATCTCCCCGAGGTACGTGCCTTCGTCGACATCATGTCGGGCAACATCATTCCCGAGATGACCCGCGAGGAGCGACTCCATGACATCGACGTGGAGGCACTCTTTACCGAGCGCTACCCGGCCGGCTTCACCAAGGAGGACATCCACTACGAAGGGGTCTCCAATGAGGATGTCGTCCTCCTCACCTACACCTCAGGCACCTCCGGCTCCAGCAAGGGCGTGATGATCACAGCAAACAACCTGATCGCCAATGTCCTCGCAGCTCAAGAGAAGAAGGTCGAGATGCCGGGAGACGTGCTCCTCTGCTTCCTCCCCAATGCGCACGCCTTCTCCCTCGCCTTCAACGTCCTCCTGCCACTCTCCGTTGGCGGACACGTCTTTATCCTGCGCTACAAGCCCACCCCATCGATCCTTGTCAAGGCGATGAAGGAGGTACGCCCCCACGTGATCCTCTCCGTGCCACTCGTGCTGGAGAAGATCTACGCCAAGGCGATCCTCCCCAAGATCGAGGGCAATATGATGGCGCGCCTCGCACTGAAGATCCCGCTGCTGAATAAAGCGATCTACGGCAAGGTAGGCGATACGCTGCGGGAGACCTTCGGCGGGCGGCTCAAGTTCTTCATCGTCGGTGGTGCAGCACTCAATGACGAGGTCTCCGACTTCCTGATGAAGGCCGGCTTTCCCCTCACCGTCGGCTACGGCATGACCGAGTGCGCCCCGCTCATCAGCTACATAGAGCCCAAGCGCTACCGCCACGGCAGTGTCGGCAAGATCATGTCGATGATCCAGGAGGTCCGCATCGCCAAGGCGGATCACGTCGCCGAGGACGCCGAGGGGCACGAGGTGGGCGAGATCCAGGTCCGCGGGGAGAATGTCTGCAAAGGCTACTACAAAAATCCGGAGGCCACCACAGCGCTCTTCACCGCAGACGGCTGGCTCCGCACCGGAGACCTCGGCTACTACGACAAGGACGAGTACCTCTACATCTCCGGACGCATCAAGGCGATGATCCTTACCTCCAATGGGGAGAACGTCTACCCCGAGGCGATCGAGGAGAAGTACAATATCCACCCCTACGTCGCCGAGTGCGTCGTCGTGCAGCGAGGTGAGCGCCTCGTTGCCGTCGTCTACCCCGACTACGCTGTCTTAGAGAAGGAGCAGAAGGAGCCCAAGGCAGCACTCGAGGAGGTGCGCAAGCAGATCAATACCCTCCTCAACCCCTACCAGCAGATCGCTGAGGTGGAGCTCCGTGAGGAGGACTTCGAGCGCACGCCCAAGATGAGCGTCAAGCGCTACCTCGTCAAGTAAGTCTCCCCCAAGGGATCCTTAATAGGTATACAGAGGTCGCAGGTCGGGTCGCCAATCCCCACCTGCGACCTCTCTCTGTATGCCCAGTCTCCTCAGACACGCCCTGTGTCACCCGACGCCTATGGAGCGGGCAGCGGATGCCGATTATACTATCAGAGCTTAGTGTATTTGGGTATAACGTCCGACTTATCTGACTTGTCCGACTTGTCCGACTTGCGGGGTGCACCCCGGTAGGGGTGCTCGCTCCATAGGCATCGGTCATCCGCGAAGCGGTGACCGATGTGCCGAGAGCCATCCTTACCACCCTCGACCCCTTGCGGGTCGCCGAGCAGTCATCATCCATCACTGCACCCCGACAGGGGTGCGTTGTTCATAGCCCGGGCGTCGGAGGGGCGCAGCCCCGACGACCCCGGGTAAGCATAGCCCTCTTTCACCCCCACGACCCCGCCAGGGCGTCGCTCGCAATAGAGAGCTCCCGGAGGGAGCGACACCCTGTCGGGGTCGTATATATAAGGCGTACCACAGGTAACCCGGGGTCTTCGGCACTTCGTGCATCGACACCCGGGCTATGCAAAACGGACCCCTACCGGGGTCCCCTACCAAGTAGTCTTTTCGGTATGGCTTATACATCGGTCTTCGGCACTTCGTGCATCGACCAATGCCTATGGAACGGGCATCCTTCGGATGCCGATATTACTATCAGGGTTTAGTGCATTTGGGCAAAACTTCCGACTTGTCCGACTTACGGGCTGCAAATATACCACACTCAGCAGGGGGGATTGTCCCTTTGGGTCTCCCCCGACCCTGATCAGCCACCTTTCCGACACTTCTCCGATGAATAAGACACAACTGATCCACCTACAAATCAGGGGTGACACGCTTAAGTGGCACAGTAGCCATTGATCTCATCGTGATGAGAGGAGGGAGAAGCACCCCTTGTGGGTGCTCGCTCCATAGGCATCGGTCATCCGCGCAGCGGTGACCGATGTACAGCGCCCCACCCTACCACACTCGACCCCTTGTGGGTCGCCGACCATACATCTCCTTTCACGCCGACCCGCAAGGGGTCGGCAATAGAAATTTCAAGCACACTTGAAATTTTTATCAAAAAAGCGATATTTTCAGGTGTACTTGAAAATACCTACATTTGTACAAGAATTTCAAGCACACCTGACATGATTACGTCCATACGAAAATACAACTTCTGGGATGAGCGTCCTATCGGCTTAGGATACCCACGCACATTCTACACGGAGAAGATAGGTCAGTACATTGACAACCAACTGATCAAAGTATTAGTAGGTCAGCGACGTGCCGGGAAGAGCTACATCCTGAGGCAAATAGCAGCACAGCTGATTGCTGACGGCACCCCTCCCCGTAATATTCTTTACATCAATAAGGAATACCTTGAGTTTTCAGACATTCTTGACTATCAAGACCTCGAGGACCTATTTCAGCAATACAAGAAGGAGCTCAAGCCGCAGGGGAAAGTATTCCTCTTCATTGATGAGATACAAGGCGTTAAGGAGTGGGAGCGATTTGTCAACTCACACTCACAAGACTATGCTGAGCCTTGTGAGGTGTTTATAAGTGGCTCCAACTCTAGTCTGCTGTCCGGTGAGCTTGCAACGCTACTGTCGGGAAGGTATGTGGCGTTTGAGATACTCCCTTTTAGTTTTTCAGAGTTCTGCGGCATCACGCACAAGGAGCCTAATAGAGGAAGTTACCTAGACTTCCTTCAGGCCGGAGCCCTGCCGGAGCTCTTCAACCTCCCCAATGATGAGATGAAGCAAAACTACGTCTCCTCGATAAAGGATACTGTTATGCTTCGTGACATTGTCGCAAGGTATAAAGTAAAGGACGTGAAGCTCCTGGATGACCTCTTTGTCTATCTGGTCAACAACGCCTCCAGCATCATCTCCATCACCAACATCGTCAACTTCTTTAAGTCACGAAATAGGAAGACAAACTATGAGACGCTCTCCAACTATATCTCCTATCTCGAGAGTACGTTCCTCGTGCATAAGGTAGAGAGATATAATATCAAGGGGAAGGAGACTATTTTAGCCAATAGCAAATACTATCTGAATGATCTGTGCTACCACAATTATCTATACTCCGGATTTGGCTATGGGATGGGGTACTTACTCGAGAATGCTGTCTACTTAAGCCTCAGGCGGGCCGGATATCAAGTCTATGTAGGCACAAATAAAGAGGCTGAGGTAGACTTTGTCGCCATCAAGGGAAGCAGGAGGCTCTATTTCCAAGTCACGCTACAATTGACGGAGAGAGAGACCATAGAGCGAGAGTACCGATCTCTTTTGTCGATAGAGGACAACTATGCGAAGTATGTCATTAGCTTGGATGACTTCAAGCTTCCAACAAATGAAGGTGTTGATCATATTTCGGCTTGGGAGCTTGACAGCATCCTATAACTCATAAAGTATGGTCTAATTACCGCCCCTTGCCCAAGCCATCCGATCCGCCCGATAATATAGCGTGCCCCTGCGGGATCGGGCAACACCCCTTGTGGGTGCCCGCTCCATAGGCATCGGTCATCCGCGAAGCGGTGACCGATGTACAGCGCCCCACCCTACCACACTCGACCCCTTGTGGGTCGCCGAGCAGGCATCTCCTTTCACGGCGACCCGCAGGGGGTCGAGGTCTTTTGGGTATGGCTATACATCGGTCTTCGGCACTGCGTGCCTCGACCGATGCCTATGGAGCGAGCATCCTTGCGGATGCCGGCGTGCTATGTGAGCCGACAAGTTTGGGCAGGGCATCCAACGCGTCCGACAAGATAGGGCGGACTAAAAGGCTACACCCTGGTAGGGGTGCGTTGTTCTTAGCGTTAAGGTAACGATTAGCCCATCTTGCACGTACAACTTTCTTAGGCACCACCCTGATGAGGCTCAGAAACTCCCATACCGCATTGCGCTATTCTCATTGTGTGTGTGGGGGGGGGGAATCCTCTCGCTAGCTTTAGGACTGATCTGCCTCGTCATCACGATTATCAGCTAAGTCTCAGCAGCACATCATCCACTACGGAGCCTGACGGATGACCCTTATCTGAGTCACACGGTCAGGCTCTGTGCAAGAGCTCAGAGTGGTCTTGTCAGGTGAGCATACTTCGGCAAAGGACCGGAGACTCACAGCACGTCACCAATTCCCTTGACACATCCACTGACAGAGTACACAAAGAAGGTGCGCCGCAACTCGTGCGACGCACCCTCCATCATAGCAAGCAGATAAAACTGCTTTATCAGTAGAGGCTAACTATATCAGAAGACAAACTCCGGATCATTACCCTCAGCATGGAAAGGTACCGGGTTGTTCTCATTCGGATTGTAGTTGACCTCAGTATCAACGATACAGTAGTTAAACCAATCGGGGGTGTGGTCAACATTCCAACAATACTTATTGAGGTGGTTGGTCCCCTTGTAGCATTGAATGACACCACCAGAAAGATGGGCAACCAAAGCCATTGATTATAATCATTATGGATTACATTGAGGAAAAACTCCAAACTCAAGACTCAAGAAACTCATAAATTTCCTGTCTCATAACAGAAGCTTCCTTCATTCCACAGACGACTAGCATAAGATTTCCATTCTTTGAGTACTTAGGGGAGTGATAGTTCGAGGGAAACAAAAAACCTGACAACTCTCCGACATAAGTACATCCGGACATCAACTCAATAAATTCCAATTCGCCTCCGGGGAGTATTTGCAGGTATTTCTCAAGGTCTGTTCTATATTCCATATTCTCACTGGACCATTTATCTATTAACACGATGCGTTCCTTTCCCCTCCAGATGGCATGCATCCTTTTGATAAGATTGTTAACATACAAATCTCCAAAAGAGTACCCTACTATAACCATAGAATTACTACCGACGATAGCTTTGTGCAAATTACCATGATAAAAGTCGTATGGCATACATATAAGTTTCTCCGTCTTACGAAGACCTGTAATGATAGGCCCCGCTATATATTCCTCGTTATTTTGCGAGACCGGGTTACTTTGCCCCCGTCCTATCATTCGATCCTCCACTTCATCAAAACTAGGATACTTATACAAGTCATATATATCCGTCTCAAATATATCATCATTCGAATGGTCCTTATAGTAGTAGTTGATACATCCATGAATATGATTAATAGTGGAGAGCTTATCTTTATTCTCCATTAGCTTTTTAGGGCGGAAGATGGCATCAGCCCTACCTGGAATCTGCTCGAAACCATCCTCAAAGACTCCCAAACTCTGCTCCACCGTAGTATCATAATTGAAGTTGAAAACATCCCACTTGAAATCACTCTCAAAGAAATCTCTATACCAGTTTTCCTTTCCTTTATCATTCCAAAAGTATTCGTTATAGTCGTTTACAATTCTCATAATACGTAAAACATACTCACTCCTTACAGCAGATAAATCATTTCTATCAAACACAAAATTCTGCTTCGTAAAGGGTGCGAAGTAGGGATATATATATGGATTCTTATTGTTACCAGACCATACACTCTCATATGAGAGCAATTGTTCTATAACATGAAACAATATCTCAAAGTTGACATTTGGCTTCAAGTCATCCTCCCACCAGATATTTGGATCTACAGGAAACTTTTTGATCAACTCGTCATAAATATCATTCACCACAGTGATCTCTCTACTATCGTTGAAGATATCACGATAGGGTTTTAATACTTCTTCCGTTATTTTCTTTGTCGTGGGAGTCACTATATTACCAGGGAAATTCATATCCAAAACTGCCCCGGCACCCATGATCATAGTAACCCGATGATTAGTCTCACGCATATTAGCAATGCATTACAATGTGATTAAACCTCCTATTATACACCACTTGTTTTCACAATATACCTATTTCCTTATGGTAATAGCATCTGTTCTCACTCAATGCTCAAGCACACTGTTTTTGCCCTATAGCTCAAAAACCCTTCAAGAGCTACTCAAGCTCACGCAAAGGGGGGTGCGCCGAAGATAATACTCGACACACCCCCCTTAAATAGCGTGAGCTTAACACTCACATATAATGTACTAAAGCAGGATTAGAATTACTGTACCAGAGGATTCTGCTTAATAACACCTCCGGCAGCCTTAATCTCATCGTAAGGAATCGCAAATTCCCAGGCAGGAGAATTAACATCCTTAGGGATATACCTGACGAGGTCTCCGGTATTTCTCTTCCTGAACATCTCAGCAGCTGCACCGCTAAGGTACTTCACATTACTTGCCGTAGAGCGATCAAAGGTAATTCCGAGACGCTTGATATCAAAGAAGCGAAGTCCCTCACCCCAGTGATCAATCCGCTTATTGCGCATAATCTCAGAGATAAGCTGCTCCCCAGAGTACTGAGAGGCATTGTATTCAGGGTCACGAGTCACCATAATTTCTCCCAGCGTTTTCTGAGCCGCAGCATCCTTGCCTTGGCGAGCCTCAGCCTCAGCCTTGATGTAGTACAGCTCTGAGAGTCGGAGGATGAGCATATCACCTCTGGAGCTGTCGCTGGACTGTGCCCAGAACTTCACCTGCTGCCCCGTAGACGACCACTTGCCACCGGCATAGTTACCCAGCGCAAAGAGCTCTTCATTTACTCCGCTTGGGATCTCATCACCAAGATCGGCGCAGACGAACCACTTACGACGGGCATCATTCTTCCCCATAGGATCATAGATGTCACGATTGATCGCGAAGTGCGTTCCTCCGATCTGCCATGCCTTGAAGTTACAAGACACGTGGGCCATATACCCCCAATACCCCTGGTCTTGATCAGAGGCCTGCTTGTAGCCCCAGATCCACTCGGTGGCATTGATATCGTTGAACCCATCCAGCAGGTCTGTACCCGTCTGCAGCTTGATATTGCCATTCTTCTTTGCAATACCCTCTGCAGCATACTTCTCAGCAGCGGCATAGTCTTGCTTAGCCAAAGCCACACGAGCGGCAATGGCACAAGCAGCACTATAAGAGATCTGGTTCTTATCCTGCGTCTCGACTCTTGACAGATGATCCAGAGCCTTGGCAATGTCACTGTCGATCTGATCATAGATCTCCTTGACAGAGGCACGGGGTAGCGGGTCAGTCTTCTCGCCATCAAGCTTCAGAGGCACAGCAGGAGTGTCGTTAGCACCACCCTTTACATACCTCTTTCCGAAGAGCTGAGCCAGAAAATGGTAAGACATAGCCCTGAAGGTGTATGCCTGCCCCAGGAGGTAGTCCTTTTCTTTCTCGGAGACCTTTGAAGCCTCAGCGGAATTGATGATAGTGCTAGACTGATTGATAATGGAGTAGAAAAACAGCCAAGCCCTCTCATTAATTTCACCATAAGGATTTGTGTGATCCTCATAGCGATGCAACCCCATATAGATGGCGGGGACAGAGTTGATAAAGTCGTCGCCCAGGTAGTCCATCTTGAACATTAAGGATCCATAGCCTACCCCGAAGCCCTGAGGATTCCCCATAGCATCGTAGTAGTCATAGTTGTACATGGTGTTGTGTACACCATCCAGCAACGCCTTCATTCCGTTGAAGGAGCCACTCAGCTGGTCGCGGGTAAGTGCGTCTGTGGGAGCCGTATCCAAAAAGTCCTTAGAGCAGGAAGTTAGCGTCAGACCACACAGTAGTAGCACTGTTGCAATAATATTTCTTTTCATAATATAATCGGTGCGTATCTACTTTAGAAGTTGAAAGAGAAGCCAGCCGTTACGGTACGTGCAAACGCATACCCGGCTGCACCTACAACACCGTCAAACTGACCCATTGGGTTAAGTCCCTTTCGCTTAGAGGCGAGGAAGAGATTCTCACCGGAAAGAGAGATACGGGCATTAGAGAAGCCATAATCCTCGAGCCAGCTATTTGGCAGTGTGTAGCTGAGGCTGATATTCTTCAGCATCAGAGCAGTAGAGGAGATAAGGTGCCTTTCGGAAATCATGTTGTCATACTGTCCGTCAGGACCGGCATCAAGACGTGGCACATTGGTGATCTGACCGGGCTTGGTCCAGGCATTCAGCATATCCTTATGCATAGCTTTACCTCCACCAATGTTACGACCCATAAGACTAGCATATCCGCTGTCCAACGTCTTACCACCGAGCTGATAAGCGAAGTTGACGTTGAAGTCAACGCTCTTCCATCTCAGAGAAGTACCAAATCCACCATAGAGATCAGGAATAGAGGAGCCGAAGAAGTCCTTCTTGGCAAACTTTCCATTCTTCGTCCAATTCTCTGATTCAGTACCCTTCTCCCCGAGACCCTTTGCATCGGGGTAGTTCTTACGATCTATCTCGTAGATGGCAACACCATCCTTAGGATCTACCTTTACAAAAGAGTTGAGGTAAAAATCGTAGATGCTTCCGCCCTCCACATACTTGTGGTAATCCAGCTCAATACCATCCTCACGGTTGGCCTCGGGGAGACGAACAATCACGTTGCTCACCTTAGTACCATTAAAGAAGATACTCCAGTCCCAATCGTTGCTGCGGATAATATCGTACTTTAAGTCAAACTCAACTCCACGGTTACGGACCTTTCCAAGATTGGTATTGATCTCAGTCTTACCGGTAGAGATGACCAGAGGCTTACCGAAGATCAGGTCAATAGACTCCTTATTGAAGAACTCTACAGAACCTCTCAGGCGATTAAAGAGAGAGAACTCCAAAGCGACATCAAAGCTGGACTGTGTCTCCCACTTGATCTTAGGATCAGCAATGGTAGTGAGCGCAAGACCTACGGAAGATCCATTGTTGAATCCAAATCCGTAAAGCGACTGATAGGCATAGTAATTGCTCAGATCGTGAGTGAGCAGATCGTCATTACCTGTGCGACCATAGGAAGCTCTCAGACTAAGGTTGTCCAGCCAATCACTGGTGCTCTTCATAAACTCCTCATTGGAAATATGCCATCCGGCACCGACTGCCCAGAAATTACCCCATCGGCTGTCACGAGCAAAGCGCGAGCTACCGTCTCTACGATAGGAGGCTGAGAAATTGTACAGGTCGGAGTAGTCATAGTTGACACGACCGAAGTAACCCTCTTTCCTGTAGCTATCCGTCAAGGAAGAGAGCGCATCCTGACTACTGAAGTTACCAAACTCATCAATCCCAAGGATCAGCATCCCCTTCTTTGTAGCATTCAGGGACTGATACTGATATTTATAGCTCTCGTGACCGAGAAGGGCAGAAATACTATGGTCGCCAAAGGTTTTGGAGTAGTCAAGCAGCTGATTAAATGTCAGCGTTGTATAGCGACCATCTTCGATAGTCAGCAAACCTACAGGCTGATCGCCCATAATATTGTTGAAGCGCTGCTTGTACTTCTGGTTAACCAGATCGTAAGCCACATTGGTAGTAAACTTAAGCTCCGGCAGGATCTTGAAGATCGCACTGCCACGAGAGGTCAACATATCTCTCGTGTAGATCCCAAAGTCCAGCTCGCCCTCATACACAGGGTTGAACTTTTCCATATACTTACGACCTCTATAGTAGTCGTATTGAGGCTTCCCGTCTTCCCCTACGAGCAGCTTCCCGGTCTCAAAGTCATGAGCATGGATGGGATAGTGGGGTGCAATGCCAGCTGCGAAGTAGAATGAATTGGAGCTATAGCTACCGGCACTTCTCTTGGGAGCAGTATTGACGGCCTGTACGAAGGAGACGTTTCCGCTCAGGTCAAGCCACTTGGTAGCGTTGTAGTCTACACTCACACGTCCGGAGGTCCGTTGGTAGCTGGTATAGTTACGATACCCCTGCTCAGAGATATGCCCCAGAGACATATAGCTGCGCACGTTTTCCCCGCTATAGGCTCCACTCAGGTTATACTCACCCCTGTAACCTACACGGAAGAGAGCATCATTCCAGTTCAGGTCATCGCCCCACTTTAGACCGGTGATCTCAGGATTGAGCGATCCGTCAGGGAGGACATAGAGGGGAGCCTCCCACTTAGACTTATCCTTGGAGGCACCGAGGACAGGATTACCACCATCCATACCTACTACGGCCACACCACTCTGGATCCCAGAGTAAGGATTGTAATTCGCAAGATTCTCATTGCTATGCAGCTCATAGTTTGCCCAGTATGCAGCCTGATCATTGTCCAAGCCATACTGATACTGGTACTGATTGCGCCACTGACTCCACCTCAGCTTCATCCAGTCGTCAATGCCTACAGTATCGTAGTACTCTTGTCCACGTGTGCTAAAGCCCTGATTGGTGCTGAATGTGAAAGTCGGCTTGCCACTGCCACCTCGTGAACCACTCTTTGTCGTGATAAGGATGACACCATTACCTGCGCTTGAGCCATAGAGTGCCGTTGCGGCCGCATCCTTGAGCACGGAGAGACTCTGGATATCCTGAGGGTTAAGATCTGCGAGAGATCCATTATAGACCGTACCATCAACGATAAAGAGAGGCGCAGAGCCTGCATTCACAGAGCCAAAACCGCGAATACGAATCGCAGCAGACGAGCCCGGCTGTCCAAGAGCAGAGATAGACTGCACGCCCGGAGCTGCACCTGCAAGTGCATTCGTCACGTTCGTAATTGGACGGGTCTCCAGTTGCTTGGAGGTGATATTACTCTGTGCGCCCACAAGTGACTGCTTCTTGGCGGTACCATAAGCCACAACGACGACGTCGTCAAGCATTTCAGCATCGGGAGCCATCTTGATGGTGAGCTGTGCAGCTGCCATGACCTCCTGGGTCTTGTAGCCGACGTAGGAGACGATAATGGTGGCGCCCTGATTGACAGTCAGCGTAAAGTGGCCATCAATGTCGGTCTGCGCACCATTGGTCGCCACACCCTTCTCGCGGACCGTGGCACCAATGATCGACTGACCAGTCTCGTCGAGGACGGTACCCTTAACGGTCAGCTTCTGAGCAAAGGCGCAACTGATCGATAGCAGAAGAAATGCTAGCAATAGTTCGATTTTCCTTTTCATACTTGCTATTGAAGATTAGTTTTTATGCCCGGCATGGATGCCTCGCATCCGCCGGTTGGTTTGAAAGTTATTAAATGTGTCTTAAGGCAAACTGTCCTCTCCCACGACAGCCGGGGTTATGATCAACAAGAGGACTCGCTCTCCCGCTTGATTAGACGACCTATCCCACACCATCGTATCACAATGTTAAAGTATTCCAACGAATATTCCCAACAGATGAGGAGCGAATGCGTGCAGATTCGCCATTTTAACATTTGACGAAGCGAGTTAAGGCTGTTTTTGCAATCTTCGGGTTACAATATCGTGACACTGAAATAGAATAGTCCTTAAGAAAGCCACCCTGAAGAATAAAAATACTTTCAGAAAAAGCGTGGAGGACATCAGGGGATGAGGAGTCACAGACGATCATGGAGACAGAAACTCAAGGGTCTCCTCTGCCAAGCTTGGCAGGGGAGACCCTTAAAATAAGAAGAGGTCGTATCGTCTACGACCTGAAAGGTCGTTAGTTATTGCTCATATCAAGCAGATAGTGGCTGTCAAGTCCGCTGTACATGGTGACGCCGGAACCATTACCCCACGGGACGAATGAGACATAGGTGGTCTCGTCGAAGTAGGTGGTGAAGTACTTGATCATCTCGTGGATACCTGTACCCTCCTCAAGCGCACCACCAGGAAGATTCTCCCTCTGCCAATCTGTGAGATCAAGTCGATAGATATTACCATCCACCTGAGTGAGCTTACACTCGATATCCAGTCGCTCACCTTGTGCATTGGGCCATACGTATAGGGTGCGAACGCCATTCTTGTAGAGCCCTAACCCTACCTCCTTAACCTTAGTACCTAAAAAGGTGCCGGCAGCTGCGATAATATCATCAACTGCGGGTCCCCACGTCCAATCATTCTTCCCCCAATACCACTTATTCAAGGTGGGTAATGGGCGAATCTTTGCAGGATAATTCCCATTAATATTGAGGACAACGGAGTGGTCCTCTACTGCATGGAAAGGACTCTTGGCATCATCTCTCTCAAACGAGGAGTACTCCTTGTCCTTGATCTTGATCGGCGTTGTAGTCTTGAACCCATTGTCTGTGGGAGAGACAGCATAGGTCTCCTCCGCTCCATCCGGGCTGACTATAACAATGGATGCCTTGTCGTAATTGGCAGAGACGAGATCCCCTATGGGGCCCTGGAAGTAAAACTCCCCAACACGCTCGCCGTCGACCTCCACAGTCCTATAACGATACCCGTTACCGGCCATGAGATAGTTGGTGAAATTCACCAGAGTACTCAGAGCCTCGCCAACACCCTCTGAAGTGGGTGCTGAAGCAAGGGGCTTCAGGATGACGGAGTCATTCATCTGCTTGATCCCCCTCATCACTACGGAGTCAGCAGTAGCGGAGAGCACCTCAAACTCAAGGTCTCCACCAAAGCTCTCGCCCATCTTCTTCTGTCGCTCCTCCGCAGACCCTCTACCATCATAAAGGATGGTGGGGTCGGACAGCATAGACATCATGCCATAGGTATCAAAGCTGAGGACAACACCGCGAGAAGCGGTATACTTATAGGTACTGGTGATCGGATCGGCGCTAAAGTCCGACCAGATGGTTACCTTATGGTCGGGCAGAAACTTGAATTGCAGGTCGGTCTTGAATCCTCTGCTTGTCTTATAGGTGGCACCCCAGCCATTGGTGGCGGAAGTAAGGATCTGATCCACCTGACTCACCCCCTCAAGGACACGCTGCGAAGCGGGCTTGTCGAAGACATCAGCCTCCGTCCTTGAGCATCCGGTCAATGCTAAGGATACGCCCAAGAGTATGGCGCCAAATACTTGTATAGATGTTTTCATATTGCTTTCGTTGTCATCAATTGGTGAATTACTTCTCCTTAACTTTGAGGTCTCTACGACAGCCGTCACAGGAGAACGTACTCAATTGGTCAGCCGGGAAAGCTGCTGCGAGACCCTGAGAAAGAATCTGCTGGTCAAGAGCAGTAGGATGCAGCGTGCCCGAACCATTAACAAGTGCACGAGTATGGATTGTCCCATAGGCCACCTGTAAACGTCGCTGTACAATGTCTCGGAGTTGATCAATGTCGATGCTCCACTTCTCCGCAAGGTAGGAAGCAACAATGGCCTGCTTCCTGATGATGGCACTACGAGCGGCATTCGTCACAGAGACCATGGTGGCATTGTGGATCTGATCGATTTCCTCCTTGGTTTTGTGCTCATTCTCGGCCTTCTCGGCAGCCTCAGCGGCCTTCTCTCTTCCGTCAATGCCGGCGAGTAGCTGCTGCCAGCCGTCGGGAGAGAGGACGAGGTAGTAGGTGAGTGTCTCGACGAAGTCCTCATCCTTATTCTTACGGGCATAGTCGCTCACAAAACCCTCCTCACGAGATATGCGAAAACGCTTGGCATAGTCATCCTTGGGGTTGAACCACTGTCCGGTGTACTTGTCGTCAGTGATCTTCTGGAACTGCTCCGGATAGAGCTTATTCTGATGAAGGATGTGAGAGAACTCATGGAACATCGTGTGGAAGAACTCGGAGAGGTCATCCTTATTCTGCCAGTGATTGATACCGAAGAGAAGGATCTTGCGACCGCCCTCTGCCTGCCCCAGCTTACGCACACCCTCGCCCTCGTACTCGTACTCTCCGAGTAGTAGGATCTGCTTAGGTATGTACGTGCGGATAAAGTCTGCTGGATCCTTATACGCCTTAGAGCCCTCGTAGACCTCTATGTAAGACTGCATGAAGACGTAATCCAGCATCTTCATAAAGGGGACGACATTCTCCTCCATAGGTGGCACAATATCGTATCCGTAGTGCGTCTCAATGTCGGTATATCGCCAGATAGCAGAGACGTTGTAGGGCTTGAGGATGTTCTCGTCCAGCCACTTATCTGTCTCGCTCCTGTTGCCGGTCAGCACCTTGCGACCGCTGTAGTCGACATCCAACGGCTCCTCCTTCTTGCAGGAATTCATCCCCAGAGCCAGGGAAATGGTCATCGCTGAGAGAAGCAGGGAGCGGCAAGTAGTATTGATATTATATTTCATAACGTTCGTATGACTAATTAGTATTACTGATTCTCGGAGGACATCAGTGACTTATCAGACTTCTCATAGCCGGGGTTGGGCTCCAGATTGTATCCCTTGGTCGAAGAGGGGATCTGGAAAGCGTAGCGGGGATCACCTGCCTCAAGGCTCACGGAGCTGCTCTTGGCATCGCGGTGGGAGAGAAGATTGTGCTCCACGGGAAGGTTGTAGTGGCGAATATCCAGCCAGCGCAGACCCTCTTGGAAGAAAGCGACACGACGCATATCGGTAAAGGCCTTGACATATGCTGTCTGCGTCTCATCCAGCGGATAGAAGGGCTTGAATACCCTCTGGTCGGTCTGATAGAAGCTGACAATCTTATCATTAGTAACAGTATAGCGATCATCAGCGGCGGAATAGCCCTTGAAGAACTTGGTGACAAAGAGCTGAAGGGCATCAACGGCCTTAGGATATTCGCCGGTCATTGCATAAGCCTCTCCCATATTGAAGAGCACCTCCTCAGCTGTGACCAATGGCACTGCAATGTATCCTCTGCCGGTACCGGCCTGGACGTTATCGACCTTAAAATACTCCCACCACTTGGGGAAGTTTGCGTAGAGAGTCCCACCGAAATAGGGACCGTTGGGAGTGACCTCGACGCGGAGGAAATTGTAGTGATCTCCGAATCCAGCCTGCGTGCGGATACTGGGCGTAAGGCCATAGCGAGAGTCAGCCACACTACCAACCCACCAGCTCATGGCCACGTTGAGGATGAGATTGGTATTCTCCGTGGGCATGGTGTAAAGCTTTTTCTGCTCGTTGTAGGAGAGGTTGCGGTACTTAGTCATGTCACGGAGCATAATGCCCGGCTCTGTGCCAAGTACAAAGTTTCCAAGCTCCACAACCTTATCCCACTGCCCCAATGTACGGTAGATACGAGTCCCGAGAGCGGCGGCAGAGGTTTTAGTCCAGTGGTACTTAGGCTGAGCATAAGAATTGCCGATGAGAGCATAGCCCTCCTCAAAGTCCTTCAGTATCCGATCATAGGTCTCCTTAAGCGTCCCACGCTTATAGTCCTTGAGGACCACGTCCTCCGGCTCAGTGGGACAGGGGACACCCAGATACTGATCAGCCGTAGTGGGGTCATACGGGCGACAGAAGGTCTGAGCCAGCATATAGATACTGTAGGCACGGATCATAAGTGCCTCGCCCTTACTCTCAGCCACTTTTCTCGCCTGGTCGGCAGTCAGCCCCTTCAGCTCCTCAAGCCCCTTCAGGGCCTGATTGGCTACGGATATGCACTCATACATATTATTCCAGTATCCCGTAGGGGTGTCCTGATACGTAGAGGATATGTACTCCTGGAAGGTATAGATCTCGCGATCGGTGGTAGGATTGGCCCAGGCTCGGATACCCTTGTCTGCGGCATTGTCAGACCGAATCTCGTACATCAGGATATTTGATCTCATCGGATATCCTGAAGTAAGCAGCTCATTAATGGTCTCGACGTTATCCAGCGTGGTACGATCATCAGGATTCTTGTCAAGCCACTTATTGCAACTTACAAGTCCCATGGCGAAGAGGGCGGAGAGCGTAACAGCCGTACCCTTCAATCGTATATTCGTTAGTTTATTCTTCATATTCATTCGATCCTCTATAAGTTCCTTAGAAGCCCAGTCTCAGAGTCAGCGTGTACTGGTGAGGAGTAGGCAGTGCGACACCACCCGCAGCGGAGAATTCCGGATCCACGCCATTGAGCTTCTTGTCAGCATAGATAAGCCAAACATTGGAGGCAACGAACCTAAGCTGTGCTTGGTTTAGGAAGCCAATTTTCTCAAGGAGAGACTGACTTAGACTGTAGGTAAGGGTCACATCCTTCAGGCGGAAGAAGTCTCCCTTGGCGAGACGCACATCGCTATAGTTGTATGCAGAGTAGGCTCTCGCGTAATCAGAGGAAGCCTGAGCAGAGAGACGGCTGTCCAGGATACCCGGGATCACAGTCTTCTCCTCGTCTCCGGCTTTTACCCAGCGATTGAGCATCTCTCGCGGCATGGCATACTGATCGCTATAGCTGCTGTAGAAGTCATACGGCAGACGGATCACGTTACCGGCCTGATAGGTGAAGTAGAGGGAGAGACCCACGTTGCCATAGGTGAAGGAGTGCTCCATACCGCCGGTGATGGTGGGATCCACCGGACCCTCATACTTCAGGAAGTCCAAGTCCGTATTCTGCTGGAAGTCGATACCCTCCATCGTAGCCTTCTTATGCTCGGGGTCGAGATAGAAGAGAGGCGCACCATGACTATTCAGCTTGGCAAAGGGGATGGAGAAGATCGACCGAACCGGATAGCCCTCACGAGGGGAGCCATAGGGGTTCACCAAGTCACTGACACGAGGACGGGTCTGAAGGTTGGTGATCTCATTCTTATTGTACGAGAAGGTCAGATTAGTCGTCCAAGCGAACTTGCCTGCGGTGACGTTCTTGGTATTGAGAGAGAACTCAAATCCGTGGCTGTCCATATTGGCGTAATTGGCCAGCTTGTACATCTGTCCACCAACACCACTGGTCAGGATACTGCCGATCAGGTCAAAGCCCTTACGCCAGTAGAAGTCACCGCTAAAGCTGATCCTATTACTGAAAAGTCCGAGGTCAAATCCTGTATTGAGCTCATACTGCTTCTCCCAGGTCAGCTCCTTATTCTCCAGTTCATCAATATAGGCATAGGTCTCATCATTCTGAGCAATGCCTCGGTAGGTCCGTCCGTTATAGAAGATCGGGAGAGAGTTTCGAGCCGGTCCCATAGAGGCGGTCAGACCATAGGTGGCACGCAGCAAGAGGTGAGAGATCGTCTGGTCAGTCGGGAAGAGCGTCTCCCGGACATTCCATGATCCTGACGCATTCCATGTGGGCAGCCAGCGGGCACTCATGGAGCGTCCAAGCATATTGGATCCATCATAGCGACCGGTGAGATTCACCGTTGCGAGTCCCTTGTACGAGTACGAAAGTGCGGTGAAGAAAGCGACAAATCGGTCGTAGCTATTGTAGAGACCGAAGTAGTTACCACCGCGCTCAAGGATCTGCTTCATGAGCTTGTAGTTGGTAAAGACGGCAGACCCCTTATAGTACTGAATGCCGTAGCCATCGCTCCAGCGATTGACGCGATCAGCACTCTTTACCTCGGAACCGACGAGAGCATTGAAGATGTGCTCATCGTTGAAGGTGTTATTGTAATTGGCAGTGGTACGGAAATAATAACTCTTCATCAGGTCATCCGTATCATAGAGGAAGCCACCGAGAGGAAGGACAACCTCAGGATACGAATTAACCTTGTCCGGATCAGAGTAGAGGTAGGAATTGCTCTGGATGACGGTGGCATTCTGAGTGGCTCGATAGGCCATGGTCATATTGGACCGCTCAGTCACACGGCTCTCTGAGGTGGTCTTCACGAAGCGGGCGCTACCCAGCACATTAATCTCAAGCTCCTTGATCGGCTTGTAGCCGAGATCAACCTGGAACTTTCCATCAATCTGATTGATGAAAAGGTTGTTCTCTTTCAGCTCGTTGAGGATGGAGAAGGGGGCGTAGTTACGCTGATAGTAGAAAGGCGTTACCCCATCATCCTCATAGGCACGCATGGTACGGGTCGTATTGAGTGCATAGCTGAAGGGGTTAATGTCAAAGTCACGAGTGAAGGCACCGGTAAGTGGATTGACTCCCTGGTTTTGAGATCCGGGTGCTTTCTGATCACGATAGCTGGCATTGGTGGAGATCTTGGCCGTCAGCTTGTCGCTAAACTTGTGGCTGACGTTGAAGTTACCGGTATACCGATTCACCCGGTCAGCAATCGTCCATCCGGGATCGTAGAGGAAGGAGAGTGAGCCGTAGAAATTGGTCTGCTTGTTTCCACCCGAGATGCTTACGGAGTGATTTTGCTGAACGGATGGTCTGAAGAGGAGCTTAAACCAGTCGGTATTGCGCTCAGCGGCTTTCTCAAGGAAAGCCAGCTTGGCATCCATGGTATTAGGAAGACCAAAAGCCTGCTTCTCGGGATCCCAAGTATTGATAAGGTTACTCATAACGAAGAACTCGCCCGCATTGCTGGCGCGTCCCGTCCATGAATCATTGAGCCACCCCTTGTCGTACATCTCAAGGAAGATGTCCATCTGGTCGGCAGAGTTGATCACGTTATAGTCAGAGTAGCGAGGACGCTGACGAAGGGTAAACTCTCCCGAGTATGCAACGTTCGTGCGACCGGAGCCACCACTCTTTGTCGTAATTACGATGACGCCATTCATCGCACGTGCACCATAGAGTGCGGTGGCAGACGCGTCCTTCAAGATCTGGAAGGACTCAATATCGTTAGCATTGAGACCGGCGACAGCACTGGCAAGCAGGGTATTGGCATTACCGGTTGCCAAGTCATCTGCGGAGACATTGACCACATCCTCAAGGACAACACCATCAACCACCCAGAGCGGCTTGGAGTTACCATAGATGGAGGAGGCACCGCGGACACGGATCTTAGGTGCCGCACCAAAGGTACCTGAGACGTTCTGCACCTGTACACCGGCGACCTTACCTTGAAGCATTTTAGAGACGTCCGTATTACCATCGACCAGAGCGTCTTTAGCATCCACCTTGGCAGCAGAGCCGGTGAAGAGACGGCGGTCGATCTTGCTGTACCCGGTCTCTACGGTGACGCCCTCGAGGAGCTGTGCATCGGGCTCCAGCTTGATGGTCAGCTCGGCTTTTGCCTTGACCTCCTTGGTCTTGTACCCCACATAGGAGAAGATCAGCGTTGCTCCTTGGTTAACTGTCAAGGTGAAGTGGCCGTCGATGTCGGTCTGCGCACCATTGGATGGCACACCCTTCTCACGGACCGTTGCTCCTATGATCGATTCGCCTGTCTCATCGAAGACCGTACCCTTTACGGTCAACTTCTGAGCAAAAGCGCAACTGATCGATAGCAGAAGGAAGGCCAGTAGCAGTTCAATTTTCCTTTTCATACTTGCTATTGATGATTAAGTAAGTTAGCTGTCGGATGATACAACCCACAGTCTAAGTTCCACTACACGTACAGGGAGATAAGAGGCCGACATTCGCAAAATAATGACTATCGGCCGTCGACTTGGTGCAAAATTTCGAGACTCCGACGGTTACTTCGCAAAGTAATTAACCTCTAATTTCTCGCCTGTATCTATGTACTTCAATGTTAACCCTTTTTAGAGGTAAGTCCAAGTATTTGGAGGTTAACCTTAACCAATCGGTCCATTTTAACATTTCCGGAGGACAAAATGGACAGAATTGTCACCCGCAGATAGCAATCTGAGGTTTTTTTACAAAGGAGATCTATTTTACAATTTTGTATGTTTCTGGTGGATTTTTCTTTTACCGATATTAGAGAAGACTAATATCGGTATTAGTTTTCTCTAATACCGATATTAGAATTTGCCGGTTGACGAGGGGGTGGTGAGGGGGCTGTCTTGTCGGACGAGTCGGACGAGTCGGACGGGGCAGACGACCTGCACAGAGCCCAGACCACCAACATACCAGCATCCGCAAGGGGTGTCACACCCCCGCCCTATTTCACGAGAGGCGATCCAGCAGAGGACCCCGGTAGGGTGTCGCCGAGCAGATATCCCCTTCCACGACATCCCGGAGACCGGGTACCTATAGAGACGAGTAGTCAGGAGGACCTTAAGGAGCTATCTCCTCAAGGTCCTCCTGACGCTTGTGATGCTGTGAGCTACTCTTGGTAGTCCTCAGTAGAATATGTGGATAGCCTACTCTACTTCCGGACTACTCGGACATAGAGACGGATAGTGAGGTGAGACCTTCCATCGGTAGCCGTGATCCGTATAGGTGCTGTGCCGACAGACTTCGGGCTGAGGGAGAGGATCGCATCCTTTAGCGTCACGCCAGCGACGCTCTCTCTCTCAGACGTAGCCTCGTAGGTGAGAGTGGCGCCAGGGGTGCCACGGAAGATCTTGTTGAGGTCCACTGTACGACCGGTCTCACCCTGCTTGACCACCAGCTCAGTGAGGTTAGCAGCGAGCTCAATGGGCGTATAGGAGATGCTCTTGAAGGGGATCTCCATGCTGGTCGACTTGCCATACTCATCCGTAAGGATCAGTGTGAGGGCATAACTCCCGAGGTGCTGAGCTCCACTGATAGTGATCACAATGGTATCATCCTCGCGGACGGCAGTCACGCCGGAGAGGTCACCCTCGAGACGATAGGTCCACTTGTGGCTATCCGCATCAGTGACCTTGAGGCGAAGCGTATAGCTCGCCGTCCTGTCAAGTGTAAGAGGGCTCTCAGGCATCCCCTCCGTAATGACCGGGGCGTTATTGACACTCGTCTTAATCTCAGAAGTAGCCAGTCCGGAGGTGTTGCCGAAGCGGTCTACTGCCACCACACCCACGTAGTAGATGGTTCCATCCTGGAGCCCTGCAATCCGCCCGGTGATACTCTTCCCGAGAGGTAAGCCGCTGCCATAGACCTCTACGAAAGGAGTCTTCTCAAGGTCGGATGCAGTGATGGGGCTCTGGCTGTAGTAGAGTCGGTAGAGAGTTGCCGTCTCATCCAGCCCATCCTCATCCTTGGCGACGGGCCAAGTGAGAGAGGCAGTAGTATAGCCGACCTCAGCGGTGATCTTACCGGGAGTCTCAGGCGCAATCTTACCATCGTCAAGCAGTGCGGCCGCAGCATCAAGGTAACCGGAGCCGAGTAGTCCACGGAATTGACGATTGAGATCCCCGATGCTATAGGGCTTGACGGCAGAGATGAGCCGTTGCTTGAGCATCTCGGAGGTGTAGCCCATACGACCATACTTAGATACGATCAGTGCAGCGACACCGGATACGTGAGGGCAGGCCATAGAGGTCCCCTGCATATAGCCGTACCCACTCTTGTCGTACGCAGTGGGGACCGTGCTGAGCACCCCACCCCGATCAAAGTGGCGGTTTTGGTCTCCACCCGGAGCCGAGATGGACACCCAGTCACCACTATTGGAGTACGAGGCACGCTGGAAGTCCCAGCCGAAGGAGGCGACGCTGATGCAACCCTCATACGAGCCGGGGAGGCTGTGGAAAGTAAGTCCGTCATTGCCTGCAGCGAAGATGACCACACCTCCTGCCATTGGGCTCTTGGGATCCTGAGTGCCATCCTCCAGCTTGCCGGCATTGCGGACAAAGTAATCGATCGCCTCACGGTCCTGCTGCGGGAGGGTCCTGGGTCCCGGGGCTCTGTAGCCCCAGGAATTCTGACTGATGACAGCCCCATGGTCTGCACCGTAAACAATGCCTGCGGCACCACCGAGGGAGCGCTCCGTGTCGTAGCCGAACACCTGAGCATTGATCAGGGTAACACCGGTACCGGGAGTACCATCACCTCCGGCAATACCGCAGACACCGATGCCATTGTTATTAACGGCAGCGATGGTGCCGGCGACGTGAGTTCCGTGACCGGATGCATCGTAGATATTTCCCTTACCCTTGGGGTGATTGTTCTTATCAAGCACGAAGTTGAAGCTTCGCTCTACATCGACATGACCTGCAAGGTCGGGATGCTTGTAATCAATACCGCCATCGACGACACAGACGATGACATTGGGCTTTCCGGTCTCCATCTGCCAAGCCGGAAGGAGGTTAATATCAGCACCAGCGATGCAATTGGGGTAGTGATGACCATCGTTGTAGTAGTGCCACTGAGCGGGAAGCAAGGGGTCATCAAAGCGGTCCATCGCTCTAGTGGCATTTCGCTCACTAAGCTCTCTGAGCTGCTCAGCCGGGACCGGTGTGATCTTAGACTCCGGTGTGGCCATTGCCCACTGGAGCTCTACCGCCTCAAAGCTCTCAGAGGCCTCTACCAGAGCCTTAGCCTTATGCGGCGGGACCTGACCCGCATAGGTAACGATCATCCAGCGATCCAGCCCTGCCTCGTGACGACGCGCCCTGAAGGCGTCCTCGTCGAGGAAGAGAGGGGTCATAGTGATCTCGCCTAAGGTCTCCGGCCAGTACGCGGCGTCTGAGGAGAGTGCTCTCGTGACAGAGGCAGATCCGCCTTGGCGGTAGGTAGTCAGCTGCTCAGGAGTGAGCTTAACGACCAGTGTCCCCGGGATGACATTGGTGTAGTTCTCCCCATGGTTGCTCTGCTGCTCCACGATGGGTGCGCTCTCCTGGTCAGGCTGATCCGTCGAGACACAAGAGGAGAGCCCCATGAGGGCAGGAATGAGCAGGGAGGCTGATAAGTAATGTATATGTTTCATCTCATTAGTGTCGGTTAGATAGGAAAGTGTCGGACGCTCTCACACCGGTAGCAACAGCAGCCTCCTCAGGCACTGCGGCAGACGTGAGAGATCGAGTGGCGGGAGTCATCTTCTTGTAGTAAAGGACTGCCATCACGGTATCATCTCCCTCGACGACGCCCTTGAAGTCCGCCAACATCACGTAGACCTCCATGCCCTTCTGAGCATTTTGGTACCTCATGCCGAGGCTGGGGGCGACACCATGGTACTCGTAGCCATTGGCCTTGAGGAGGTCAGAGAATTCCTTGGTGGTCTTGAACTTCAGCGTCCTCTTGTCGATGATGAATAGGATCTTGGACTTGTCACGGAAGACGAGCTTGCAGTCGGTGACACTCTGGATCTTATCCCCTGGGTTGATATTGCGTGGGGGATAGGAGAAGTAGAAGGTGTACCACCGCATATCCTCGGGAGTGCCCTCGGCAGCCTGATAGAGCGCCATATAGACATCATCCGGACGACTCGGATCGGTATTTGCCTTCTGCACGAAGAGCTGCTTACTCTTGAGCGTCTCCGTCTCCCACTTATCTATGTCGGGGAACTTGACATCCTTCTTATCCACTCGATCGAGCATCCCCTCCGGTCCCAGGGGTAGGGTCTCAAAGGTGGAGAGAGGACCATCCTGACGGTACTCGGGAGTAAACTCGAAGTAGAAGTTGTCATCCTGCCTGCTGTAGGCTGTGCGGACAGAGAAGTAACCATCGGGGCTGACCAAGTGGACATCATCCTCATGGTGGTCATACCTCTTGGTATACCCCTGAGCGAGGAGATACTGCACAAAGGGGTGGTCCTCCCTTGGCATCTCATCGGTCTCTACAGTCACTCTGGCTGACTCATAGATGTTGTCGTAGTCAACAGCACGGAAGTAGCTAATCTGGGGGAGGAGGTCGCTGGTGGTCTTGAAGGAGAGCACATCCGGTGAGCCCATAAACCCGTCCTTGGATCCGATTTGCATAAAGGTGAAAACGAAGCCTCTGCCCTCCTCAAAGTCGATTAGATCCCTGTAGACGAGCTCCTTGGTATCATCCTTGAAGGGCTCAAAGAAGAGTAGTGGAGCAGCCTGGGTGACCGTCACCTCTTGCGCCTCCTTACCCTCGTAGCCAAGGATAACCTTAGCGCTCCGCTCCTCCTGTGTGGTATTACGGGTGGCGCGGATCAGGAGCAGTCCCTTCTCAGGCACAGAGCTTACTGAGAGCCAGTCGGCTCCCTCCTCTGTGCGGACTGCCCATGCGGAGCTATTGCTCTCCACGCGGACTACGCTCTCTCCACCCATTGCGGTGAGACTGATCTCCTTAAGATCAGTGGATAAGGTCATATCAGCTGCGGACTGGGTCACCTGGATCCTGCCTGCCCGATGACCGAGAAGCAATTGCACCGTCGTATGGCGATCTTGCGAGTCGTTATTCTCTTGTGCGGTTAGGACGACGTCAGAGCCCTTTCGGGTCACTTGGAGCCAGTCGACATCAGGCGTAAGCATATAGTCCCAGTCCTCCATCTCACTCTCATCCATCTTCATGGTGACCGTCTCTACAGAGGCGCTCTTGGGGAGCGTGATCTGTGAGGCTGAGAGCGGTATGGTGACGGGAGTCTCATCCGGAGCATCCTTGCTGCAGGCCGTGACCAGCAGGACACAGAGTGCAAGGAGGGGGAGGATCGTGTCTCTATATAGTCTCATAAGTTATGATCTCTATGGGGTCCGACTCTCTTATCGACGGGGAGCACGATGGCTGTATCTATTGTAGCCGAGAGACCCGATACGGCTGTAGTCTCCCTTCTTAGCCTGGCGGATGGCGATAGCCGCCTCAGACTGAGCCCCGGAAGCCTTCTCATTGTAGAGCATATAGTAGCCAAGCTCCAATGCCTTAGCGTTGTCAAAGACATCAACGAACCTGACGGCACTGACATACAGTACCCGTACCCACTTGCTGTCTACTCGCTTGGCATAGTAGTATACACCTTTGTCGTTACGTCCGTCGTACTCAAAACCATTGGTCTTGAGAAGGTCCTCAAACTCAGAGGTAACAAACTGATTTTTCCCCTCCAGGCGAATAGCGAGGCTTGGGTCACGGAAGTAAAGGCAGACCTCACCAACAGACTGCAGGAGACCGGATACCTGAGGATGGTCCTTGGTGAAGAAGAAGTAGGTTCGGATCCCTTCCTCTTGTGCGCCGGTCAGGTTGGTCTTAAAGGAGACCATTCTGTAGAGGTCAGGATTATCCTTATCCATCACCGGCCACTCACCGCCCTTATTGAATGTACTGCCGGCCTTGGTCTCAAAGTCGAGTACCTCCTTGTACTTCACGGCTGGATTATTGAGCAGGTCCATTAAGCCCTTGGGTCCCTCAGGCAACTTACTGAAGGTAGGGTAGGCCTTTGTCTGAGGATACGTTGGCTTGAAGGAGATAACGGAGCCACCTTCCGTGATATTGATCTGGGCAAATACGAGATCGTCCTTTCTGAAGTAAGACTTCACAAGATCCTGAGACAGATCCTTATCCAGCTCGTAGCCATTAGCCTCGAGGAGCTTCATATAGGCCTCGGTCTCAGCATGACTGACGTTATCCTTCTCATAGATCAGCGTCTGAGCGACGGTATACTTGGGGTCTCCCATCTCCTGTACATAGACGAGTACAGGCATCACGTCACTGGAGGTAATATACTGCGCAATGCCATTGATAGGCTCTTCCCTCAGCTTATCGTAGCCGGGCTGCTGGTAGGCTTGGAGGATATTACCTCTCTCCCTCTCAAAGTTCATCATATCGATGGTCCGATAGGTCTCTCCCGGCACATAGGGAAGGATGTACTTCTCTACACCCTTCTGCGTCACCTTGAGAGCAAATTGCTCTCCGCTCTCCGTCTTAGCAATGATGGTCGCTGTACGATCATCGTAGGAGTTGTTGGCAGACGCCTTCAAGACGAGGATATTATTATCTCCGGAGGCGGTCACCTTGAGCCAGTCAATCTCTGCTGGGAGAGGCTCGAGACTCCAGGACTGGGTATTAGTCTCGACGGTAACCATCCGGCTCTCTTCCTTATTCGTAAGGGTTATCTCGTCCGTATTTCCGAAGCTTATCTTGGCCTCTGCGGCAGATTGGATGACGGAGATCTTCTTATTATTCTTGCTACCAATGATGACGATGGTGGCAGTCCGCTGAGCTCCCAGCTGATTGGGTGCCACCTTGACGGTAAGCTTATCCTCGCTCTGTGTCAGAGTAAGCCACTGCCCCTCAGGAACGTTGGAGATATAGGTCCACTCCTTGGATCCGGTGACGGTGATGTCCTGTGAGCCACCGTCATTGGCAAAGGTGAGTGCGGTATTGCTGACCGAGACATTGCCGACTGAGCTGTCATCGGGTGTATTATCAGACTTACAGCCGCTTAGAGTAAGGAGGCCTACAATAGTAAGCCAAAGAAGTACTTGTTTTGTCTTCATGACAATGGTTGGATTAAGTGATTATTGTCTCTCTCGTTTTGTCTATGGCCTTCCACATTGGGTAGGAGTCGCCTACCGCCTTGGTTAGTCACTCGCTATAGACAAACTTAATAATTCTTCACACCGAAGTAAATCTTAAATTACCGAAAAAGCACTTCGGGGAGAGAATTTGATCCATTTCGTAGCAGAATAAGGGCATTTCCGTTAACTTGGGTTTACAATTCGCCCTATAGGCGTCTGGTTTACCATAGAGAGAAGGCAAGGGCGATGACATATCGCCCTCATCGGACCACTCAAAAGCTCTCACCACACATGATGACTCTAATGCGTTGTCGCAAATTGGTAGCGCTGTATATTCCCGGGGTGTCCTAGAAAAGTACACACATAGAGGAGCAGAAATGAACAACAAGAAAGAAGCGAAAAAGTCGGGAGAGACCTCTCGGAAGAGCCAAAAAACGGGTCTGAAACAGAGGAGCTACGACGACAAGTTTAAATTAAAAGTCATGCGCGAAATGGTATGTACGGGCGAGACTCTTGCGTCACTAAGTAAGCGTCACGATGTGCCGATTACAACGATATCCCGCTGGATCAGTACCTTTGGGGTCACAACCCCAAAACAAATCAGAGAGCAGGTTATGAGTAAGAATATCAGCGACATCGAGCGTAAGCTTATCGAGAAAGAGCGTGAGTGTGAAGAGCTTAAAGTAAGACTTCGAGAGGCACAAATTGAGTGCGAGATCAAAAAAGCGTCCTTGGACTACCTGTCCTCGAAGTATCACATTGATCTAAAAAAAAAGAACGATTTAGACTAGTGGGTGAGATGAAAGATAAGAACATCAGTGGTCGCTCAATCGGTGTAAGCAAGTGTTGCAAATACCTCTGCGTCAGCAGAAAGGGCTACTACAATAGAGTGAGGGCTCAGGCTGCTCGTCTCGCCAACGAGGGCTACGATGAGTCCACCAAGGCAAGTGCAGTACTCTACTTTTGCCGACGACAGCGAGATCAGCTGCCAAGGGCGGGTGTGACCGTACTCCACAAGCTGTCAAATGAATACTTCCGTGACATCTTCACTGTGGGTCGAGACTGGCTGTCCAAGCTTCTGGATGCCAACAACATGCTCTTGAGAGAAGCCAAGAAGAAACGCCCTCCTCGGACGACAAGAGGGGTTGTGAATCATGGCTTTGAGGATCATGTCAATACGATCCCAAAGTACATCGCCCCTGACAATTGCCGTCTCTTGGTCTCCGACATCACCTACGTAAAGACGTCAGAAGGCTTTGTCTATCTGTCACTTACGATGGATGCCTACAGCAGGATCATCACCGGATTTGACCTCCGCAAGACTCTCTCGACAGAAGGGCCCCTCAATGCTCTAAAGCAATCCATACTCTTCTTTACAAAGCACGGATATCCACTTGAGGGACTGATCTTCCACAGCGACCGCGGATGTCAGTATATCTCAAAGGAAATGACCGAGTTAGAGGCGAAGTACGGTATCATAACCAGCGTGACCCAGACCGGAGATCCTCTCCACAATGCCATGGCAGAGCGGCTGAATGGGACACTGAAGAACGACTTCTTGTACGACACCGAAAAACTTGATTTTGAGCATACTAAGTCAGCAGTAAAGACGAGTGTTATGACCTACAATACAGCTCGTCCTCATCGGGCAATAGGGATGAAAACGCCTATGCAAATGCTACTGCCCGACTACCCTAATCCCCTATTGTCCAATGGGAAGGAGGCGGGAGAGGCCCCTCACCCCCAAAGAGGGGGTGGGGGGCCTCTCCCGCCTCCAACGGAGAAGTCCTGCGACCATGAAGGACTTGCAAAATAAGTGTGTACTCATTAGTAATAAATGGGTATATTTGTATACGAGTTGACACCTAACCCATTCCGGGTGTGTACACTCTCAGGTCTTAATCCAATGACCGGTATACAGTCCTAGTAATATTCAGTCAACTGTGTACTTTTTCCAGGAATCGCATATCCCGGGGGATTTTTCTTTTACCGGTATTAGAGAAGACTAATATCGGTATTAGGAAACTCTAATATCGGTATTAGTATTCTCTAATACCGATATTAGAACATCGCTTGTAGGGAGGGGGCTTTTCAGAGACCCTCTGGGGGTCGAGATCGTTGAGGGCGACTCTGCACATCGGACACCGCTCCGCGGATGACCGATGTCTATGGAGCGAGCACCCCTGCCGGGATGCCTCGCTGTCCGATCCCGAAGGGCGCGCTATATTATCGGACAAATCGGGCAGGTCGGACAAGTGCGATGGACACCTAAGTGCTCACCCGCATAAGACTCACCCCGCCTGCCGATCCCGAAGGGGCAGAGCCCCGGAGGGATCGTCGGCTTTTAGCCCGGGTGTCGAGGCACGAAGTGCCTATAACCCCGGGTAACGGTTGATCATCTTAAATAGATACGACCCCGATAGGATGTCGCACTTACCAGTCAGGCTATCAGTGCGACCCCTGGCGGGGTCGAGGGGATTTCTCCCTGCCAAGCTATCCCGGGGTCTTCGTCGGGGCTTACGCCCCTCCTCGACACCCGGGCTAAAAACCGTGCACCCCTGCCGGGGTGCAACCCGTTCCCGAAGGGCGCGCTATATTATCGGACAAGTCGGACGGGTCGGACGATGCGATAGACACCTAAGTGCTCACCTGTATAAGACTCACCCCGCCTGCCGACCCCGCAGGGATCATCTTTGGGGAGAGGGCTGTAGTAGGCAAAAAAAAGGACTTGTGCCGGGGAGCGGTGGCTCTCGGCACAAGTCCTTACTATGTGTGTGCAACTCCGGGTCGGGCGGTTACTTGGGGTCGGAGGGGTTGTAGACGTAGGCGACACGACGGTCCCCGAGGAGGAAGCCGAGGATATTGTCCCGGTGCTCGTACTCCATAGAGAGGCGGGACTCGGTCGTCTGGGTACCCACATGGGGCGTCATCACCACGTTCTCCATATCGTAGAGGGCATCGAGGGGCTTGTCGCTATGCTCAAAAACATCGAAGGCCGCCCCGGCGAGCTTGCCACTCCGGAGGGCGTCGACCACCGCCTGCTCGTCCATCACCGCTCCTCGGGCGACATTGACGAGGATAGCACCGTCACGCATCAGGGCGATGGTGTCGGCATTGATGAGGTGCCGGGAGTCAGCATTGAGCGGGGTGTGGAGGGAGACGATGTCGCTCTCTCGGAGGAGGGTCTCCAGGTCGGCATAGGTGACGCCGAGTGCCTCCTCCTCAAGCGGGTCGAGCCGGTGACGCTTATTATATAGTATGGTCACACCGTAGGGGCGGAGGAAGTCGGCGACACGACGGGCGATATTGCCAAAGCCGACCAGCCCGATAGTTTTTTTGCCGAGATCAGTCCCCATAAGCCCGGTATTGACCGCATCGCGATCGCGACGCAGGCGGCTGTCCCATACGGTGATGCGCCGGGTGAGCGACAGCAGGAGCGCCATCGTCAGCTCCGCCGTCCCCTGGATCACCGACCGAGGGGTATTGGTGACGGCGATGCCGCGCTTCTTTGCGGCGTCGAGGTCAATGTTATTGAAGCCGACACCGTAGTTGGCTATCAGCCTGAGGTGAGGGAAGTGGCTCATCACCTCCTCGGTGATCGGGTGGGTGAAGCTTGAGGCGATTACCTCAGCATCCGCCGGGAGGGCGGAGAGGTCCTCGGGGTCATAGACAAATCCGGGCTCAGGCATGAAGACCTCACAGCCCTTCTCACTCAATTCGTCGTAGCCCTCGGGCTTAAAGGGAGGGAAGGTAAAAGCAATCTTGTGGCTCATGGCTATTCTTCTTTTTTTCTCTAAAAAAAATGATCTCAGATCATAGGACCGCTTTGATCTCTCGAGCGATCACGTGCTCGTGACCGAAGCGATCGATGCGGGTGATGGTGAAGGCGACCTTGAAGGTCCCCCCTAAGTCGAGCGGACGGAAGCGGGTGTCGTGAGTCCGCCCAACGATATTCTCGGGGTCGAGGGCCTTGCGGAGGGATGTCCCGCGCTTGTGGCAGTAGACTACGTAGTAGGCGGTCTCCTGACCCGGCGGGAGGGGCAGGTCGTCCATCCAGACCAGCTCCTGCCTGCCGCTCCCCCGGAGGACTGCGGCGTCGCGCTCCGGCTCCGGGAAGGGCTCCATGGTGGCGGGATAGGGGCGCTCAGGGAGGAGGGCGGGGAGGGGCCAGTAGTCCCGGTGGAGCTGATCGGCAATCCCCCTGTAGGAGACGCCCCAGAGGTCGTCCCCCGGCCAGATGGCGTTGCCTGCGGTATGCTCGGCGGCGAGGACCAACTTGGGGTGGAGCTGCCCGCCATCCATCGTGCGGCGCACGTGCTGACCAACTACCAGCTGCGCGTGGTGGATGTGGCGCGACCACCAGAGCACCAGCTCGGTGTAGTCGGCCACCTTATTCCCCATATTCCAGTAGATCTGAGGGACGACGTAGTCGATGAGCCCCTCCTCGTCCCAGAGGAGGAGGTCAGCGTAGAGATCGTCGTAATTCTGCAGTCCTGCCGTTCTTGACCCTATGGGATGGGTCCGCTCATTGCGGTAGATGCCGAAGGGGCTGATGCCGAGCTGGACGTAGGGCTTGACGCTGTGGATCGTGCGGGACAGGTCACGGATCAGTCGGGTGACATTGTCCCTCCGCCAGTCGCCCTTAGAGGCAAAGGCGGCACCATAGCGGCGGTAGGTCGCGTCGTCGTCAAAAGTCTCCCCGGCTATCGGATAGGGGTAGAAGTAGTCGTCGAGGTGGATCCCGTCGACATCGTAGCGGGTGACGATGTCGCGCACCACCCTGCAGGTGTAGGCGCGCACCTCGGGGAGGCCGGGATCGAAGAGCAGCTGCTTGCCGTAGCGGACAAACCACTCGGGATGCTTGCGGGAGGGGTGCCCCGGGGCGACGGCGGAGCCGACGTCGGCGACAGCGCGGTAGGGATTGATCCAGGCGTGGAGCTCGATGAAGCGCTCGTGGCAGATCTTGACCATAAAGGCAAGCGGGTCCCAGAGTGGCTCCGGTGCCCTACCCTGCTCTCCGGTGAGGAAGCGGCTCCACGGCTCATAGGGTGAGTAGAACCAGGCGTCTGCCTCGGGTCGGACCTGGAAGTAGATCACATTGACCCCCAGCTCCGCCAGTCGGTCGACCTTCTGCCGGAGATCGCTCTGCAACTCTGCTACGGTCATCCGCGCATACTGGGAGCGGTAGATGGTGGGAAACCAGACAGCCCGTACCTCCCGCCGAGGGACCTTGTAGTCCGCGTCGTAGGCCTTCTCTGCAGCCTTCTGAACCACACTCTTGCGGGGACCGCAGCCGGCGGAGAGGAGGAGGAGAGAGAGGAAGAGGGGAAGGAGGAAGAGGGGGCGTCTCATAGCAGGGAGATCAGCGGAAGTGACCATAGAGGGCCTGGGTGATGGTCATGTAGACAAACATACCGATGAGGTCATCTAAGATCGTGATGAAGGGGCCGGTGGCGCGTGCGGGGTCGATCTTCACTGCATTCATCAGGAGCGGGATCACCGAGCCGAAGAGGCTGGCACAGATCACCACGACAAAGAGGCTGAGGGAGACGCTTGCCATCACCAGCATATCCTTGATGTAAAAATAATTGTAGACAAAGACGACCATACTGATCACGCTGGCGATGACGAGGGCGACGCAGAGGTCATTGAGTATCGTGCGGGGGATGCGCTTCAGGTCGAGCGAGCCGCGAGCGAGGTCCTGCACAACGATGGTGGAGGACTGCATACCGACATTACCGCCCGTACCGCCGATAAGGGGGATGAAGAGGGAGATCTGCGGGATCATCGCAAAGACGCTGTCGTAGATGCCGAGGAGCTGACTATTAAAAATCCCTCCGATCATCCCGATCAGGAGCCACGGGAGACGGGCACCGGTCTGCTTAAAGATATTGTCGGACGTGTCGATGTCGGAGGAGAGACCGCTCGCCATCTGGCTCTCAGCCTCGTGCTTCTCACGCATCTCATCCACCACATCATCGATGGTGATGACGCCCTTGAGCCGCCCGAGGGCATCGACGACCGGTATGGCGACGAGGTCGTACTGGTCAAAGGTCTTGATCACCGTATCCATAGAGTCGCTCTCGTGGAGGATGACGGGATTGGGGAGCATCACGTACCGGATCTCGCTGATGGAGGGATTGGTGATGACGGTCTTCGTCGGCAGGATGCCGATCAGCCGCTTCAGGTCATCGACGACGTAGACGTAGTAGATCTCGTCCAGCTCCTCGGCCTGACGGCGCATCTCATCGAGGCACATGGGCATGGACCAATTGGCATTCACCACGATCATCTCCTTCCGCATCACACCACCGGCGGTGTCCTCATCGTAGTGGAGGAGGTCGACGATATTGCCCGCCTGCTCCAGGTCGGGGATATGGGCAAGGATCGCATCCTGCCGCTCGCTCCGCAGGTCGCGGATCAGGTCGGCGGCATCGTCGGTATCCATATTCTGGACGATCTTCGTGGCGATCTCCTGCTCCGGCACGAGGGAGAGGATCTCACGTCGCCGATCCTGGTCCATCTCGGTGATGACGTCCGCCACCTTGACATCGGGGAGCACCCGGAGGGCACGCGTCGCATCCTCATCGGAGAGGTCGTCGATGAAGGTAGCGATGTCGGTCGGGTGCATCGCGTGGAAGGTGCGCTGCAGCTTAGCCGCATCGTTGGTCTCGAGGTAGTGACGGAGCTCTTTCGTCAGTTCGGGGGTCAATTCGATCATCTCAGCGTTTCTTCATCATTAGGGCAGATCGTCTTTTCGTCCACAGCACGGGTGAGGGCAATGAAGTCCTCGACGTCGAGCTGCTCGGGGCGCATCGTCAGGTAGCGCTCAATCTCCGGCGGGACTGACTCCGGGAGCAGTCCCCTCAGCGAGGAGCGGATCATCTTACGTCGCTGGGCAAAGGCCGCCTTGACCACCCGCCGGAAGGACTGCTCTCTCACACCGAGGGAGGTGCGGTCGTTGCGTGTCAGCCTGAGGACGCCACTCTGCACCTTGGGCGGTGGGGTGAAGGCGCCAGGTGGGACCGTGAAGAGGTAATCCGCATCGTACCAGGCGCGCAGAAGCACCGTGAGTATGCCGTAGTCCCTCGTGCCCGGCTCAGACGTCAGGCGGCGTGCCACCTCCCGCTGCAGCATACCCCCCGCCATCGGGATCAGGTCGCGGTACTCCAGCATGTGGAAGAAGATCTGACTGGAGATATTGTAGGGGTAATTGCCGATGAGGAGGAAGGGCTGCCCCTCCGGGAAGATCCGATCAAGGGGGAGCGTCAGGAAGTCTCCCTCAATGAGCCGATCGCCCTCCAGCTCGGGGAAGGTCTCCCGCAGGTACTCCACGGACTCCCCGTCCAGCTCGACGACGACGGTATCCCGATAGATCGAGAGGAGGTACTTCGTCAGCACACCCATACCGGGCCCCACCTCCAGGATCGGCAGATCCCGACGGGAGACCAGTATCTCAGCGATACGCTCCGCCACGGACTCGTCGTGGAGGAAATGCTGTCCGAGGGCTTTCTTGGCCCGTACGCGCTTTGCCATGCTATCAGTCGGTCGGATCAAAGGTGAGGAGGAACGGGGTTAGGGTGAAAAAGGCTACCTTTGCCCCATCACTTGATAGGGATCCCCGCTTCTCTCACCCCATTACGTACAAAAGTACCAAAAAGAGAGCGGACCCGCGCACTCATGACAGGTAAGCTACCAAAGAGTCTCCGGATCATCCTCCCCCTGCTGATAGGGGTGCTCCTCATCGTCCTGCTCTACAGAAAGGTCGACTTCGACGTCGTTCAGGAGACGCTCCGGGAGGACGTGAGGTGGTGGGTGATCGTGCTCTCCTGCCTCCTCGGACCGCTCTCCGTACTCTTCCGTGGGCTGCGGTGGGACCTACAAGTGGCACCCCTGCGTGCCGGCAGGTACGGCTCCACCCTCACCGCCTCGGTCCTCCACGTGCAGGGAAGCTACGCAGTCAATATGCTGATCCCTCGTCTCGGAGATCTCTGGCGCTGCAGCTCGATGCAGGGCTACAGCGGGCTGCCCTTCTCCCGGCTCTTCGGGACGATGATCGCCGAGCGAGCGGTGGATATGCTCACGACGCTCTTCCTGATCCTCCCCGGTCTGGCGCTGAATGCGACCTACTTCACCGCATTCCTCCGTCACCACGTCCGCATCCCCTCACCCACCGAGGGACCCGCCACCTCTCCCCTCACCTGGTTGCTCCTGTTGCTGGCTGTGGGGCTGGGGGTCTACCTCATCGGGAGAGTGGCGAGGCGACTGCGGCTCCGGCATAAGATCCGCAAGGGGTGGCTCAACTTCCTCGTTGGACTGCGGACGATAGTGGAGATGGACCGCCGAGCGAGGTGGCTCTTCCTCCTCTACACGGTCGGGATATGGGCGTGCTACTTCTTTGCCTTTTACCTCACCTTCGGGGCATTTAGCTTCACGGAGCAGCTGGGGCCGGGGGTGGCTCTGGTGACCTTCTCCCTCATCACCCTCTCATCGATCCTGCCAATACAGGGCAATATCGGGCCGTGGCACTTCGTCGTGATCCAGTCGTTGATCTTCTTCGGTGTCGCTGCCGATCCCGCCGCCTCCTTTGCGCTGATCGTCCACACCACTCAGACGGCGACGACCACCATCTTTGGTCTCGCAGCGATCCTGCTCCTTCCCTTCCTGAGAGAAAAGAGTAAAGAAAAATGACACAGGTAGGCTACCTCCTCACCAATACCGGCTCCCCCCGCTCGTGCCTCGTGGACGATGTGGGGCAGTACCTGCGGACCTTCCTCACCGACCCGGCGATCATGGGGATGCCCTACCTCCTCAGGCAGCTGCTGGTGCGGGGGATCATCGTGCCGAGGCGGGCGCCCAAGTCGGCGAAGCGGTACCGGCAGGTCTGGCTGCCCGAGGGGTCACCCTTAGTGGTCTATAGCCGTCAACTGGCGGAGGAGCTGAGCCGGCTCTCCGGCTGCCCCACCTATCTCGCCATGCGGTACGAGGAGGGATCGGTCGATCGGGCGCTGAGGCAGGCTGAGGTCGACGGCGTGACGGAGCTGATCTCGCAACCGCTCTACCCACAGTATGCCTCGAGTAGCTTCGGCTCGGCAAGCGACTTTGTGCGGAGGAGGTACGAGGCTCTACGACCCTCCTACAGACTCACGGAGCGGGGTCCCTTTTACGACCACCCGGACTTCATCCGCTCTCTGGCGGAGCAGGTGGCAGGAGCCGAGCTGTCACCGGAGACGCATCTCCTCCTCTCCTTCCACGGGCTTCCGCTCTCTCAGGTGAAGCCCTACCTCAGGGACCCTGAGCGGGACTATACCTACCAGTGCCGGCGGACGATGGAGCTGCTGCTGGAGTGCCCGGAGGTGTCTCCACTGCGGAGCTACGAACTGGTCTACCAGTCGCGCTTCGGTCACCGCTGGCTGACGCCCGAGCTCACGAAGCGGCTCGCCGCACTGCCGGGCGAAGGGGTCAGGAGGGTGGCGGTCCTCTGTCCCTCATTTGTCGCCGACTGCCTGGAGACGCTCGAAGAGGTGGGCATCGATGGGCGAAGGATCTTCCACGAGGCGGGTGGCGAAGAGCTTACGCTCATCCCCTGTCCCAATGGCTCCCCCACCCTCGCCCGCGCTCTCCTCTGAGCTCAGGTGGATGCGAGGGTGCCGGACGAGTCGGACAAGTCGGACGGGTCGGACAAGTCGGACAAGTCGGACGGCGAGGTGCACCCCTGTTGGGGTGCCACCCCGCCCTATTTCACGAGAGGCGATCCAGCAATGGACCCCGATAGGGGTCCCTTCTGCATAGCTGTAAGTTTGTCACATGATCGTTGAGGGGCTTTTGAGCCCCGCTCAAAAGCCCCTCAACGCCACTCAAACAAAGGAGATAACTCTTTTGGGAGCTGGTGCTCCTGACAGCAGGGTTAGTATCGTATCTTTGTTGTATGAAGAGCGGCACTAACCGACTGAGAGGAAGGTAAACCATCTGTTTAGCAGGGATTGAAAAATCCATCCCGGGCTATGGACCTCCTCTCGGTCAAGCTGTTAAAAGCCAGATAAATAGATAGGAAGAACCTAATTACAGCTTTTGACTAAAACAGCTTTTGTCGCTTAGTACCGCTCAAACAAAAAGCAATCAAAGTTATGAAGAAAACTCTATTTATCGGCATTGACTTTGCCAAAGCGAATTTTGTCGCTTCTGCTCTTCTTGGTGAGGATCCGGATCCGGTTTGCCTGAACAAGTCCTTCTCCAATGATGATAAGGGCGCTAAGGCACTCATATCGTGGATCGTAAAGCTCCTCCCTGAGACGTGCTCACTCTCCGACGTGCTGGTCTGTGGGGAGCATACCGGGAGCTATAGTCTCCTCCTGCCAAGGAGACTTTTTGACGCCGGGATCGACTGCTGGCTGGAGAACGCCGTCTGTATCAAGAACGGCTCCGGCAGGATCGTCCGAGAGAAGTCTGACTCGGCGGACGCAACTATGATCGCCGAGTATGCAAGGACTTTCTATCAGAAAAGGGTCAGACTCTTTGTCCCCGAAAGTCCGATCCTCTCGGAGCTCAGGGAATGCAACGACATCAGACGACGTCTCGTGAAGGAGCAAGCCGGACTGATGTGCAAGAGACATGATGCCGAAGTCCGTCTCAAGGCTAAGCCCGGCAGCAAGGCCATCGTGATGAATATAAAAATCCTGGACAGACAACTGGCTTACATCAAAGAGCAGATTGCCAAGGTAGACCGACAAATGTGCAGTCTCATAAGGGCTGACAAGAAGCTCACCAGGATCAATGATATCATCGTCAGCATCAACGGTGTGGGACCGGTAACTGCTATCGCATTGATTGTCCTCACGAGCGGCTTTACGACATTCGGCTCCAAGAGGTCTCTAGCCTGTTTCCTCGGGATAGCCCCCTTCAGAAGCGAGTCCGGCACGTCCATACAAAACGGCTCCCATAGGAGCAGGCAGGCTGACTCCTACTACTCGGGACTTCTGTATATGGTCGCCGTCTCAGCTATGTCTTGGAATCCTGAGATCGCCCTCTACAAGGAAAGGCTGCTCAAAAAGGGCAAGCCGAGGCTCGTCATCATCAATAACATTAAGAATAAGCTGATCACTATAATATGGGCTATGGTGAAGAACGATACCTTATATGATCCCGATCACCACCTCAAAGTAGCTCAACAAAATCAGACCGCATAAAATTTCTACCCAAAAAGTTTGGTGGTTAGCATAAATAGCCCGGGTGTCGAGGCACGTAGTGCCGAAGACCCCGGGACTCCTGTGATACGCCTTATATATACGACCCCGTCAGGGTGTCGGTCCCTCCGAGAGTTCGCCATTACGACCGACCCCTGGCGGGGTCGATGGAAGAATGATTCCCCGGGGTCGTCGGGGCTTGCGCCCCTCCGACACCCGGGCTACGCAAAACGCACCCCTGCTGGGGTGCCACGCTAGCCGATCCCAGAGGGTGTGCTGTCTTGTCGGACGAGTCTGACGGGTCGTACGATGCGATGGTCACCTAAGTGCTCACCTGCATAGGACTCACCCCGTCTGCCGATCCCGGAGGGGCAGAGCCCCGGAGGGATCGGCAGGCGATAGCGGCAGGGCGGGATTCGGTCAGCGAGATTGCACAGCGACAGAGGTTAGCACTTCTCTTATTGATAAGCTCAAATGCGTCATCCCTGCCCTATATTTGGAGGTATTACCTATTGTCTCTATCTTTGCCGTATAGAAGGAAGAGCTTCTGAATTGCCCCGACCGATGTTAGGCGGGTCACCCTTTCAGGAGTTCTTCTTTGTTTTTCCGGTTCGCATCCTCGCCCTCGAGTCAGTCTGTCCTCCTGGCAGTCCGTCGCCACACGATGTCTCTGAGGACCAAAGATTTGGTGGTCATACCAAGAGTTTGTACATTTGAAGCGCAGTCAGAGAAATAACTGCAAAGTGGTCAATCAAGTTGACTGCTGGTGCTTTCGGAAAACGTTAGATACCGATTGCATCTTGGGGGGGAAGCTCAGTGCTTCCCCCTTCTTATTGCCCTAAACAGGTCTGCATCGGCAAAGGTGGCAGAGATCAAAAAAAAGGTCGACTCCCGGCAGAGGTGACGCTTTAGAAGGATCGTCGCCCATTAACCATACATTGAGGCATGAGGTGTCGAAGATCGCCAGAGACGCCATTTTAGTCAGAAAGAGACAAGAAGAGACAGGTAAAGACTCTGTGAGATAACCCCTCCAGTGGGTGTGCTATATTTGCAGCGCTGGAGTTTCCGGACAAATGAGGGGATCTCCGCCGGGTGCGGGCTGTCTCATCGGACGGGTCGGACAAGTCGGACGCCCTGCACAAAGCTAGCGGCTCTCAGCATACCAGCAACCGTAAGGGGGGTGCCACCCCCGCCCTATTTCACTGAAGGCGATCCGACAGAGGACCCCGATAGGGGTGTCTTCTTCATAGACCGGGTGTTGAGGCACGAAGTGCCAAAGATCGCCAGAGACTCCATTTTAGACAAAAAGTGACAAGAAGAGACACAGAGAGACTCTGTGAGATAACTCCTCCCAGGGGGTGTGCTATATTTGCAGCGCTGGAGCTTCCGGACAAGTGAGGTGATCTTCACCGGGTGCGGGGAGATGGGGGGCAGCCTCTGCTTCTCCTGCTTTGCGTATGCCACATCCTCTATCTTGAGTATAAGCATAGGTATTTTGACTCGACCCCTTGCGTGTCGCCGGGACGGGAATATCTGCTCGGCGACCCGCAAGGGGTCGATGAGTAAGGTGGAGGGCGCTACACATCGGTCACCGCTTCGCGGATGACCGATGCCTATGGAGCGGGCACCCCTGCCGGGGTGCCACCTGCCGGATGCGCTCTCTTGTCGGATAAGTCGGATAAGTCGGACGGCGAAGACTGACGACCATCGAGGTGTACCCCGGAGGGGTGCCTACTCCCCCCGCTGGGTACGGGCTTTCTTGGCGGAAGGGACGATTGACACAGAGCAACCCGGTCGGGGTGCGATGAGGTAGAGGGCAAAAAAAAAGGTCGGCTCCCGACAGGAATAAAATCCTGTCGGGAGCCGACCTTACTTAACTCAAATGAGACTGACCGGACGTCAGTCCTCAGGCATAATATCCTCTAAGGGTGTCTCGTCCAGCGGGGCGGGGGCGGTAGCCTTTGCGGCCTCAAGGAGACGCTTGGTCTCGAGGTCTGCCTTATTGGCTACAACGAAGCCCTTGCGCGCTGCCAAGCCGGTACCGGCGGGGATCAGGTGACCGACGATGACGTTCTCCTTGATGGAGTCGAGCGCATCGGTCTTGCCCTCGATCGCAGAGTTATTGAGCACCTTTGGCGTCTCCTGGAAGGAGGCGGCGGACATGAAGCTCTTGGTCTGCAGGGCAGCCTTGGTGATACCCTGGAGCATCTGACTGCTGACTGCCGGCATGGCGTCACGTACCTCGATCGTGCGGAGGTCCTTGCGACGGAGCTGGCTGTTGGCGTCACGCAGGCGGCGCAGGGTGATGATCTGACCCTCGCTGTACTCCTCGGAGTCTCCCGGGTCGGTGATCACCTTCTTGCCCCAGAGGGCGTCGTTGGCGTCCTTGATATCCTGCTTGTCGACAATGTCCTGCTCGAGGAGGTTGGTGTCGCCGGCATCCTCTACGAGGACCTTGCGGAGCATCTGGCGAACGATGATCTCGAAGTGCTTGTCATTGATCGCCACACCCTGCTTGCGGTAGACGTCCTGGACTCCATTGACGATGTAATTTTGCACCGCATTGGGGCCGAGGATGGCGAGGATGTCCTGCGGAGAGATCTGCCCGTCGGAAATGGGATCGCCGGCACGGACGAAGTCATTCTCCTGCACGAGGATCTGCCGAGAGAGTGGCACCATATACTTGCGCTCCTCACCGGTCTTGGAGGTGACGATGATCTCACGATTACCGCGACGGATGCGCCCGAGGGTCACCTCACCATCGATCTCAGAGACGACGGCAGGATTGGTGGGATTGCGTGCCTCAAAGAGCTCGGTGACACGGGGAAGACCTCCGGTGATATCACCGGTCTTCACGACGACGCGGGGGATCTTGGCGATGATGTCGCCGGCCTTGAGCTTGGCACCATCTCGCTGTGTCAGGAGGGCGCCGGCCGGGAGGTCATAGGAGGTGGCACTCTCCTCGCCCTTGCGGATCACGCTGTAGGCTGGGGTAGTGTTCTTGTCCTTACTCTCAATGATGACCCACTCACTGCGGCCGGTGGCGACATTGGACTCGCTCTGTACCTCGTAGGTGACGCCCTCCTTGAGTCCCTCGAAGTGGAGGGTACCGTCGGCCTCAGCGACCATAACGGCATTGAAGGGGTCGGACTCGTAGATGGTGTCGTCGGCCTTGACTGCCGTACCGGGCTCCACGAAGAGGTGGGCACCGTAGGGGATATTGTTGCTGATGAGCGACATGTGGGTATTGGGGTCGACGATGCGCATCTCTGCCTGTCGGCCGATGACCACCTTGTAGCTCTTGCCGTCCTCGCCCTTGGAGTCGACGGTGCGGAGCTCGTCGATCTCAAGGATACCGTCGTACTGAGCCTTGATGTAGCGCTCGACCGTATCGGAGGAGGCGACACCACCGGCGTGGAAGGTACGGAGGGTCAGCTGTGTACCCGGCTCACCGATCGCCTGTGCCGCTACGACACCGACTACCTCGCCCATCTGTACGGGGCGGTTGTGTGCCAGATCACGACCGTAGCACTTGGCGCAGACACCCTCCTTGCTCTCGCAGGTGAGGACGGAGCGGATCTCCACCTCGGTGATGGGGGACTCCTGGATCTTGGTGGCGGCGGCCTCATCGATCTCCTCATTGGCACGGACGATCAGCTCACCCGTGATCGGGTGGATGATGTCGTGGACTGAGCAGCGGCCGAGGATGCGCTCGTAGAGAGAGGCAACGACATTCTTTCCCTCCTTGATCTCACGACGGACGATACCGCGGAGGGTACCGCAGTCCTCCTCCGTGATGATGACATCGGATGAGACGTCGACGAGACGGCGGGTAAGGTATCCGGCGTCGGCAGTCTTGAGTGCCGTATCGGAGAGTCCCTTACGGGCACCGTGGGTGGAGATGAAGTAGTCGAGCACGGAGAGGCCCTCCTTGAAGTTGGTCAGGATAGGATTCTCCATCGTCTGGGCCCCCTCACCGCTGCGGACCGGCTTGGCCATCAGACCACGGATACCGGAGAGCTGCTGGATCTGGTTGGCGGATCCACGCGCTCCGGAGTCCATCATCATGTAGATGGAGTTGAAGCCGTCCTCGTCCTCCTTGAGCTGCTGCATGAGCACCTGGGAGATCTTATTATTGACGTTGGTCCAGACGTCGATGATCTGATTGTACCGCTCGTTGTCGGTAATGATACCGAAATTAAAGTTGTCCATGATCTCATCGACCTGGCTGAAGCCGTCGGCGATGATCTCCTCCTTCTCCTTAGGTACGATGACGTCGGAGAGGTTGAAGGAGAGCCCTGCCTTGTAGGACATGTAGTAGCCGAGGTTCTTGATGCGATCGAGGAAGGCGGAGCTCTCTGCGATACCGCAGTACTTGATCACCTCACCGATGATGAGGCGGAGGTTTTTCTTCCCCACCACGCCGTTGTAGAAGGGGAGCTCGCCCTTGGGCATCATCTGATTGAAGAGCATACGCCCGTAGGAGGTCTCGATGACGTGGGTGATCGGCTGACGCTGATCGTCAAGGTCATCAACACGCGCCTTGATGATGGCGTGCATATCGAGACAGCCCTGGTCGTATGCGACCTGCACCTCCTCAAAGTCACTGAATACCTTGCCCTCACCCTTGGCCCCGGTGCGGGTCTTGGTGATGTAGTAGAGACCGAGGACCATATCCTGCGTAGGTACGGTGATCGGTGCACCGTTGGCGGGGTTGAGGATGTTCTGTGAGGCAAACATGAGGAACTGTGCCTCGAGGATCGCCTCATTGGAGAGGGGGAGGTGGACCGCCATCTGGTCTCCATCAAAGTCCGCATTGAAGGGCGTACAGGAGAGCGGGTGGAGCTGGATCGCCTTACCCTCGATGAGCTTGGGCTGGTAGGCCTGGATACCGAGTCGGTGGAGCGTAGGGGCACGGTTGAGGAGGATGGGGTGTCCCTTGATGATATTCTCGAGGATGTCAAAGACGACCGGCTCGCGACGATCAACGATGCGCTTGGCACTCTTGACGGTCTTGACGATGCCGCGGTCGATGAGGCGACGGATGATGAAGGGCTTGTAGAGCTCGGCAGCCATATTCTTCGGCAGACCGCACTCGTACATCTTCAGCTCAGGACCGACGACGATGACGGAGCGGGCGGAGTAGTCGACGCGCTTACCGAGGAGGTTTTGGCGGAAGCGTCCCTGCTTACCCTTGATGGAGTCGGTAAGCGACTTGAGGGGACGATTGCTGCGACTCTTGACGGCAGCTGAGCGGCGGCTGTTGTCGAAGAGTGAGTCCACAGACTCCTGGAGCATACGCTCCTCATTGCGGAGGATCACCTCAGGCGCCCTCGTCTCGATGAGTCGGCGGAGACGGTTGTTGCGGATGATGACCCGGCGGTAGAGCTCATTGAGGTCCGAGGTGGCAAAGCGACCACCATCGAGCGGCACGAGAGGACGGAGCTCCGGGGGGATCACGGGGATCACCTTCATCACCATCCACTCGGGACGGGAGTAGCCATTGGAGGCACGGAAGCTCTCGACCACCTGGAGGCGCTTGAGGGACTCCTTCTTGCGCTGCTGGGAGGTCTCCTTGGAGGCACCGGCACGGAGCTGGTAGGAGAGCTTGTCAAGGTCGACTCGCTCAAGGAGCTTGAGGATGGCCTCACCGCCGATACCGGCGATGAACTTGTCGGGATCGCTGTCGGGGAGGTCCTGATTGCCCTCGGGGAGACGATCGATGATGTCGAGGTACTCCTCCTCGGTGAGGAAGTCGAGATCCTCGACGTCCTCGGCTACGCCCTTATTGATCACCACGTAAGACTCGTAGTAGACAATCTTCTCGAGCTTCTTGGAGGGGATGCCGAGGAGATAGGCGATCTTATTGGGGACAGAGCGGAAGAACCAGACGTGTACGATCGGCACCTCGAGCTTGATGTGCCCCATGCGCTCACGACGCACCTTCTTCTCCGTCACCTCCACCTGGCAGCGGTCGCAGACGACCCCGCGATAGCGGATCCCCTTGTACTTACCACAGTGGCACTCGTAGTCCTTGACCGGACCGAAGATACGCTCACAGAATAGTCCGTCGCGCTCCGGCTTGTAGGTACGATAGTTGATCGTCTCCGGCTTGGTTACTTCACCGTGCGAATTCTCGAGGATCTCCTCCGGAGAGGCGATCCCGATGCGGATGCGGGAGAAGTTGGGGTTGATCTTGTTTGTTATCTTGAAAGCCATAAGCTATGATTTTCTCTACTTTATGCGTCTCAAAAAATCACCGATCGATCACTCGAGATTGAAACCCAGCCCGAGACCACGAAGCTCGTGGACAAGGACGTTGAGTGACTCAGGGATGCCCGGCTCCGGGAATGCGGAGCCCTTGACGATCGCCTCGTAGGTCTTGGAGCGACCTACCACATCGTCTGACTTGACGGTGAGCATCTCGCGCAGGGTGTAGGCGGCACCGTAGGCCTCGAGGGCCCATACCTCCATCTCTCCGAAGCGCTGACCACCAAACTGTGCCTTACCACCGAGTGGCTGCTGCGTGATGAGCGAGTAGGGACCGATGGAGCGGGCGTGCATCTTGTCCTCGACCATGTGGTCAAGCTTGAGGAAGTAGGTGACGCCGACGGTGGCGGGCTGGTCGAAGCGCTCACCCGTCTCTCCATCGTAGAGGTAGGAGACACCGTAGCGCGGGAGACCGGCCTTGTCGGTCCACTCGTTGAGGTCATCGAGTGAGGCGCCATCGAAGATGGGGCTGGAGAACTTTACGCCCAGCTTATAGCCTGCCCATCCAAGGACCGCCTCGAAGATCTGCCCAAGGTTCATACGCGAGGGCACACCCATAGGATTGAGACAGATGTCGACCGGCGTACCATCCTCGAGGAATGGCATATCCTCCGTGCGGACGATCTTGGAGACAATACCCTTATTGCCGTGACGTCCTGCCATCTTATCGCCCACCTGGATCTTACGCTTCTTGGCGATAAGCACCTTGGCATTCTGGATCACGCCATTGGGGAGCTCGTCACCGATTGTGGCGTCAAATTGCTTACGGTAGTAGCGGCTCTCGATCACCTTGGACTCATGGAGGTAATTGATGATCAGGTCAGCGATCAGCTGATTGTCATGCTCGTCAGAGGTCCAGCCCTCGGGCACCACCTCCTCGTAGATGATCTGCTTGAGCACAGGACCGGTGATCTTGACTCCCTTGGCGACCACAGTGGTGCCGACGTAGTCCTTGATCCCCTGGCTGACCTTGCGATTGGTCAGCTTGCCGAGCTTGGTGAGGAAGAGCTTCATGAGCTGGTCCTGCTCCTTCTCCTGCTCCTCGTCGAGCTGCTGCTTGAGGTCACGGATCGTCTTGCGGCTGTTGCCGGTCTTGACGGCACGTGAGTAGAGGTGGGTATCGATCACGACGCCACTGAGTGAGGGATCCGCCTTGAGCGAAGCGTCCTTCACGTCGCCCGCCTTCTCTCCGAAGATGGCAAAGAGAAGCTTCTCCTCCGGGGTGGGGTCGCTCTCGCCCTTAGGGGTGATCTTACCGATCATGATGTCTCCCGGGTGGACGTGGGCACCTACGCGGATGATACCATTGGCATCCAGCTCGCGGGTGGCATCCTCACTGACATTGGGGATGTCGTTGGTCAGCTCCTCCATGCCGCGCTTGGTGTCGCGAACCTCGAGATTGTACTCGTCGACGTGGACGGAGGTGAAGAAGTCCTCGCGGACAAGGCGCTCATTGATGACGATAGCATCCTCGTAGTTGTACCCCTTCCACGGCATATAAGCGGCGAGGATATTACGTCCCAGGGCGAGCTCACCACGCTCGGTGGCGAAGCCCTCGGTGAGGATCTGTCCGGCAGTGACGCGATCGCCCTCCATGACGATCGGGCGCTGATCGACGGTGGTACTTTGGTTCGTCCGACGCCACTTGGAGAGGTGGTACTCGGTCACCTCGTCAGCGAAGCGGACAAACTGCTCGTCCTCGGTGTAGTCGTAGCGGATGCGGATCGTATTAGCATCGACATACTCGACCACGCCATCCCGCTCGGCCATCACCTGAGAGCGACCATCGCGCACCATCGGTCCCTCGAGACCGGTGCCGACGATAGGCGACTCTCCGTGGAGAAGCGGCACAGCCTGACGCATCATGTTACTACCCATGAGGGCGCGGTGCGCATCATCGTGGTCGAGGAAGGGGATCAGTGCGGCAGCGATGGAGCAGATCTGCATCGGCGCTACGTCGATGAGGTCTACATCCTCGGCATCTACAACGGGGAAGTCCGACCCGTGACGGCTCTTGATCTGACCGTCGAGGAGTGTCCCGTCGTCACCGATATTGGGGGTGAATTGCGCCACCGTCATATCCTCCTCCGCCTCGGCGGTGTAGTACTGGACACCGCCCATGCTGAAGTCAACCTTGCCACCATCGACCTTGAAGTACGGCGTGGCGAGGAAGCCCATGTCGCTCACCTTGGAGTAGACACAGAGAGAGGAGATCAGACCGATATTGGGACCCTCAGGGGTCTCGATCGGGCAGAGGCGCCCATAGTGGGTGTAGTGGACGTCTCGCACCTCAAATCCTGCGCGATCACGGCTGATACCGCCCGGACCAAGAGCCGAGAGACGGCGCTTGTGGGTGATCTCTGCCAGAGGGTTGGTCTGGTCCATAAACTGGGACAGCGGGTTGGTCCCAAAGAAGGAATTGACCACGCTGCTGATCGTCTTCGAATTGATCAGATCGACAGGGGTGAAGACCTCATTGTCCCGCACATTCATACGCTCGCGGACCGTACGGGCTATGCGAGCGAGGCCGACGCCAAATTGCTGATAGAGCTGCTCGCCGACGGTGCGGACGCGGCGGTTGCTCAGGTGGTCGATATCATCGATGTTGGCACGACCATTCTTCAGCTTCACAAGATAGTCGATGATGGCGACAATATCCTCATTGGTGAGGATCTTCGTATCCTCGGGGATATCGATATCCAGCTTGTGATTGATACGGTAGCGACCGACATCGCCGAGGTCGTACCGCTTGTCAGAGAAGAAGAGGTTGTTGATGACCTCTTGAGCGGACTGCTCGTCCATAGGGTCCTGGCTGCGGAGCTGGCGGTAGATATGGTAGACCGCCTCCTTCTGAGAGTTGGAGGGATCCTTCTGCAGCGTATTGGTGATGACACTATAGTCGAGTCCGGACTCAGACTCTCTCTCGAGGAGCATCGTCTTGGGCGCATTCTTGAGGTCAAGGATCGCCTGGATATTCTCCTCCGTAAGCTCTTCATCTCGATCGACCACTACATTGTAGCGCTCCATGGAGACTACTTCACCCGTTTCCTCATCCACGAGGTCCTCTACCCACGTATCGAGGATACGTGCGGCTACTTTACGACCGATATTTTTCTTCAGGTTGGTCTTGGTCACCTTCACCTCCTCGGCGATGCCGAAGAGACTCAGGATGTCCTTATCAGTCTCGTAGCCTATGGCTCTCAGCAGAGTGGTCACGGGCAGCTTCTTCTTGCGATCGATGTAGGCGTACATGACGTTATTGATGTCTGTCGCAAACTCGATCCAAGATCCCTTAAAGGGAATGATACGGGCGTTGAAGAGCTTGGTGCCGTTGTTGTGCACGCTCACCGAGAAGAATACTCCCGGGGAGCGGTGCATCTGCGACACCACCACTCTCTCAGCGCCGTTGATAATAAAGCTACCTGCAGGCGTCATATAGGGGATCTGCCCCAGGTAGACGTCCTGAATAGAAGTATCAAAGTCCTCATGCTCAGGATCTGTACTATACAGCTTGAGCTTCGCCTTGAGAGGGACAGTATAAGAGAGCCCCCTGCTCAGACACTCCTCAATGGTGTACCTGGGAGGATCCTCGAAGTAATCCAAAAACTCGAGGACGAAGTTATTTCTCGTGTCGGTGATTGGAAAGTTTTCCAGGAATGCTTGGTACAGTCCCTGGCTCTTCCGCTTACCGGCAGGCATATCCAGCTGCATGAAGTCCTTGTACGACTTGAGCTGAATGTCGAGAAAGTCCGGGAAGGGTAATGGATGCTTGGAAGAGGCAAAGCTGACTCTCTCAGGCTTATATTGTGAGGACATAAAATTCTTTAATTCAAGGAGTAGTAAAAGACACGAAAAGGTTAAGAACCTGCCGGTAATGGCCGGTCCTTAACCCTTCACCCTACTCTACGAGAGAGTCAGGGGTAGTAAGTGAGGATTACTGAAGCTCAACAGTAGCTCCGGCCTCCTCAAGGGTCTTCTTAAGAGCCTCAGCGCTAGCCTTGTCCATATCCTTCTGGACAATAGAGGGAGCACCGTCGACAAGCTCCTTAGCCTCCTTGAGACCAAGTCCGAGAGCGGTCTTGACAGCCTTGATGACCTGGAGCTTAGATGCACCGGCATCCTTCAGGTTTACGTCAAAAGAAGACTTCTCGGCAGCTGCCTCACCGGCACCTGCTGCAGCGGGACCAGCTACTGCTACAGCGGCAGCAGCAGGCTCGATGCCGTACTCATCCTTCAGGATAGTCTTCAGCTCAGTTACCTCCTTGACGGTCAGATTGACCAGCTCCTCAGCGATTGCTTTTACGTCAGCCATATCGTTATTATATATATAAAAAAGTTGTAAACGTATTAATGGATTGTCTTACATTGATCTGTCGCTTAGTCTGGTATGCCGGGCACATCCCGCAGTAAGGGGGAGGGCAGATCAGGTCCCGGCATAGACGGTCACCGATGGGGAGAGTCTCAGCCTCCGTAGAGGGCGAGGCAGTCCCAAACGCCTTACGCCTCGGCTCGCTTCTCGAGAGTCTCCAGGACACCATGGATGGTGTTGCCTGCAGAGCTGGCCTGAGAGATGACGTCCATGATCGGAGACTCGAGCATGGAGATGATATCTCCGAGGAGCTCCTCCTTGCTCTTGAGGGCAGCCAGCGTATCGAGCTCGGCAGCACCCAGGTAGAAGGTATCATAGACGTAGGCAGCCTTCAGGCTCGGCCTCTCGATATCGGTACCGGCACTCTTGAGCTCCTTGTGGAAGTCCTTGAGCACACGGGCAGGGGCATTGGCGGTCTCAGAGAGCATCAGCGCGCTGGTGCCCTTGAGATAGGGGTGGAAAGGCTCATACTGCTCCTCGTTGATGTCAACGAAGGCGCGGTGTAGGAGCGTATTCTTCACGACCATCATCTTGACACCATGCTGGAAGCACTGGCGACGGAGGGCAGTAGTCTGCTCAGCGTCGAGAGCCATGGCGTCGACCAAATATGCGTGGGGATAAGCCTCGAGGAGCTCCTTGAGCTGCTCGATGACTTTCGCTTTATCTTCTTTCTTCATACTTATCTATAGGACAAAAGAGGGATGGATATATCTCCGAGGGAGACATACGTTACGCCTCAGTCAATGCTCGGGTGTCGATCTTGATACCCGGACTCATGGTACTGGAAAGATAGACGCTCTTCATGTACGTACCCTTGGCAGACGTGGGCTTCAGGCGCTCCAGTGTGCGAAGGAATTCACGTGCGTTATCAGCGATCTGCTCGGGGGTGAAAGAGACCTTACCGATGGAGGTGTGGACGATACCGGCCTTGTCGACACGGAAGTCGATCTTACCAGCCTTGACCTGACGGACAGCATCACCGATGTTGTTGGTCACCGTACCGCTCTTGGGGTTAGGCATCAGACCTCTCGGACCGAGTACACGGCCAAGGGCACCGATCTTACCCATGATAGCAGGCATAGTGATGATCACATCGATCTCAGTCCATCCGCCCTTGATCTTCTCGATATACTCGTCGAGGCCCACATAGTCGGCACCGGCATCCTTAGCCTCCTGCTCTTTATCGGCAGAGCAGAGGACGAGGACACGCACCGTCTTACCCGTGCCGTGAGGCAGGGTGACGGTACCACGTACCATCTGGGTGGACTTACGAGGATCGACGCCAAGGCGTACATCCATATCTACGGAGGCATCAAACTTCGTCGTGGTGATCTCCTTGACGAGCTGCGAAGCCTCCTTGAGAGAGTACTCCTTCGTGCTGTCGACCTTAGTCAGAGCGATCTTGCGATTCTTAGATATTCTACTCATAATCGTATTCTACCTTCTGATATTACTCGACATCCTCGGGGAAGTCTCCCTTAATGGTAATCCCCATGCTCCGTGCCGTACCGGCAACCAGGCGCATGGCGCTCTTCACGGTGAAGCAGTTGAGGTCGCTCATCTTATTCTGAGCGATCTCCTTCACTTGGTCCCAAGTGACGCTAGCCACCTTGCTACGATTGGGCTGTGCGCTACCCTTCTTGACCTTAGAGGCCTCGATGAGCTGAGCGGCAGCGGGCGGCGTCTTGATGACAAAGTCAAAGGACTTGTCCGCATAGTACGTGATGACGACAGGAAGGAGCTGTCCGCCCTTGTCCTGTGTCTCAGCATTGAATCTCTTGCAGAAATCCATGATGTTGATCCCCTTTGCACCAAGTGCAGGACCAACCGGAGGGGCAGGATTAGCTGCTCCACCGCGGATCTGAAGTTTCAACTGACCGGCAATTTCTTTTGCCATGATTCATTCAGTTTATTGTCAAACAATAATTTGGCGAAAAGTACACTCGAGGAACCGCCACCCTTAATGACATCAGACCCACGTGTGGAGCTCCTTCCTCTGTCCATTCCTCTCGCGAGGAGGGGAGGGGTGACTCCTGGGACCTATGATGCCGGGATACCTGTGATCGGCTCACGCCGGGACGACTGCCCGGGCTCACCTCTCACAGATGAGACGGCTATGACTCACTCTCCTTTTCTACCTGTGTGTAATCCACCTCCATCGAAGTGTCTCTCCCGAAGACCTTCACCAAGATCTTCAGCTTCCTACTATCCGGGGATACCTCAGTCACGTCACCAAAGAACCCTGTGAAGGGGCCCTCATTGACCTTCACACGATCGCCGACCGAGAAGCTCATATCGAGATCCTCCGGACCCTCTGCAAGACGGTCGGAGATCTCCTTGATGCGCTTCACGTCGAGGTCAGACAGTGGCTCCGGGTGGACGTCACCACCGATGAAGCCCAGCACTCCGGGGACGCGACGCAGCTTATGCGTCGTCTCGCCCGCCAGGCGCGCCTCCACGAAGACAAAGCCACTGTAGTACGGTCTTACCCGCTCTACACGCTTGCCTGATGCGGTACGACGCTTAGTGATGGTCGTCTCCATAGGCACCAAGATCTCCCCGACATTCTTGTCGAAGAACGGCTCTACATCACGCATGCCGTTGATATAGTCCTTCACAGCCTCCTCCTTGCCGGAGATGGTCTGGAGGACGTAGTACTTGAATACCTGATCTTGATCGTCGTGAGACATTGTCAAAGCATCTGCCAGTCCGACAGTCCCGAGGGACCGCACTCACGGACTTGTGTGAAACTAAAGTAAATCGGACTAAATAGGAAGCCCTAAGGGGAGCGAGCAGGTGCAGGAGAGACCTATCGGTCTCGCACCTCACTTCGCAAGGGTTGTCATGAAGCCTATCATATAGGGAAAGACTGCGGCACGCGATGAGTCCTCATCTCGCCCGTCAGTCCTTGACCTCCAGCTCGGCTATTAGATGATCAGACGGTAAAGTCCACTCATCGCATACTCGAGGATCTGGTCTACACCAAATATGAGTAGGGATAGTATGACGGAAGCTACCAATACAATCACCGCGCTCTGGGATAACTCCTTGGGCGTCGGCCATGACACCTTATAACGCAGCTCGTCGAAGCACGCCTTGACGTAGGCGCTGCTGCGCTGGAAGATGTTCTTGCTCTCAGGTTCAGCCATAAAGCCTAATATCTACTTACACATTTTAAATTGAGCAGGGGATGCGAGGCTCGAACTCACGACACCCGGTTTTGGAGACCGGTGCTCTACCAACTGAGCTAATCCCCTATAGATAAGCCGTCTCCTGAGGCGTTAGCGTCCCGAGGGACGGCTTATCATAGTCTATTGACTTGCTTGGGTCTTACAGACCGTGAGATCAGTCGAGGATCTCAGTGATCTGACCTGCACCGACGGTGCATCCACCCTCACGGATGGCGAAGCGAAGACCTGCGTCGCAAGCAACCGGAGAGAGAAGCTTCACCTTGATCTCTACGTTGTCACCGGGCATCACGATCTCCTGACCCTCAGGCAGCTCGATGTCACCGGTAACGTCAAGCGTACGGATGAAGAACTGCGGACGGTAGTGGTTACGGAACGGCGTGTGACGGCCACCCTCCTCTTTCTTGAGGACGTAGATGGAAGCCTTGAACTCAGAGTGCGGCTTCACGGTGCCGGGAGCGCAGACGATCATACCACGCTTCAGCTGATCCTTGTCGATACCGCGGAGCAGGATACCTACGTTGTCACCTGCCTCACCACCGGTGGACATATTCTTCTGGAAGGTCTCCACGCTGGTTACGGTAGACTTCAGGCCATCAGCACCGAGACCGATGATCTCTACAGCGTCACCGGGCTTGATGCGACCAGTCTCTACACGACCGGTAGCTACGGTACCACGACCGGTGATGGAGAAGATATCCTCGACAGGCATGAGGAACGGCTTGTCCAGCTCGTGCTCGGGAGTGGGGATGTACTGATCGACAGCGTCCATCAGGTCCATAACGGTGTCGACCCACTTCTGCTCACCATTGAGAGCACCAAGGGCAGAGCCGTGGATGATGGGGGTATTGTCGCCATCGTAGTCGTACTTAGAGAGCAAGTCACGAGTCTCCATATCTACGAGCTCGAGCATCTCCTTATCCTCGACCATATCGCACTTGTTGACAAATACGACGATGCTGGGGACGTTCACCTGACGGGCGAGCAGGATGTGCTCACGGGTCTGGGGCATAGGACCATCGGTAGCAGCTACTACGAGGATGGCACCGTCCATCTGAGCGGCACCGGTGACCATGTTCTTGACATAGTCGGCGTGCCCGGGGCAGTCTACGTGAGCGTAGTGACGTCCTACGATGTCAGTACCGCGCTCTGCACCCTCTACAGCATCGGGATCCAGCAGATCATCAAGGGACTTACCCTTGCGATCCATGGTCTCATACTCCACGTGTGAGGAGTTGATGGTGATACCTCTCTCCTTCTCCTCGGGAGCGTTATCGATCTGGTCGAAAGAGCGAGCCTCAGAATCCTTACCAGAAGCCTTGGCAAGTACGTTGGTGATGGCCGCCGTCAGAGTCGTCTTACCGTGGTCTACGTGACCGATGGTACCGATGTTGACATGCGGCTTCGTTCTCTGGAATTCTTCTTTTGCCATAATACAAAAAATATAGTTGAGTTAAGTAATTCTCTACCCACATAAGGGCAATAGTAGCCGGCAATACTCCCATTTCTCCCCCTTAAGGAGACCAACGGAGTAACGCCGTCTCATCTACTCCCTCACACTTCGTATAAGAGCCGCTTCCGAGAGTTGAACTCGGGACCTCATCCTTACCAAGGATGCGCTCTACCACTGAGCTAAAGCGGCATTTGTTGCCATGATCGCAGCCCCGGAGGGACTGCACTAAGAGCGGAAGACGGGACTCAAACCCGCGACCCTCAGCTTGGAAGGCTAATGCTCTATCAACTGAGCTACTTCCGCAGATCCAAGAAGAGAATCAATGCCCGCACCCGGGCACCTCCTTCCCCTTGTCGTGTGCGCAGAGGCGGATTCGAACCACCGAAGGCAAAGCCAGCTGATTTACAGTCAGCCCCAGTTGGCCACTTTGGTATCTGCGCGTCTTCTATCACATCCGCTATGCCGACCTCCGCCCGCATATCTCTCGAATGTGGTTGCAAATGTACGACAAAAATCCAGATCCGGCAAGTACTTCTGACCCTTGAGTGTCACTTTGTCGCAAAAAATAGGCTAAGACCCTATATATAGGGTATAGTAGGAAACCCCGGCAGGAGTGGAGGGGACCCGGTGACTTACCCCGCTGAAGCAGGCTGATACCTCAGGGGTATTTCTAATACCGATATTAGTGATCTCTAATACCGATATTAGACTTCTCTAATACCGATATTAGATCAGCGCTTGTGGGGACGGGTCAGGGGATGACCTTCTCTGCAGCAGGTCATGCACCATTCGACACTTTTTCTCGAGCACTATTGCACCCGAGTGAGAGGGACCTAATAGACGAGGTCGCCCTGCCCGTCAATGAGAGAGCAGAGCGACCTCGAGTATCTATATGAGAATGTTGCACGAAGTGCCATTCTCGCACATTTGTTTCAAATGTGCAGAGACTTTGCACGAAGGATGAGATGCAAGACGCTGAGGATGAGGTCGAAGGGAGCGTACTCACGTACGTGACCGAGACCGAATTCCGAAAGCAACGCAGCAGATCGCCTTCGTGCAATAGTATCTATATATGGTCCTTACTTCCTTCGGCGATACCAGACGATGCCGCCGATGGCGAGGAGCCAGACGAGTGTGCCGATCCAGGAGAATTGGCTAACAGTCGGGTGGAGGTAATTGTACTCCCCCGACTCGAAGCGGAGCTGGAAGGGCACGACGTAGTCCGCGAAAGTTCGTCCACCGGGGGTGTCGAAGTGGAGGCTCTTGACGCTCGCGAGCGTCTGGGCATCCAGCGCAGTGTACTCTGCCCCCTCAGCATTACTCTGGATCACCGTCCAAAAGAAGGGGTTGCCGAGGATGGTCAGCTTCTCCTCTCGCATCCGTAGCGTGGGGAGATCGGCCCGCTGGAGCCGATACTCCGGCAGGTGGATAACGTAGAGCGAGCCCTCCCGGTCGACGACGAAGCCGAGGAACCGCTTGGAGGGGTACTCCGTGACGAAGAGGTACTCAGGCCGCACGTCCTCCGGCAAGTCGATCGGCCGTACGAAGGGACGACCGACAGTCTGTCGTAGCTGGTAGAGATGGTCCGCAGCGTCGACGAGGAGGTAGCCATTGTCATACGCCTTGCGGGTCGTCGGATTACCTGCCACGAGGCGGATGGGGAAGGTGACACCCTTCTCCTCCAGTGCCCGCTGGTAGAGCGCCGACTTATCCTCCTCGATCGAGTTGGACTCCATATTGACAAATTCGATCCGCCGATCTGAGAAGCGGAAGACATCCTCCGGCATCTCCAGATTGACTCTCTTGGACATCGACTCCAGGAGGAAGTAGAGCGGGGTCTCGTGCGTATTGAGACTCGCGGGGTGAGAGACGAAGATAAAGCTCTCACGCTCCAGCAGTCCCTGATCCACAGCGATGCCCCGGATGCTATCCGGGAGACGTCCATCCATCACCAGCTGGCGGTAGTAGAAGGAGGGGAGGATGCTATCAAACTCGCTGTCGGTGTACTCCCGACCGGCGTAGTCGTAGTAGCGGGTCCCCTCTCCATTCCGATTGTCGAGCGAGGCGAAGTCCTCCACCACCTCACTGTAGAGGGTGAAGGGGACATAATCCCCTTTGGGTGCCGTCATATCTCCGAGCGAGGTAATGCCCCAGACCAGTGCCAGTGCGGCAAGGAGGGTAAGCAAAATGGTGTATAGTGGCTTCATTGCACTCCTTCCTTAAAGCGTTGGATCGAGAGTATCGAGACGTAGCAGAGCAGCAGCGTCACCAGCCCCATCGGGAGAAGCGCCCCCTGGTAGAAACGAGGGGTCGTGCTGATGAAGTAGAAGTGGACGAGTGCGTAGCTGAGGAGTATGTAGAGCACACGTCGGCGCCAGGTGGACTCAAGCACCACGAGGGCGGTGAGTCCATAGGCGGTGAAGCCGGCCATAAACCACGGGGCGATGCTGACGAGCAGATGGGTCACCAGCTCCGGGGCAAGGATGCTCCGGAGGTAGAGGGCAAGCATCAAGTGCTGCGTGAGGCAGAGGAGCCCAAGGACCCCTACTCCATAGGTAAGCATGGTGAGGGCAATGGTCCCCTGGCCCATAGGCAGATGGAGGGTGAGCTTGAGTCGCTTCTGGATCATCTCAGGAGCAAATTGCGTCACGGCGAGTATCAGGCCCGTGAAGAGGGGCTGATACTGTAGTACATTGAGGAAGAGCACATCCTTGGAGAGAAGGATCTCCCAGAGGTGTGCCGCTCCTCGGAGAGTGATGACCCTCTGGAGGGTGAGGAGGGCGTAGGCGGTTATGGCGAGCCCTACGATGTAGAGCACTAAGAGCGCCCAGCGGGTCTTGATCCACTCCTTATATAGTAGTCCCTGTATCATATCCGACTCAGTACTTACCGGTTAGTCCGATGAAGGCGTCCTCGAGGGTCATCGGCTCCTCCACGAGCTGGTCGTAGGGGATCTGTGCTCTCTGCAGGTAGGCCTGCACATACTCTCTCGACTGGAAGGTGTGGAGCTCTGCCGCACGACCGATGACGGCGGTGTAGTAGAGATTCTCATCCCCCGGCAGAGCAGTAACCCCCTCACCGATGGTGAAGGTGTAGCGGTGGAAGGTCTCCATCAGCTCCCTCACCGGCATCTGGACAAGGATCTTCCCGTAGTCAAGGATGATACAGTCGTCAATCAGCCGCTCCATATCCTGGATGATATGGGAGGTGAGGAAGACCGTCTTGTCACGCCCGCTGGTGTAGTCCCTGAGGTAGTCGATGAAGAGACGCCGGTAGCCGGGGTCGAGCCCGAGGGAGAAGTCGTCAAGGATCAGGAGGTCGGCATCCTGAGCGAGGATCAGTCCGAGGGCGACCTGGGAGCGCTGCCCGCAGGACATCTGGCTGATCCGCTGCCGTGGAGCGATCTTGAGCTTGCTGACGAGGTCGTAGTAGATCTCACGCTTCCAGCGGGGGTAAAACCGCGCATAGAAGCGCTCGATCTCCGTGACGGTCATGAAGCTGTACTGCACATGCCCCTCGATGAGGAGAGCGATCTGCGCTTTTACGGAGGGAGGCATGGCTTGGATGTCGTAGCCGAGCATCCGACAAGTGCCTCCGGCGGGGCGGAGGTAGCCCGCGAGGATATTGATCGTGGTGGTCTTGCCGGTGCCATTCTTCCCCAAGAGACCGAGGATCCGTCCCCGAGGGACCTCGAAGGAGAGGTCCTCGTAGATGAGACGCTTCCCGTAGTAGTGGGTCAGGTGGTCACACTGGATGATGCTATCCTGCATGGCGTCACTTGCCTGCCTTCAGAGAGGGCTGTACGCGAGCATTGAAGTCCTCGGTCGAGTTATTGGTATCCTTGAGGTACTTCCGGCCATTCACCTCGCGCTCCACCTTGCGGATCACAGCGGTACCCTGACCGCTATTGTCCTGAAAACTATCGCGCCAACCGGTAAAGCCAGCATCGATGGTGTCAGGAATATAGCGCCAGTCAATCTTATCCTTAATACCCAGGAAGACAGCATCGACGATCCAGTCGAGGGGGACCTTGTAGGCCTTAGTCTCCATCTCCTTGACAAAATCCTTGAAGCGGAAGACATACTTCGCTGACCACGCATAGTCCTTCTCATAGGTAGCGGCATCGACCGGAACCCTAACGAGGGCAATGGTGGTGCAGCCCGCCTGATGGAAAGAGGAGACAGTGAAGGAGGACTTGTAGTAGGATACCAGATTAGGCACCTCAGGATTGTCTGTATCCTGGATTTGGGGCATGGAGGAGCGATCGTAGATCTCGAAGTCGGCGTGCTCGAGATTGACCGCTCCGGGGAAGAACTTGGAGTGGTCCAGGGCGTCATTCGCTACGATGATCGAGGCACCGGGCTTGACGGGATAGGTGGTCCCATCGCCGGAGATGATGGAGAGGAATCCGACCGGGAGGATATCCTTGATCGCATCCTTATCCACATAGTCCTGCTTCATATTGCACAGGAGGGCAGACTGCGCAATACCGAGCCCATCGGCATAGAGAGTCACATCGGAGTTGTTGGTGATCTTGATGTACTGCTCGCCGTACTTATAGGACTTCTTCGTCTCAGGATTGTAGGTAGGGCTGATGAAGAGCTCCTCGATGACGAAGCCGGAGCTGACATTCTCCGTGTACTGAGGGATAAGGGTGAAAGTACTCTTCTCGCCCTTCACGACGATGCTCTCCTCCATGGAGACGATCGTCTGGACCTTGCCGAGGCGATCGGACTGATAGGCGATCCCCGCAGTGAGGGAGACCTGGTACTTGCCCTCGAGGAGCTTCTGGTGGAAGGTAGCGGACTCCGGCTTGAGGGCGATCTCTTTGCCGTCCTGGCTACCCTTGATCGTCACCTGGAGGTCGCTGTAGGTAGCGTCCTTGAGACCGACAGGCGCCTCAATGGTGAAGGTACACTCGCTCTCGATAGCGGGCTTACGGGTCTCCTCAGGCTTGCAGCCTACGAGGAGGACGGAGAGGAGGGCGACAAGGGCCCAGAGGTGATGAAGTTGTTTCATGATCATTTTATACTTGAGATTATTATTTCAGGTTGACAGCACGGAAGTCCTCGGAGGAGTTGTTGGTGTCCTTGAGGACCTTACTGCCCTCGGAGAGGAGCTTACGGACAACTCTTTTCCCATAACGGGTGTCGTCATTGAGCGCTGGCGCGACGGAGGAGTAGCCGGCATCGAGCTTCTCGGAGACGGGGAGCCACTGGAAGTCATCCTTCATACTGAGATTAACCGCATCGAGGATCCACTCATTGGGAATCTGGAGGGCTGGTTCGCCCGGCATCTTCATCGGATCCATCCCCTCGATGATCATGACCTCCTCGTAGGGGTAGCTGTACTTCTTAGCGAGCTCCTCTGCGGTGAGCCCCTGGAGGTCAGCAAGCGCATAGGTGTGCTGACCATTGGTGCTCATCGCCCAATTCTGCACGCCATCACCGTAGGGATCGCTGATGAAGATCAGCCTCATGTCGGGTACTTGGGGATTGTCTGGCGTCTCGGAGTCGGTATAGCCCTTCTCGCTCATCCACTCAAAATTTGCCCCGGAGAGGTCGATTGAGTTAGGATTTGCCTGTGCATGATTGATCGCCGAGTGGCAGAGGATGATACTCTCATACGGCTTGACGGGATAGCTGGTCCCATCGCCGGGGATCTGCATCACGAGACTGACCGGCATGTGAGTCGAGCGGACATCCGGCTGGATCTGCTCCTTCTTGTCGTCCGACTGGAAGGTGGAGCGGACCAGCGCCAGGCCGTCGGCATAGCGGGTCACGGGGCTATTATTGGTGATGCGGATGAACTTATCCTCATCATACTGCTCACCATTCTTATTGAGCGTCCCGGCAAAGAAGATCTCGCTGATGACGAAGCTCTCCTTGGGCAACACAAAGGTAAGCTGACAAGTATGGGTGTAGCTCTGCTCACTCTTCGCAACAAGGTCCTCGCTGTACTCCAGCGTCGTGAGGACTCCCTTCGTGGCGAAGTCACCGGTGAGATGGAGGGTGTAGGAGGCACCCTGAGAGAGGGTGACCCTCGCCTTATTTTGCTCAAAGGTGAGGGACTGCTTCGTCCCCTTAGCCTTGGAGACGACCTCACCGCGGAGGTTAGTAAGTTGCCCCTCGATGCCAAGCGGGCTCTTCACCTCGAGGGTGACGAGAGCCTCACTCGGCTGCTCAGGAGCGTCCTCACGGCAGCCCGAGAAGAGGACTGAGAGGAGCAGTGCAAATGCGATAAAAAGAGTTTTCTTCATATACAAAATGGTTCTATAGAGTTAGCTGAATCTCCGCCAGCAGGGTGTGACGGAGTGAAGAGGGGAAGTGGTCGAGCCGATAGCGGCCGCCCACCTCGAGTCCCCAAGAGGGCTTGAGCGGCATAGGGAGGTGGTACTTGGGTGCAATGCTGAGGCTGAGACAGCTCGCTGTAGCGGACCGATAGCTCTGCTGGAGATGAGCCGTCACCGACTCCTCCATCTCTGCCATAGGGAGCGTAAGCAGGCCGACCGCCTCAGGGGCATAGCCCACCTCAAGGGAGAGAAGGCCGTAGCTCCGCTCGCTGCGATGGGAGACCTCTCCATAGAGGACCGCACGCCAGCGGTCAAGACGGAGCTCCTTCTCCGGCTCGAGCACTCTCGTCCGGAGATGAAGATAGGTCACCTCGGGCTGCACAAGCCAGTGCCAGCCCGGTCGGCGATAGTCAGCGTCGCCGAGGGAGAGTGAGAGCTTTCCCTCCACGGTGCCACGGTGAAAATTGGCATTGTACCCCACAACGGGATAGGTCCCGGCCTTAGGCTCGCCTACGATATGCTCTACACCGGAGCGTCTCTCGACACTTGCCTCGAGATCAAGTGCACCCATAAGTACCCCCACCCGGTGCTGGTAGCCGACACTCAGCCTCCCCTGATGATCGGTATAGTGGTGGATCGGCACCTCATTCATATCACTCACCGCCTGCTCCAGCCGGCTATACTGATAGCCAAGAAGAGTTCGCACCCCCTCGTCGGAGGTCCGAGGCAGGAGATGGAGCGCAGCCCCGAGCGACCGACCACGATAGTGGAGAGAGGGCTCATTGGTGTCAAACCTCCGGAAGCTGCCCCCGAGACCACTCATCAACCGCTGGAGACTGCCTCCGATAGGGCTATAGATCGCCACCCCACTCCGCTGCTTGTAGAGCCCATAGTCGAGCGAGAGTCCCACTTCGCAGGAAGCCACCGGGAGAGAGATCCCGGTGGAGAGACGTAGGTCAGAGACGATACTCCGAGGTCTCGGATCCACCGCGCGGTACTCCTGCTGAGAGCGGTAGTACATCTCCCCCGATAGTCGGAGCCAGGAGAGCTGATGGCTATAGCCGCCACCGAAGGCATACCTCTCCAGCGACAGGTCTCCGCCCTTCTCGTCAGCCATAATATAGGGGTAGAGCCGATCGTAGTCAGAGGTGCTGCGCCACTTCACCTCCTTCACACATCCATTGGCATAGTCGGCATAGCCCCAGAGGTGCTCCTTTGTCGACGGGAGGAGGTAGGTCTTCGCTTGGAGCCGTGCGATGCTCTCACCCCGCCCTTGCTCCTCATAGAGCGACTCTGTCTCGTTTCGTCCCTCGTATCGAGCAGCAAAGGAGGAGAGGGAGTTGCGGTACTGCCGATGATGGAGCGCCACCTGATCGGTGTAGCGGAGCCACAGCTTCTGCCAAGCGATCGAGCGCTCGTAAGATCGATCGACCACACTGAGCGTATCCGCAGCGTGGGCATTCATCACGACCATTAGGACGAGGAGAAGAAGGAGAAGGCGTCTCATAGCATCCGGAGCATTTTGATCCCACAGGTCTCCTCCTTGTCCAGAAAGAGCCGCTCGGTAGCCGACCCTCTGATCCAGACCGTCTCTCCGCTCTCCAAGAGGAGCGTTCCCTCCACCCGGACATCATAGAGTCCGCGGTAGAGCTCGTCCGTATAGGTAGAGGTGGTGACGGAGTTGCGGGTGGTGGTACGGCGGGTATTGATATTCTCCCACTCGATCTTATAGCTCTGGCGGACCACGGGAGAGGGGGCGCTGTAGTCCAGCTGGAGCGTCACGTGGCTCATCACGTCCGGACGCTCCGGCTGGTGGCAGGCGGACAGCCCCACGAGGAGCAGGAGTGCGATCAGGGTCAGAAACTTTGTCATAGATTGATCATCATTTCCATACCGAAGTAGGGGGTCTGATTGCGCCGGATCACGAAGCCCTTTCGCTCTATGTCCGGACTGTAGTCGAAGATCTTATTGACGAAGAGCGCAACCCGCAATTTACTCTCAAAGAGGGACTTCGTCGCCTTCAGATTGGTGATCATCATGAAGGGAACCACGTACCGCTCGAAGGAACTCTCGGTGTAGGTTCGCTTGAGCCACTGCAGCTGAGCATCGCCCTTATCCGCCGCAGTGAAGGGGCGTCGCTCTCCATCTGAGAGGGAGATGAAGTAGTCGGGATAATTGGAGAGAGGCATCTTCTGCGAGGAGGAAAACCAATTGGACTGAAAGGAGAGCGAGAGTCCCAGTCCGATCTTAGGGAGGTAATTGTCGAGCCTAAGGTCGGTATTGAGTATCTCGCGGACCAGTATCTCATTATCCTGATAGATGCCCACATAGGGGACCTCGCGCCCGCCGAGGACAGCTCTCGGGCGCTCATACTGCGGGAGACTATTCCGATAGGTGGTCCTAAACCACGCTCCCGATAGCGTCACGCGGGTATTGAGGAAGCGGTACCTCGGCGTACTCATCACCCACTCCACGCCACTCTTATCAGTCTCGCTTCCATTCGTATCAAGAGGGAGCAGGCGGAAGTCTCGTGTATCCCTGTACTTGAAGTCCCTGATGTCCGGCTTAGCTGTCAGGGTAGCATAGTCGACCGACTGCGGATCGTAGTACCGGAAGTCCGCGATCCGTAGCTCAGTATCCTTGCGGAAGCCACTCCGCATCCGCTCCCTGAAGCAGGTCAGAGTGGCGGAGTAGCCGGCATAGTCGAGATCGAGACGGAGCTCACCCTTGACGTTCTTCGCCGGTGCCAGCTGCTTATTATCCGGATCATAGATATAGGTCCGCATATAGACCAGGCGATAGTCCGGATTGCTGTGGTAGTAATTGAGCTCCACAAAGTCGTCGTAGATCTTGTCCGGATAGAGCTGCTCCATAGAGGGAAACATACTGAGGCTCCCTACCCCACCATTCAGCTGGACCCTCAGAGGTCGACCGGCTACCTCTATCGGGGCGAAGCTCCAGCGGGCGTTGAGTCGGATGTCCGGATACCACCGACCAGACATCCGGTAGGAGCGATCGAGGGCGAGGAGGCTATTGGCCACCACCCCGGCCATCAGGGTCAGGGCGTGCTCCCGGATCGGCAGTGTCATCTCATCCTCCACGAAGAGGGAGAGGACCGACTTACCCGGGACATCGTAGAAGGGTCGGGGGCGGCTGCCGGAGAGCCAGAAGAGGGGGCGATCGAGATCGAAGATCGCCCCTCGTCCGATATTCTTACTGTAGCTCCAGTCAGCTCCATACTTCAGCCTATGCCGGCTGGGGCCAAGGTCGAGACGACTACTGCCCTTGAGCTTGAGATAGAGGTAGAGCGGTCTGCTATCGACGGTGTGAGAGGCGAAGTAAGTGCGGGGATAGTACCGCCCCTCATGCTCTCCCTCCTCGCGGGTAGTCAGGTAGGGGACATCGCGACTCATCAACATATCCTTGGTGATGTCGGTCCGGTCCCAAGTGTGGGAGAGTGACAGAGTCAGATCCACGGCACTGAGCCAGGGATTCTCAGTCGGGAGGAAGGAGAGACTCTCTGAGAGAGCGAGGCGATGGTTGCCCGACCGATAGGTATCCAAGGGGGTGACGTCAAGGTCCTGATCCCGCTTTCGGTCATTGAGCGAACCGGTATAGTCGATGCTGGAGAGCGAGGAAAGGCTGCCTATCGTCCCCGACCATCTCCCGGAGAGACGGAGCGAACCGGTGATGCGCTCGTAGCAGTCGCGTACGCTCCGGGGGTCGGAGTAGGCACTGAGGTAGCCGATGCTGCTGATGAGATTGAGTCGGTGGGGGAGGAGGTCTACCCCTTTGGAGATGAAGAAGAGCTTGCTGGACATATCCGACTTGAAGCGCCCGGTGAGCTCATCGGTCCACTGCTTACGCTTCACTTTGATGAGACCGCTCGTCAGGTCGGAGTGCTCCACGGAGGGGATCCCCTGCACCACCTCGATGCTCTCCACGTCATCGGTAGAGATGGAGCGCATATCCACGCCGGCATTGATCGGCACCTGAGTCGAGTAGGCCCCATCGCTCCCATACATCCCCTTGAGCCCGGCATCCATCTGCACCGGGACGCCATCGATGAGAAATCTCGTCCCCATGGAGGAGGTATTGTACTGCGACTGATTGACCCTCGGGAGCAGATTATGCTGCCCTACGATGGGGAGTGTCGCCTCCCGCAGCCGGACGATATCAGGCGAGGTGAGGAGTGGATCGGAGGAGAAGCCTCCCGGGAGAAGCTCCAGTACATCGCCGATGCTGGAGGGCTGGAGCAGCGTCATCGCCTCACGCCCTATGAGAGACGAGGTGACCATACCCTTGGAGGGCTTAGCCGTCACCACCACCTCCTGGAGTTCGTCGGTGCTGACTTGGAGCTTGAGAGTAAAGGTGTGCTGCTCCGGTGTGACCTGTACCCGTCTCTCGTAGGGCTGATACCCGACGTAGGTCGCACGGACCAGGTACTCCCCAGGCATCACCCTCTGGAGTGCCAGGACACCCTTCACGTCCGTAGCCCCCTTGTACTCCCGCTGTCCTGCTATCATTTTCACGATCGCCCCGGGGAGAGGCATCCCATCACTCGAGTCTACGACCGTAAGTGTCACAGCCGTCTGCCCCTGCGCCACTAAGAGCAGAGAGAAGAGGGATAGGAGAGTCCAGCGGAGTCGCCTCATAGGAGTAGGAAAAGGAGGGGAATGAGTATCCCTAAGACAAGCTCCAGTCCGCCTACCCCTCTGAGCCCTTTCTTGCCACGAGCGAGGAAGAGACCCGAGAGGGTGATGACGATGAGGGCTATCGCGAAGAGGTCAGAGAAGTAGGTCCACCAGCGACCGGGATTGTAATGAAGGCGTACAAAGTCGCCGAGGATCGGTCGCTTCCGTAAGCGGTCATACACGCCGGCACCGGTCTGGAGATCCACCTCCAGAGTGGAGCCACCCTTGAGGAAGACCTTCATCGTCCTCTCATCCGGATAGTAGTGCTTCGTATAGTGCCCTTTCTCTCCGATCTCGTCGAGGAGGTTCTCTATCTCCGCCGTGGTGACTGACCCCTTCGTCCGAGGGGTCTCGGCGAGTGTACTAGGCAGCTCTATCCTCCTCGCGGAGTAGGCAGGATTGATCTCATCCCGATGATTCATCAGGATGCCGGAGAGGGCGTAGATAATGACGATCCCGGCAAAGAAGAAGGAGAGATGCCTATGGATCCACCGGCACGCCTTCACCAAACTCTTAGACCGGTCCCCTCTGGGACTGTATGCCATAGTGCGAGGGATCAGCGGATTTCGTAGGAGAGCCCCTCCATATGGTAGAGGCTGACGTAGGCCTTACCCTCCCTCTCTGTACGCTCTGCAATGCGGGACCGGAAATTGGCAATCCGCTCTCGGACGCTATTGGCCTCCGCCTCCGCATTGGCCTTCATATCGGCAGCACAGCCACCCTCGCCCTGAGCCTCCTTGGCCTGATCGGCGATCTGAGCCTCCCACTGAGCGAGGTAGCCCTCATCGATGCGGTCCTCCACGAGGACACCGGTCACCCGTACGATACTATTGACAGTCTCCTGAGGGAAACTGCCGATCGACTCACCCGCCTCTACACGGAGGGTCTTGGTATCATCGCTGCCCATGAGGAAGATCTTTCCTCCTCCATGCTTGCAGATATGGGTACAGACCCCCTCTACCTTGATGGTATCACCGACCAAGCTATCCGGGTCTGCCAGCACCTGATCCACCTCGAGGGCGGCAGGGTTCGCCTCCTCCGCGGAGGCCTGTGCCTTACTCTTATTATTATCACCCCCACAGGATGCGAGGCCGAGGGTCATACCGAGGAGCAGCATAAGGCTCCACTTGTTGATCAGAGTCATCTTTCTTCCTTAATCTTTAGTGATGCAATTAGGGACCACTCCCTATATAGCTGCAAAGGTGACCCAAATCAAGGCGTAAGCCCATCCTCACAAGTAGGTATTTTATCACTCAATACCTACCTGCCTTCGTGTATTTTTGGTCAGTCCCGATCCTTACCGGAAGACAAAGTAGACTGCCAGGACCAGGCAGACAAATGCAGCGAGGTGATTCCACTGCAGGGGCGTACCACGGAAGAAGACGACTGTGAAGAGCGTAAAGACCGTGATCGAGATCACCTCCTGGATCACCTTGAGCTGCAGGAGCGTAAAGGCTCCTCCATTACCCACAAAGCCATACCGATTGGCCGGCACCTGAAAGGCATACTCCATCAGCGCCAGCCCCCAGCTGAGTAGGATCACCACATAGAGCGGTGTGCTGTCCCGGAGTATATGCAGCTCCTGGAGCTTGAGATGCCCATACCAGGCAAAGGTCATAAAGACATTAGAGACCATCAGCATCGCCACCGTCAGCCATCCATTCATATCAGCACGTACACATTAAATATATAGGGTAAAGAAAAAGCCGCCCTCCCATCGAGCTCACGAAGGTACGAAGTAATGCCCCCTCGGCAATGGAGCCCAAAGACGAAATACACTGGCTTGGCTGTCAGCTCATAGCACAGGCGCAGATCTAATACCGATATTAGTCTGACGGCACAGCCACATGATCCTAATGCGATTTCCCCAAACTACGAGCCTATCCGCTCTTTGCCTCATTTCCGGCCCGTCCGACCCGTCTTACCTGTCTGACCCTCGCCATCGACATCGTACTACCTTACATTTGCAAGGTACTAAGATTATACGTATCTTTGCCGTACAATATAGAGATAGAATCATTTTCACTAACTACAGTAAGAGCATCATGGCAAAGACTGACTTGGCGGACAAGTTCCGCTCACAGATGAGACGAGGGCTCCTGGAGTACTACCTGCTCCTCCTGCTTGACAGTCGCCAGGCCTACTCTGCAGACATCATTGATCTGCTCAAGGAGGCCGACCTGCTTATCGTGGAGGGCTCACTCTACCCTCTCCTGAGCAAGATGCGTCGCGCCGGCATCATTGGCTACACCTGGGCGGAGAGTACTCAGGGTCCTCCTCGCAAGTACTACACCCTTACGGATAAGGGACGAAGTATACTGGATAAGCTCAATCAGAACTGGGCTGAGATGAATGCTCAGGTCGATCTCATACGAGCTGCCAAGCAAGAGAATAACGGTCCGCAGATCACCCCCGCTCCTATGCAGGAGCCCGTCGATGAGATGCGACCGACAGATAAGGAATAGAGAACCATAAGGGCAAAAAAACAGAGCATCATGAAAAAGAACCTTTCAGTCACCCTTGGCGGCCGCTCCTTCACGATCGATGAGGACGCCTACTTCGCCCTTGACGCCTACATCGAGGGCATCCGATCACACTATGCCCCCGAGGACCCCGATGGGGAGATCGTCTCCGACTTCGAGAGCCGCATCGCCGACCTCTTTGCCGATGAGATCCGGCAGCAGGGTCCGGGAGCCACCATCACCATCGATGCCGTCCGCCGCACGATAGAGCGGGTCGGCTCCTTAGATCGCCTCTTCGACGACGAGGAGGAGCAGCAGTCGGTCGAGGAAGAGCTGCTGGCAGACGACGAGCCTGCCCAGTCCGACACCTCTGCCCCAGAGACCGAGACGGAGCAGAGGAGGACCCCCACGCCACCGATCCCACCGATCGGCATGGAGGGACCACGTCCCCGACACATCTACTACCGCTCCACCGTGGACCGCTGGCTCGGTGGTGTCCTCGGCGGCCTCGGGGAGTACCTCGGCATGGACGCCCTACTCTTCCGTCTCACATTCATCCTCCTACTCTTCACCCCCGTGGCACCTGCGATCATCCTCGTCTACCTGGCGATGGCACTCTTTGTCCCTAGGGCGAGGACCGTGACACAGCGGCTGGAGCTCCACGGCAAGCCGGTCTCCCCCTCGACGATCTGGCAGAATATCGACGAGACGATCACCAAGAGCGAGGCGGAGGGCAAGGAGCCGGGAGAGCGGAGGAGTACCTTCCCCCGCCCCTCCGACTTCCTCTCCCCCGCCTGGCGTAAGGGACTACTTTGGGCAGGGGTCATCCTGATGGTCATTGCCATATGTGTGGCGATGGTGGGTGTGATCGCCGGCCTTGCCGACGGCGATCTCTTTCAGTACGACTTCTTCCACGATGGGCAATACTTCATCAATACCGCAGCAGGCATCCTCTTCACCATCGCGATGAGCTTCGCCGCCCTACCGATCGCTGCCCTGCTGATCTACGTGATCGGAGTGATCCCGATCGGGATGATCCTCCGGAGCAAGCACAGCAGCACGACGGTCAAGGCCGTCAGCATCGCCCTCTGGGTCATCATCCTGCTCGCCCTCTGGCACATCATATTCTGAGGTCTCTTCACTGAGGCACAGATCGATTATCTTTTCATATAAGCTAAACCCTATTTAAGACTGCGCCCGCCCTCCGATGCGACATCGAGGGGCGGGCTTCCTTTTTACACACCACAGCAAGCCTCCTCCCGGGGAGCGAGAGGTGAAATATCGCTACCTTTGTATTGCTATGGATAAGGGAGTACAGAAGAGTCAGAGGAGCGGACAGACGCTCCAGTTTTACGAGGTGGAGATGGGCGAGGGACTCACCCTGCCCTATGCCGAGGAGGGAATCTTTGCCGGCTTTCCCTCGCCTGCACAGGACGACCGGCTGGAGTCGATCGACCTGAATAGAGAGCTGATCCGTCACCCGGCGACGACATTCCTTGCCCGCATCGTGGGCGACTCTATGGAGGGGGCCAATATCTACGAGGGGGACATCGTGGTCGTCGACCGCGCCCTGGAGGTGCATGACGATGACGTGGTGGTCTGCTGCGTGAATGGGGAGTTCAATATCAAGTTTGTGGAGCGACGTGGCGATGTGGCCTACCTCGTCTCTGCCAATAGCGCCTACCCGCCTATGCGGGTCGACCCCGAGGACGACTTCATCCTCTGGGGCGTGGTCACCTACGTCATCCATCGGCCGAGACGGACCTGAGCCGTGTATGGTCTGATCGACTGCAACAATTTCTACGTCAGCTGCGAGCGGGTCTTCCGACCCGAGCTGCGCAACCGACCCGTCGTCTGTCTCTCCAATAACGACGGCTGTGTCGTCAGCCGGTCCAATGAAGCCAAGGCGCTCGGCATCCCCATGGGCGTGCCACTCTTCAAGATCCGGGACTTGGTGGAGCGCGAGCATGTCGCCGTATGCTCGAGCAATTACATCCTCTACGGCAATCTCTCCCGCCGCGTGATGAGCGTGGTCCGATCGATCATACCGGAGCAGGAGGTCTACTCCATAGACGAGTGCTTCGTCCACTTTGCCCCCAATGAGGAGTACGAGCGGCTGGCGCGGGAGATCCGGCGAGCCGTCCTCAGGGGCGTGGGCATCCCCACCGGCATCGGTGTCGCCCCCACCAAGACCCTCGCCAAGATCGCCAGCCACTACTCCAAGAAGCACCCCGAGACCGGCGGCGTCTACACCCTTGACAGCCGGCGGGACATCGTCAGAGCGCTCGAGGGGACACCTATCGGCGACGTGTGGGGCGTCGGCAGGCGAAACCTCCGCAAGATGGAGAGTTTCCGCATCGAGACCGCCTACGACTTCGTCCAGCGGACACCGGAGTGGGTGCGGCGAAATTTCACCATCGTCGGGTTGGACACCTACTACGAGCTGCGAGGGGTGCCGAGGATCCCCTTCGGTGAGGAGACGCCCACCAAGAGCATCGGCCGATCCCGCTCTTTCGGCAACGCTGTCTCGGACAAGAAGCAGCTGGAGATGATCCTCCTCGAGTTTCTCGACATCGTCTGCAGCGAGCTGGAGCGGCAGCACCTCGGCACGCTCAATCTCGCGATCTACCTCCGCACCAATCGTTTTCGCTTCGACATCCCGCAGTACAATCCCTACGTGCAGAGCTCCTTCACGATGCCGACGAGCGACTTCTCACAGCTGGTGCCGGTGGTGCGGCAGTTGCTCGACTCGATCTGGCGACCGGGGTATGACTTCAAGAAAGGGGGGATCCTCGTCTCCGACCTGGTCCGGATGGACCGGGCGCTGCCCTTTGAGACCGAGGAGGAGCAGCGACGGAAGCGCCTACGAGCCATCGAGGGGCGCATCCGGGAGCGGTACGGGGACCACGGGCTCTTTGTCGCAGCCCGCGACCCCGATGCACTGCAGGGCGTCGTCCGCCGGGAGCACACCAGCCCCCACTACACCACCGACCTCCGCGACATCCTGTGCATCACCCCCCACTGACCCCTTTGTCGTGAATAATCCTTACCTTTGTCGTTAACCGTATAAAAACCACCAATTACAGATGGACAAACCGCTAACTGTAATCATCAAAGGAATAAGAGTAAAATGAGAACACGTACAATCACGATAGGAGCCTTCGTGGCTCTCATACTTGCCTTGGTGGGCTGTCAGTCTAGTAAGGAAGACTTGATTGACAGATCCTTCTACAAGTGTTGTGTCACAGAGTATATCACTAATCCTTCCTTTGTCGCACAATTTAATCCTGAGAGGATCATCCTGTCCTCACATCCGGAAGGCGATTTTGTAGCGTTCACTTGCAAAGCGGTACCCGGCTCTCACTCTACGGTATCTTACGATGATGAAGGAATAGATCGTAAGCGAGGGCTCTACTATTCGCTTAGCAAGAGATATAATGACCTGTCTTATAACGACTACTACATGACAACTCCCGTAATGGCAATCGCATTGTCGGAGCCGCTTAGTCAGTTCCGGTGTTATGAAGTAAAAACATCCGGGGAGGAGGTAGACATCTCGGACAGATTGTATGCCACAACCCACAGCTTCCTGCCTTTCATAGAGAGTGGCTACGATAAGACGCTCACAGGGCGAGATGCGGCGAATAATTACGTCACGAGCACCAAGCTTGTCTCGGAGCTGACTGAGAAGAATCTCACACTCCTGACCTGCAACTGGATACCTGCCGTTATTCTAAGAGCCAAGGCTCCATATAGGCTACCGAATACCCTATTGATCCATACCTCATATAAGGGAGAGAAAATTGAGCTAACTGTACAGAGACCAGAAGAGAAGTAGAGAGCGGAACGAGCCCTCACCGGATGCGCCGGCGGATCTGGTCGGCGTAGCCGGTCAGCCCCTGGCGGCCATTGAGGTGGGTGAGGGCTTCATTGTAGGCACTCTTGGCGTCGTCGAGCTTGCCGCCGACTCGGCGGAAGTCCTCCATCATGTTATCCACCTGACGGAGCAGCTTATCCGCCAGCGCAATCACCTCGGCGATGTTCTCCTCCTGCCGGCGACTGATCCACGCCTCGCTGATGATCCTGACGAAGAGCATCAGCGGCTCAGGTGTGACGATGAAGACCCTGCTCGCGAGAGCCTTGTCCCCAAGGTCACTGCTCGAGAGCAACTGCAGCACGGCAGGCATGGGGACAAACATCAGGGTGTAGGGGAAGGTGCTCCGTCCCTCGAGCGACAGCTCGTGATAGCGTGCCTTTGCCAGTTCGCTCACATGCGCTCTTAGATCTCGCTCCATATCCGCAAGAGCCGCCTGTCGTCCCTCCTCATCGCCGGCATCGTGGTAGCGCAGGAAAGCCCGTAGCGACACCTTAGCATCGACCATCACGTCCCGCCCGTCGGGGAAGTGAAGGACAAAGTCGGGGCGCAGCACCTGACCACCCCGCCGCAGCACCACCTGAGCATCGTACTCCGTCCCTCGGATAAAGCCCTCCCGCTGCAGGATCTGCTCCAGCCGCTTCTCGCCCCAGTCGCCCTGCACCTTACCACTTGTCGACATCGCACGGGCGAGGCGGTCGGCCTTGTCGCCTACGGCAGTGGTCTGCTCGATCAGCATCCGGATCTGCCGGTCGAGCTCACCGGAGCGGCGGGCATTGGTCTCACCGGTAGACTTCAGAGCAAGGACCATCTTGTCAATGCTCGCCCGCAGCGGTGCCAGCACCAGGTCCAGCTCCTGCTTATTTGCGGAAGTGAGTTCGTCCGCCCGCCTCTTCGTGATCACCTCCGAGAGAGCCTCGAAGCGCTCCGTCATCCGATCAAGCTGACGATCAAAGAGTCCCTCCTGCTCCTCCCTCTTCCTCTGCTCGCTCTCGAGGGTCGCCTCCGTGCAGGCAGCGGTCGCCGTGAGCCGCCCCATCCGTCCGACGAGGAGCAGGACGAGGAGCAGCAGCCCACCGACCACCACAAGCAGTATGATCTCCAGCGTCGTCATCGCTCGTACCCCTCGTAGTAGTAAGACTGCTCCAGCCCCTTGAAGAGTATCTCCCGATCATCCACCCTCTCCGTCAGTGCAGGGAAGAGGAGGTGTCTCAACTCCAGATCATTGACGGGACTGCGCTCCATGGCCTGCAGATAGGCACTCCTCGGCACACGCTGCCAGTCGACCACCTGCCCCAGGCTACGCTTTAGTATCTGATCGAGCCAGATCCTTGTGGCACGACCATTTCCCTCCATAAAGGGGTGTGCCACATTCATCTCCACATACTTGGAGATGATCTCCTCATAGGTACTCTCCGGCATGGCATCGATGATCGGCAGGATCGCATCTAAGTAGAGTGCATTGGCAACGCGAAAACCTCCCTTGGAGATATTCAGCGAGCGAACCTGACCGGCAAAGTCATACAGTCCGCTAAATAGGTACTCGTGGATCCGGCAGAGTCCGCGGGTAGTCCCCACCTCCACCTGATCGATCTCCCCGGAGTCGTAGAGCCTGATGGCCCGCTCCAGGCTCGCTCTGTCTATCTCTTCCTGCTTCATCATCTACTATCCTTTCCACAAAAGTACTCAATTAGCGGATGCACGTCATTACTACTGACAAGGCTCCCGACAGCCGGATAAAGCAGTCATTAGGGCCTAGGGTAGGTCTTGATTTCAAAGCCAAGCTTTCTCGCATGCTCCACAAAGTCAGGTATTGGATCATGGATCCAGAAACCACTCACCGCCACCTGCCCATCGGAGCATTGTAGTATACGATCATCGCGAACATCTTGCTTATATCCCGGCGGACACTCAAACTCTTTAGTCTCCGGATAGTCAATCAGTATGTCAAAATCTGCGTTGTCGTCTGAAGGGAAAACCTCTTTCAGCTCACTTCGTGTGATTCCCTGATGCTCCTCCATATAGTCCTTGATCACTTGGAGGACAAGACCTTCCTCAGTGTATAGGATCGTATCGGTAGAGTTAAGACTCTCTCTGTAACGATAGACCCTACCAGACTGGAAGCCCCCCTCGTAAACTCCCAGCTGAGAACGATCCAGTCGGGCTCCCGAGAACACATAGTCGCACCAGTCATCATACAGAGGCTTACACAGCCTATCCCTACGTTTGGTTTCCATCCAGCTGAAGACAGCCCACTTCAAGAACTCCTCGTCTGCATAGTCAGCCCCAAGTCGATAGGGCAAGCTGTTTTCTCGGGTATTGCTTAGCAGGTAGTCCCACATAGGCTCGGTGACCACCTCCCGCACCAGCACCAGAGAGAGCGCCTCCGCCAGAGACTCCTCTCTCAGTCTGTAGAGCTGTGAGGTGTCATAGCTAAAAGGAGATTGTGCGCGATACTGCCAATCGTACGGACGCAGGGACAGACGTGTATCCATAAGGGCATGCATCAACTCATGGAGGACGACCTGATCCAGAAGGGCGTAAAACTTCTCCACAGCCAAACGTTCATCCGGCTCCTCTTTATGAGTATAGTTCCAGATTTTGTCGACCCAAATGAAGATATGCGGTTCGTAATCAGCGAGGCCACCTGATCCATGGGGGTAGGCACTCACATAGACTCCCAATAGATCCAATATCGGATGGACACATACGATCTTATTTCTCTTGCGAGCCTCCTCTACCTCCTTGATTTTACTTTGATCAAAATCTTCCTCCCTCTCAAGAGGTAGCTCCGGAATCTCCTTTAGGCCCTTAAGGGTCATCTCGTCGTAGGGCATCTGATGGTCGGGGATGGTTATCTCCATCTCCCTACCCACCAACGGGATACTATCTCTCTCTCCGACCTGATCAGTGGTTACAAAGAAAATGGGGATTTGACACAGCAAGGACTGAAGGTCAGGATGACAATGATCGTAGCGGTAATAGTCAAAAAAAAGTGTACAATAATAGTGCCATAAACTCCTACACCCCAGAGCCTTCTGTATGTCAGCTCGAAACTCAGGTGTAAGAAACTTCCTCAGAGCATAGGGCTGGTCATAATTATCAAGTGTCAGGTTTACAAACAACATAGCAATAGTATATTACGAAGGTAAATGAGAAACTTTCAGTCGCGGGGGCATGGTCAAACCAACCTCTTGACTCCTCAAATGTAAAGATAATTCTCTACCTCATAGCATCTTTTTTCCCATCCCCTCCATAGTTCCTAAGGACAAGATTGGGCAGCAGGTCTCACCTCTCCCGCCGGACCCACCTGCAGAGACAGCAACCCCGAGGCGTCACCCCTGCCCCTATAGAGAGTAGCTTTACTATCGGGGCGAAAAGGATATATTTGCAGAGGAATAGTAGTGTATGGATATGAGACTTGTCCCGGAGGAAGAGTATGCCGCCAATCATGGCCTGACAGTGCAGGCCGTGAGAGGTTACTGCGCCGAGGGGAAGCTGCCCGGCGCCGAGCAAGAGGGGGAGATGTGGCGTATCCCGGCAGATGCCCCCTTGCCTGCCGAGACGGAGCACTCGCCTCTGCTGGTTGCTCTTCGAGAGCAGATGGAGAGCAAGATGAGAGGGGGCATCTACCATCGGACGCAGATAGACCTTACCTACAACTCCAACCACATCGAGGGAAGTCGTCTCTCTAAGGAGCAGACGCGCTACATCTACGAGACCAATACCATCGGCGTCACCGATGAGGCGGTCAGCGTCGACGACATCATCGAGACGACCAACCACTTCCGCTGCATCGACTTCATCATAGAGCATGCGGAGGAGCCACTGACGGAGGAGATGATCAAGAGACTGCACGCGATCCTGAAGGCGGGCACCTCCGATGCGGACAGACCGTGGTTTGCCGTCGGCGAGTACAAGCGGTTGCCCAACGAAGTGGGAGGAAAGGAGACCGCAGCCCCTGAGGATGTGCCGGCAGCCATGAGGGCACTTCTGCAGGAGTATTCCGGTAAGGGAGAGGTCTCCCTCGAGGAGATCCTCGACTTCCACTACAGACTGGAGATGATCCACCCCTTCCGGGACGGCAATGGCCGCGTAGGCAGGTTGATCATCTTTAAGGAGTGCTTAGCACACCATATCGTCCCCTTTATCATCACTGAGGAGCTCAAGATGTACTACTATCGGGGGCTTGATCGGTGGGAAGAGGTGCGGGGGTATCTCCTCGACACCTGTCTCACCGCTCAGGATCGGTACAGAGCGATCCTCGACTATTTTCGCATCACCTATTAACATCATATTATCATCATGGAAGTCATACCACCGCAGAGGGAGCTTAAGCACTCCCTATCCTTTGTCGCCAAGACGCTTATCATCGGGCTGGTCGCCCTACTGCTCCTGATCCCTCTCCTTATGGTGGAGGGGCTGGTCTCCTCGCGCCAGTACGAGGGGCGCAAGGCTACGCAGGAGATCACCTCACGCTGGGGCGAGAGCCAAAACATCCTTACCCCCGTACTGGTCGTCCCCTACACACCCGACGTGAAAGACGCCCAGGAGAGCGCCCTCTACCTGATCCCCGAGGAGGTCTCCGCTGATGCCGTGCTCGATATTGAGAACCGTCACCGAAGCATCTACGAGGTCGCTGTCTATACGGCACACGTAGACCTATCTGGCACCTGGCGGGCGGAGGAGATCCGTCGCGCCCTCTCGGAGGTGAAGGGGACATACGACCTCAGCCGGGCGAAGGTCGCCTTCTCCACCAGCGATGCCACCGGCTACCGGGACATCGTCAGGATCAAGGTCAATGGGAAGGAGTATAAGATGAAGAACGACCCCTCCCTCTCCACGCTCACCACCTGCATCGATGACAATTACGGCGATCTCATGGAGGTGAACTACCCCTACCTGAGTGACGGGAATGTGACCAGTGCCCCGCTCTCTGCCGACCTGCCCCTCTCCGACGATGAGGAGGGGGCGCTGAGAGACCTCTCCTTCAGCCTCCAGACCGACATCGCCGGGAGTGAGCACTTCGGTCTCCTCGCCGTCGGTGTATCGGCCAAGAGCTCGATCAAGGGGAATTGGGCCGACCCCTCCTTCCGGGGCAAGAAGCTGCCGGACGACTACAGCATCACCGAAGGGGACTTTGAGGCTCGCTGGAGCACCTTCGCCGAGGACAATCTGATCGCCGCCGAGGGTCAGTCCACCCTCCTCCGCAACAGCCACTTCGTCAGCCTCCTCCGCCCGGTAGACAACTACGCCCAGACGGAGCGGAGCGTGAAGTACGGCATCCTCGTCATCGCCCTCACGCTCCTCTCGGTCTACCTCGTGGAGCTGACACTACGTCGTCGCGGCGGGAGCATCAATCTCCTCCACTACGTCCTCACAGGGCTCTCGCTGGTACTCTTCTACACCCTGCTCCTCTCCATGAGTGAGGTGATCGGCTTCGGGCTCGCCTACCTGATCTCCGCCGTGATGACGATAGGGCTCAATACCATCTACTTCCGCATGATCCTCCCAGAGACGAGGAAGGCACTCCTCCTCGGGGGCATCATGACGCTCCTCTACCTGACCATCTACGTGCTGATGCAGCTGGAGAGCTACGCCCTCCTCATCGGGAGCTTAGTCCTCTTCGTCATCCTGGCAATCGTTATGTACATCTCCGCCAAGACCCTCCGCGACTGAGGAAATCTAATATCGGTATTAGAGAAATCTAATATCGGTATTAGAGAAATCTAATACCGATAAAAGAAAAAGCCCTCTCGGATGGCTCGGCTAATTCGCATTTTGATGTGCTGGGACGGGAGGGGAAAAGAGATTACCTTTGTTGAGGAGACAATGGATAATAGATGAGGAAGTTGTTAAGAGGCTATGGAAACAGCAGAGATAAGGGAGCTGGTATCGGCATTTGTTCCGGAGGAGATCCTTCGCGACTTTGAGCTGAGAGAGGTGAAAAAGGAGTGCGGGGTCTACCGACTCTATATGGACGAGAAGGACGATGAGAGCCATTATCCTCCGGAGCTGACGGAAGCCAAGGAGGTGGTCCGATGTGGCTACATGAATCCCTGCGAGATCCAGACTTTTCCCATAGCCGGTCGCGAGGCATTCATCTACATACGCCGCCGTCGGTGGAAGGAGAAGGGCGGTCGAGAGTCCTATTTCAACACCTACAAATACACGATCGAAGGGATCAAATGCACTCCGAAATTCGGTGCTTTTTTAAAAGAAATTGGTCGAGGGGAAGCCGATCAGCATTGGTAATATCGCTTATGTCCTCGGGACGGATGCGAAGCGTCTTGACCGGTGGTACAAGGATTACCTGAGTGGCTTCCGTGAGGCAGAGCGGGACGGCAGGATCTATCAAGATGATATCGAGGTCCGGCGAGAGGGAGGACGAAAAAAGATAAGGGTGCCGATCCTCAAGGAGTCAAACGTAGGCTCCTATATGGCAATCGACGAGAAGACGATCGACGGCGTCTGCTACACAATCATCAGCAACCGAGAGACGAGCAGGATCGCACTGATGGCTGACACGCTCAGGACCTCCGAGCTTCGGCAGGTCCTATCAAGGTTTGCGGTCAAGACCAAGATGAAGGTCAAGAGTGTGACTCGGGACATGGCTCCGAATTATGATTGGCTGGCGAGGACGACCTTTCCCAATGCCTATCAGGTGGCGGACAAGTTTCACGTCCTCCGCGAAATTCTTGAGCAGCTCCAGAGTGTCCGAATCCGCCACCGACAAGCGATCCTTGCCCTTGAGCGGAAGAAGAATAAGACGGTAAAAGAGAAGCTGACCCTGCAGGAAAAGTTTTCCAACGAAGAGACCCTCAAGCAACTCCTACACCGCTCGAGGGGTCTCCTTTTCAAGCGCAAAACGGAGTGGACCGACGACCAAAAGGAGCGGGCGAAGATACTCTTCAAGCAATTCCCTGAGATCGAAGAAGCCTACAAATACTGCCTAAGGATCCGGAAGTGGTACGAGCCGATCCGACCGCGGTACAGCGATCGGAAGTACAAGATAAAGGAGGCAGATCTTATGCTCATCACCAAGGAAGGAATGGAGAGCAAGGTGGAGGAGATACGCAACATCGCCAACTTCCTCAGGTCAAACTCCACCCCCATCCTGAGATACTTCTACCGCAGGGAGAGCAATGCCAAGGCGGAGGCTCTCAATCAAAATCTGCAGCGCTTTGTCAGCGTCAACTACGGAGCCAGAAACACCGACTTCTTTCTCTACCGAGTCGCCCTCCACTTCTCCTGACTCCCTCCCCTCAACCAAGGTGATTTCTCACCCCTCCCCGTCCCAGCACATCAAAATGCGAATTAGCCGATGGCTCAAATGAGGGTAGGCGTCCTAAAGCAGGAGAAAGGGGGTATCTTTGTCGTATGAAACCAACCCTGCCTGAGGAGGAGCACCGAGGGAGCAACAGCCGTATCGCACGCAATACGCTGATGCTCTACGTCCGTCAGCTGGTCGTGCTGCTGATCGGGCTCTATACCTCCCGGGCGCTCCTCGCCGCCCTCGGGGTGACCGACTATGGTCTCTACAACGTCGTCGGTGGCGTGGTGACGATGCTCGGCTTCCTCAATGGGGCGATGATCGGGGCGACGCAGCGCTTCCTCGCCGTCGACCTGGGGCGGCGGGATGAGGCGCACCTGAGGATCACCTTCAGCGCCACCCGGTACCTCCATATGGCATTGGCTCTCGTGATCGGGCTACTGGCGGAGACGGTGGGACTGTGGTTTGTCCACCGCTACCTAATCATCCCACCGGGGCGTATGGCGGCGGCGCTCTGGGTCTACCACTTCGCCGTGCTCTCCTTTATGGTGACGATCGTGCAGGTGCCCTTCAATGCCCTCATCGTGGCGGATGAGCGGATGGGGGTCTTTGCCCGGATCAGCATCCTCGAGACGCTCCTCAAGCTGGGCGTCGTCCTCGTGCTGGTCTACGCTACCCTCGAGGTCGACCGACTCGTCGCCTACGGGGGGATGCTCCTCGGGGTGAGCCTCGTCATCGCGCTGATCTACAGGCTCTATGTGCGGCAGCACTTCCCCGGTGCGCAACTGACGCGGATAGAGGACAAGGGCTACTTCCGGACGCTGCTCGGCTATATGGGATGGAATGTCTTCGGCAACCTCGCCGGGGTGATGAAGGGGCAGGGGGCCAATGTGCTGATGAACCTCTTCTTCGGACCGACCGCCAATGCCGCCCGCGCCATAGCTATGCAGGTGATGTCGTCGGTGCAGACCTTTTATACCAATTTTCAGGTCGCGTCCAATCCTCAGATCATCAAGCGGTACGCTGTCGGGGAGACGGAGGAGATGCTTCGGCTGGTGACCCGCACGGGGAAGTTCTCTCTCTATCTCCTGACGCTCGTCTGCGTGCCGGCGATACTGGAGATGGACTTCCTCCAGACGGTCTGGCTCGTGACGCCGCCGAGGGGGGCGGTGCTCTTTGCCTCCCTCGCCCTCATCGACTGCATGGTGGAGTGCGCCTCCGGTTCGCTCGCCATGGCGATGCAGGCGACGGGGCGCATCGCCAAGTATCAGGCGCTCGTCGGCACGCTGATTATGCTCAATCTCCCGCTCACCTATGTGGCGTACAAGGCGGGGATGGCGGTGGAGACTGCTTTCTACATCCACATCGGGATCGATGTGGTGGCACTCGCTCTGAGGCTGATCCTCGTGCGGGAGAAGATCCCGGCGCTCGGCATAGCCACCTATGTGCGGGAGGTGGTCGCCAAGCCGCTCCTCATCATCGCCCTCTCGGCGGGCGTGACGCTGATGATGCGGGATGCGCTGGAGCCGTCGTGGGGGCGGCTCGTTACGGTAACTCTGTGTAGCTTTGTGGTATCCGGAGGGCTGATCCTCTGGATAGGGCTCACGACCGGTGAGCGGAGCTATCTCCGCCGTGTGGTGCGGGAGCGAGTAGGATCATGGAGAAGGTGACACCAAAGGAGAGACTAAAGAGACTGCTGGGACCGCGGCTGATGTCGTGGTACAATCGGGTGCGCCTCCGCCTGCAGGTGCCCCGGATCTTCCTCGCCGACTATCGGCGCTACCGCCGTCACTCCGCCTACTTCCACCCGGAGACTCCCTCGGCTCGAGAGCTGGAGATCACCGTGCTCTACCACTCGCTCGAGAAGGGCTTCCTCCACGAGGGGGGCGACCTGAGGTTGCGCTTCGGACGGGCAAAGGTGGCGCGCCTGCTGCAGCTGCTCGAGGCATGGCGCGAGGAGGGCCTGCCGGAGACCTCGCAGATCATCGCCGCCGAGGAGATCCTGAGCGCCTACTACAGCTACCACCGGGAGCAGGAGGCGGACATCTCGGACTACTTCCCCGACGCCACCTACAGCGCTCTCACCCACCACTCGACCCGGAGGGCGGTGGAGGTGCTACCCGAGGAGGCACGGCACGGAGACTTTGCCACCTTTGCTCCCTCCCGCCATAGCATCCGCCGCTTCAGCGACCGCCCGGTACCGGACGAGTTGCTCAGGGAGGTGATCCGGCTCGCCAATACCGCCCCCTCCGCCTGCAATCGGCAGGAGGTGCGGGTCCACTCGGTCTCCGACCCTGCCATAGTCCGTGAGATCCTCGATCTGCAGGGCGGCTTCCGAAGCGAGAGCGAGGGGATCAGGCAGCTGCTCCTTATCACCGCCGACCTCACCTTTACCTATATGGAGGGGATGGATCGGCAGCAGCCCTACATCGATGGAGGGATCTATCTGATGAACCTCCTCTACGCCCTCCACTACCACGGCGTGGGCGCCTGCGCCGGCAATGCCTCGCTCCTCCCGCGGGACGAAGCGAGGATCCTCAGCCTCACCGGCTGCGGGGAGTCGGAGGCACTCATCGCCATCGTCCCGATCGGCTTTCCCGCCACGCCGATCCTCACCACCCCCTCACGGCGTCGACCGCCCGAGGAGACACTTTTAGGATAACACTTATGTACGGGATCATCACCTTTGACGACGTCACCAATTACGGCACCGTACTCCAGCTCTACGGACTCACGCGGGTCCTCCGCCGCCACTTCGGCATCGAGGCAAGGGCTCTGGGGTATGAGGAAAATCACGACTTCGCCCCTCAGGAGGGGTCCGATGCCGGCGGTATCTCCATTGACCGCCCCGAGGAGTGGCTCTGGAGGGGCGACCGCTTCCTCTTTGCGCAGCGCAAGCGGACGGTCCTCCGCCGATTTGTCCGGGACAAAGGGCTGCGCGGGGGACGTCTCGCAGACTACCGTGACCTCGAGGGGGTGCTGATCGGTAGCGACGAGGTCTTTACCCTCCATGCCGGGATCACGCCCGCGAGGTGGGGCTTCGGCGTCCCCTCAGACCGGGTGTCGACCTACGCTGCCTCCTTTGGCTCCACCACCCTGAGCGATATCGCTGATCGGCATTGCCTCCCGATGGTCCGGGCGGCACTCTCGGCGATGGACCACATCTCCGTGCGGGACGCCAACTCCGCCGACATCGTGGAGGAGCTGACGGGGCGTCGACCCATCCGGACGCTTGACCCGGTGCTGCTGGACGGCTTTGACGCCGAGCGACAGATCGCCCCACCCGCACCGGCACGGCCTTACCTCCTCGTCTACGGCTACGACTATCGGCGGGAGGACCCCGTCATCGTCCGGCAGATCGAGACCTACGCCGCCCGCGAGGGGCTGGAGATCGTCTCCGTCGGCTTTTACCACCCCTGGGCCCATCGCAACCTCGCGTTGGAGCCGGAGACGCTCATCGGCTACTTCGCACACGCTGCCGGGGTGGTGACCAATACCTTCCACGGCACGGTGCTGGGACTGCTGGCGGGAGTGCCGATGACGGTCTTCCCGACAGACTTCAATCGGATCAAGGTGACCGGTCTCCTGGAGGACTTCGGGCTCACCGGCTGTCTCGGCGAGGGGGCTCCGCTCCTCTCCTTCAGCCCCGACTACGAGGCGGTCCGGCAGCGGCTCGAGGAGCAGAGGCACCTCTCCCTCGACTATCTGGCAGAGGTGGTGCAGCGATGACAAGAAAGCTCTCCATACTGGTCCCGATCTACAACGTTGCGCCCTACCTGCGGCATTGTCTCGACTCGCTTCTCGCTCAGGGGTTGGATGTCGGGAGCTACGAGGTGATCCTCATCGACGACGGGAGCACGGACGAGTCGGGAGAGATCGCTCGGGCGTATGCGGAGCGGGAGCCACACTTCATCTATCACCATAAGGAGAATGGCGGGCTCAGCTCTGCCCGCAACGCCGCCCTTGCCCTCGCCTCCGGGGAGTACCTCCTCCATGTAGACTCGGACGACTGGCTCGAGGAGGGCGTGCTGCAAGGGTTGCTCGCCGATGCTGAGGCTCGGCAGCTCGACCTCTGCCTCCTCGACTGGGCAGACCGCTTTCCCGACGGCACCACCCGACCCAATATCGACTTCTCCGCCCTCGGGGAGCGGATCGTCACGGGGCGCGAACTGATCCACCGGCACCGCTGCTACGCCACCTCCTGGTCCTTCATTATGCATCGATCGGTGGTGGAGCGGGGGCAGCTCACCTTCATCCCCATACAGCCGGGGGAGGATGTCGCCTTCTTCATCTCCGCCATGCCTCACTGTCGGCGCATCGGGTACTATGCAGGCGCGGTGGTGTACAACTACCGGCGGGAGCGCCCCGGGGCGATCACGCAGGGACCTAAGGCCTCCAAGGAGCTGGAGGCGGCACGACGGCTACTCAGATGGGTCGACGAGACCTATCCCTATCAGGGCAAAGGCGAAGACTACGCTGCACTGCTGGCTCCGTGGTACGATGACATCCTTGCCGACATGGCGATGAATAAGATCTCCCGTGCGGGGGAGGAGAAGTCCTTTGCGGAGATCATGAGCCACTTCCGCTACCGCTACCCCTCCGAGCGGGGTGTGCGGCGCATCGCCTTCCGACTGATGGACTACGCCCGCAGCTCCTACCGGCTCTCCGATCTGCTCTGGAGCATCAAGCGAAAGATCCGCTGACCGCGTATGCTGACGATTTTTACCCCCACCTACAACCGCGCCTACATTCTCCCCAAGCTCTACGAGAGCCTGAGGGAGCAGAGCTGTCACGACCTCGAGTGGATCATCGTCGATGACGGCTCCACCGATGACACGAGGTCGCTTGTGGAGGGCTGGACTCGGGCGGTCAACCCCTTCCCAATCCGCTACCACCGTCAGCCCAATGGCGGCAAGCACCGAGCGATCAACAGAGGGGCCGAGCTGGCGAGGGGCGACTTCTTCTTCATTGTCGACAGCGATGACCGGTTGCCGTCGGATGCGGTGGAGACTGTCTTGAGAGAGACGGAGCGGATCAGCGATGATGCCACCTTTGCCGGGCTGGTAGGGCTGCGAGGAGCCCTCGACGGCACCCCCTCGGGAGACCTCGGGGAGGATACCCTCGATGACCACCTGCGGACGATCCGTCACCAGCGGGGGATGATGCAGGATATGGCGGAGGTTTTCCGGACCGACTACCTGCGGAGATACCCCTTCCCCGAGCCGGAGGGCGAGCGCTTCTGCACCGAGGCACTGGTCTGGAACCGCCTCGACCGGCAGTACCGCTTTCGCTTCCTCAATCGCGTCATCTACCTCTGCGAGTACCGAGACGATGGTCTCAGTGCGAAGTATATGAGCCTCCTCTACCACTCGCCCCGGTCCGCCCTCACCTACCACCTCGAGCTGGCGCAAGACCGGGAGGTGCCACTCAAGACCCGCCTGCGGTCGATCATCAGCGTCTGGCGCTACTACGACCTGATCCCGCCGGCAGAGCGACCGCGGATGCCGCGCACGTGGACGCTGCTTCGCCCCATCGGGCGATACTTTAGGAAAAAAGATCAGCGGAGATACACCCCACGATGATACCCAAGATCATACACTACTGCTGGTTTGGTCCCAATCCTCTGCCCCCCATGGTGGAGAGCTGGCGGGCGAAGCTCCCCGGCTATGAGCTGAGGGCGTGGACGGAGGAGACCTTCGCCATCGACCGGCTCGACTACACCCGGGAGGCTTACGAGGCGGGGAAGTACGCCTTTGTCTCCGATGTGGCACGCCTCTACGCCCTCGAGCGAGAGGGCGGGATCTACCTCGACACCGACATGGAGGTGATCCACTCCATAGACGACCTGCTGGACGACACCGCCTTCGTCGGACTGGGCGAGGAAGTGGGGCTGCACGTGCTGGCGGGGATCATCGCCGCCGAGCCGCACCATCCCTTTATCCAAGAGCTACTCACCCACTACGAGAGCCGTCCCTTCCGTCTGCCCGATGGGACACTCGACCTCACGCCCAATCCGCAGCTACTCACCACGACGCTGCAGGAGAAAGGGCTTCGGCTCCAAGACCGGCTCCAGCGGGTGGGGGACGTGACGGTCTACCCCGCCGACTACTTCTACACTATGGACTTCGTCAGCCACCGCGTAACGCTCACACCCCGCAGCCGCACGATCCACCACTACGCCGCCACCTGGCAGAGCGACGACCCCTACGCACGCCACCTCGGGACGATCTTCCGCATCAAGCGGGTACTCTATCGGATCCTGGGTCAGGAGCGGAGCGAGCGGCTACTCAATGGGCGCCTCGTCCAGACTCTCAGGCGGCTCGTCTGGGGAGACAAGAAGCGTCGCGGAGGTGATCGGTAGGATCATCCGACCGAGCGGATTCATCGCATTGATCAGGGAGATCTCCCTCCAGCGGCCGGCGAGCAGCTCTGAGACCGAGACCGGCACGGCACTGATCGCCCCCGCATCGAGATAGGAGCGACGCCTCGTCCCCTCCAGGAGAGGTCGGTCGGGCGTCTCCCAGCGGCCGTCACGGCGGAGACAGACATTGGTGAAGGTGGTGTCGGTCACTCGCCCGCCTTGCGTCAGCAGCGCCACTGTCTCGTGGTCCGGCAGGGAGACGGTGATGCGGTCGAGGAGCTCCCGGTCGAGATACTTCCGGTCGTAGCGATAGTCGCTCGGCAGCTCCACTAACTGAAGTCTCCTCACCCGACTGATGTCGTACGTATAAGGGGTGACCGACACCTCCTCGATGCCGGCAGCGGAGTAGACGAGGCGGAGCTTATACTGCTCGGCCTCCTCAGCGGGGCGGTTTGCTCGGAAGAGCCTGACCAGCTGCCCCTCCGACCGGAGGAAGTCCGGCTCCTTCCCCAGCGTCTCCCGCACCCGCCGGAGGTGATACGCTGCGAGAGGGATCGCCTCCCCCTGCTCCACGCTGATGGTCTCGATGTAGCGGATCATAGGGGCAGGTATATCTTCTCGATCACCTCCTCATACTCGCTCCGGCAGTCGCTATTGATCGTGATACCCCCGCCGGCGTGGTAGAAATAGTGCTCCCCATCCCGCTCGATGAAGCGGATCATCACGCCCGTGTCGAGGCTCTTCCCATCGAAGCGACCACAGATGCCGGTGTAAAATCCCCGCTCATGCCTCTCCGCCTGCTCGATCAGCGCCCGGGTCGCCCCCTTAGGCGCTCCGGTGATCGACCCGGCCGGGAGGAGCCGATCGAGCAGGTCGCCCAGCCTGTCGCGCCACCCCTCGCGCAGCTGTCCCGTCACCTCGGAGCTCACCTGCAACAGCGCCCCGCCGCGCGTCTCCACGCGATCCAGATAGCGGTAGCGCCGCACCCGGACCCCCTCCGCCACGGAGGAGAGGTCGTTGCGGATCAGGTCGACGATCGTCGCCGACTCCGCCTGCTCTTTCGGGTCAGAGAGGATCCGCTCCGCCGCATCCGGCAGCGTGGCGTCGATCGTCCCCTTCATCGGGTAAGAACTGATCTCCCCCTCCTCAGAGATACGGACGAAGATCTCCGGGGAGAAGCAGAGAAACCGCCCCGGCACCCAGGCGCAATACTTCGCCCGCACCCGCCTCAGGAGCTCCCTCGGGTCACCGCTGAAGTCCACCGCTGTCCGCAGCGTCAGATTGGCGAGGAAGGAGTCCCCCCGCAGCTGCCCCTCCCGGATCACCCCGAAGCGCTCCGCATACCGCTCGAAGCTCTCCGGATGAGCTGAGAGAGAGAGGGGCGCCGATGATCTATCGTAGGGGAGGCTCTCCAAGGACCGATTGGCCTGCCCCTCTACTGAGAGGTAAAAAGCCTGCCCACTCGAGCCGTCGCCCGTGTCGATGTAGCACTCGTCCCCCTTATAACTCAGGAGGAAGTAGAAGGGGGTCCCGGACGCCCCCAGTCGATTGAAGTCCCAGACTATATCACTAAGCATAACCAAATGTACTACCTTTGTGGGAGAATCAACCCATCGACCAATGAAAAAGCTCTATCTCATCGACCAGCGTGACTCCTTTGTCTACAATCTTGCCCGGATCCTCCGCGAGGAGTGCCGGGCCGAGGTCGAGGTGCTGCCCGAGGAGGTGCTCAGCCGGCCGGGTGTCCTCGAGGGGGCAGACGGGGTGATCCTCTCCCCGGGCCCCGGTGTCGTGGAGGAGCACCCCGATGTACTCCACTTCCTCCATAGGCGACCCGCCGGACTGCCGGTGCTGGGGATCTGTATGGGACACCAGGAGATCGGCACGCTCTATGGCATGGAGCTCTACCGGCTGGATCACCCGCAGCATGGCGTCGGGTCGCTCATTGAGTGGCGGGACGGCACCTACCCCCCGATGTGCGTGGGGCGGTACCACAGCTGGGCGCTTCGCGAGACCGAGACGAGCCGACCGCAGATCACCGTCACAGCAGAGACGGTAGAGGATCGGGTGGTGATGGCGATACGGCACAGGGAGCTCCCGCTCGTCGGGCTGCAGTTTCACCCCGAGAGCATCCTCTCTCCCGACGGTGCCCGCCTCCTCAGCGACTGGTGCCGATCTCTCTGAGGCTCTCCGGCAGCCGGGTCAGCGTCCCACTTTTTACTATCCGGACAGAAATAGCTACATTTGTCCTTGGTTGTGTCACCGACACACTCACTCCATAGATGGACTTCAACACCTTATCAATACGAATCCGTATGAAAAAAATTGTAACCCTCTTAGCAGGCATTGCATGTATGAGCCTGATAGGTATTACCGGATGCGACTCCAAGAAGGAGAAGCCTCTGACAGACAACCCCTTCCTCGAGGCGAGCACGCTGCCCTTCCAGGCACCCGACTTCGCCAACATCAAGGATGAGGACTTCATCCCCGCATTCAAGGAGGGGATCCGCCTCCAGCGTGAGGAGATCAAGGCGATCACCGACAATAAGGAGGCGCCCACCTTTGAGAATACGATCATCCCGCTCGAGAAGAGTGGCGCCATGCTGGGTCGTGTCAGCAGCGTCTTCTTCAAGCTGGTCTCCGCCGACGGCACCGATGCTCGCCGCAAGATCGAGACCGAGGCATCCAAGATGCTCGCCGACTGGGACAATGAGCTCAACCTCAATCAGATGCTCTTCGCCCGCATCAAGACGATCTACGACACGCAGCTCGATCAGCTCCAGGGCGAGGACCGCGCCCTGCTGGAGTACACCTACAAGGGCTTTGAGAAAAACGGCGCTGCCCTCCCCGAGGAGAGCCGCGAGGAGTATAAGGAGATCAGCTCTCGTCTCTCGGAGCTGACGACGGAGTTTGGCCGCGTCATCGTCGACGCCCTCGCCGCTCAGACCGTCTGGACGGACGATGAGGCAGAGCTGGACGGACTGAGCGAGTCTCAGCTCGCACAGGCTCGCTCTGATGCAGAGCAGCGTGGCAAGAAGGCCACCTACGCCCTCGTGCTGACCAATACCACCCAGCAGCCGATCATGGCATCGCTGAATAACCGCGCCATGAGGGAGAAAGTCTACAACGCCTCCATCCACCGCGCCGACGGCGAGGGTGTCAGTGGAGCCAATACCTGGCCGCTGATCACCGAGATCGCTAAGCTCCGCGCACGCCAGGCTCAGCTCCTCGGCTTCCCCGACTACGCCAGCTACTCGCTCAATTACCAGATGGCCGGTACCGAGCAGGCTGCCAACGACTTCCTCACCCAGCTCAAGGAGTCCTTTGTCCCCAAGGCTGAGGCTGAGATGGCATCGATCCAGGACTTTGCCCGCAAGACCGAGGGCAGCGACTTTACCCTCCAACCCTGGGACGTCGCCTACTACTCTGCCAAGATGAAGGAGGACCGCTTCCACTTCAGCGACGCAGACGTACTGCCCTACTTCGAGATCGACTCCGTCCTCCGCAATGGCGTCTTCTACGCTGCTGAGCGCGCGTATGGTCTCACCTTCGAGGAGCGCTTTGACCTCCCCGTCTACGCCGATGATGTCCACGTATTTACGGTAAAGGATAAGGACGGCAGCGACCTCGGAATCTTCTACTGCGACTACTTCCACCGCGACACCAAGGCTCCGGGCGCCTGGATGGATGAGTTTGTCACCCAGAGCACCTTTGACGGCACCAAGCCGGTGATCTACAACTGCTGCAATTACCCGAAGGCTCCCGAGGGGCAGCCTAACCTCATCTCTTGGGACAACGTGACCACCATGTTCCATGAGTTTGGCCACTCCCTCCACGGCTTCCTCTCCAATAACAAGTACCGCAGCATCTCCGGGACCAATACCCCACGCGACTTCGTCGAGATGCCGAGCCAGTTCAATGAGAACTTCGCCACCGTTCCTGAGATCTTCGACCACTACGCTCGTCACTACGAGACCGGTGAGCCGATGCCGAAGGAGCTGAAGGAGAAGATGCTCCAGTCTGTCCAGTATCTCGCTGCCTACTCCCTCGGAGAGAATCTGATCGCCTCCACGATGGACATTCAGTGGCATATGCTGACCCCTGATCAGGTACCGGCAGACGCTGCTGACGCCGCCCAGTGGGATCTCAACCGCCGTCAGGAGCTGGGCCTCGCCTGGCAGTCCATCGTACCCCGCTACTTCCAGACCTACTTCAGCCACGTCTGGGGCGGTGGCTACGCCTCCGGCTACTACAGCTACCTCTGGACGGAGGTGCTGGCAGTCAATATCGCTCAGCGCTTCGAGCGTGAGGGATGGCTCAATCAGGCTGTCGCTCAGGACTTCCGCGACAAGATCCTCTCCAAGGGTCGCACCGTGGATCTGAATCAGGCCTTCACCGCCTTCACCGGCATGGAACACCCCGATGCCTCTGCTCTCCTCCCCGCTCGCGGCATCAAGTAAGCTCACATACCCTACTAAAGGAGAAGGGCTGTGGCGCATCTGCGTCACAGCCCTTCTTTTTTTGCTCCCACCTCACGGGCCAGCGCACCGGGCAGGAGAGGCCCCCTCCCAAGGGGGACCTCACTTGACCGGTCGCTCTCAGACAAAACTAATACCGATATTAGAGATCACTAATACCGATATTAGAGATCACTAATATCGGTAAAAGAATTGCCCCCACTCAGGGAGGGTACCACAGGTGTCTGAGGGGCTGGGGAAGCACCTTTGGGGGTCGCAGACGAAACCACGTGCTCCGCTGCGACCCGCAAGGGGTCGTGGTCAAGACGTTGATCTGTCCACAGGTCATCGCCGCTATCGCGGCTCGACCTGTGGCTATCAAGCGGGGATCCCTGGCGGGATCCATCACCCATCGGGAGGGGGATCGTTGTGGTAAGGAGAGCACCCCCTGTCGCGGATCGCCGGGGGGGACGCATTTGAGTAGTACAGAAATCAATCAACTGATTGTGGAGAGTGGGGATCGTAGCACCCCTTGCGGGTGCACGCTTCGTAGCCACAGGTCGAGGGGCGTAGCCCCGAAGACCCGTGGATCAGGGCATTGCAAGCGATCCCGCGACCCCGCCAGGGTGTCGCACTATCAAGCCCTCCGGGGAGTGCAAGACCATTGAGGGATCGGCAGGCGGGAGCATACCGGCGAGGGTGAAAATGGCCAAAAACCCAAAAATTGTAAGGCAGAGATGACACGTTGTACAATCAATTCAAAAAACCTTTGTATATTTGCACTCAGAGGTACATGTTTTCCCTCAAAATTTTAGGGTTCTGCGGTTTTCTTGGTCGTAAAGGGCTCACATACAGATCTTCACAGATTTGACCCTCGCAGACCATATTCCATTAAAACAAGGATTAAGACCTTTGTCTATCTCAGCCTTGGCGACCTTGATCGCCTCCTCCTCGCAGACCATATTCCATTAAAACAAGGATTAAGACGGGGTTTACCCTCCATACCTCACCTTCACAGGGAGCATACTCGCAGACCATATTCCATTAAAACAAGGATTAAGACGCCCCTTAGAGGTCAGCGGGAGCCTATCATACTCCCCTCGCAGACCATATTCCATTAAAACAAGGATTTATGTCGGGGGCATCCGACCCGTCCGGTCTGTCCCGCAGACCACAACATCGCCCATATCCGCATAGGGCAACCCTCTTGTGGGTCGCAGACGGAGCTATGTGCATCCGGTGCGATCCGCAAGGGGTCGAGGTCAAGACGTTGATCTGTCATCTGTGAAGCACCCGAAGGGTGCTCGCTCCATAGGCATCGGTCATCCGCGAAGCGGTGACCGATGTACAGAGACCCTCCCCTAACTCCTCGACCCCTTGCGGGTCGCCGAGCAGAAAGCCCTTTTCCGGTGACCCGCAAGGGGTCGAGATATAATGCATCGTCGTCTCCCGCGGTCTTCGGCACTACGTGCCTCGACACGCAGGCTAAAAAACGATGATCCCTACGGGGCTTCGCCCCTGCGGGATCGACATGTAAGAGCATATCGCTGAGGATGACGCATTTGAGCAACACAAAAGCCAATTAAACGGGTTATCCTCGAGGGTGAAAATGACCAAAAACCCCAAAATTGTAAGGTGGAGATGACACGTTGTACAATCAATTCAAAAAACCTTTGTATATTTGCACTCAGAGGTACATGTTTTCCCTCAAAATTTTAGGGTTCTGCGGTTTTTCTGGTCGTAAAGGGCTCACATACAGATCTTCACAGACTTGACCCTCGCAGACCATATTCCATTAAAACAAGGATTAAGACTCAATCTCGTCTCGCAGCTCTACCAGCTTGGTGTAGTCACTCGCAGACCATATTCCATTAAAACAAGGATTTATATCGGTTGGGGGGAGGGCATCCGACCCGTCCGGTCTGTCCCGCAGACCACAACATCGTCCATGTCCGCATAGGGCAACCCCCTTGGGGGTCGCAGACGGAGCTATGTGCATCCGGTGCAACCCCCAAGAGGTCGAGAGAACCCCCTACGCGGATCGGTGAGAGGGCTGTCGGATGTTCGCTTTTTGGCTACTTTTGCCAAAGGAGTAATCAAGACGTATGAAGAGAAAGATTGGCACCATAGTAGCCACGTGGGTCCTCAGTGTAGTGGCGGGGCTGAGCCTCACGGCGCAGGAAGCAACCATCACGACCCTTGAGGCGGCTGACTTTGGGATCCGCCCCGTGAGCGGTCAGGATAGCGGGAGAGGCTTCGCAGCGCTGCTGCAGCAGGCGAGAGAGGTTTCCGCCAGGGGCGACAGTCTCGTCATCCACTTCGCCCCGGGCGTCTACACGATCCGGGAGCAATCGCTCCCCCGAGAGACCCTTTTTATCTCCAATCACGACCACGTCGCGGAGAGAGCGGTGGCGCTATTCCTGCACAATCTGCACCATACCCGCATCGAGGCAAAGGGGGTCACCCTCCTCCTCCATGGGCAGCTGCTCCCGGTGGTGATCAAGGGGTGTAGCGACCTGACGCTCTCGGGGCTGACGCTGGACTACCCGGCACCGACGCTTACCCAGCTGGAGATCCTCGCCGTGGAGGGCGACGAGGTGGTGGCAAGACTGCCGGAGGAGACGCGGTTTCGCATCGAGGATAAGGGCAAGATCGTGCTCCTGCTCGGGGAGGGACGGGAGAGTCAGGTGAGCTATGCGCTTCCTTTCTCGTCCGATGGGCATATGAAGGCGGGTCGGGCAGACGTCGCCCTTGCCCCCCACTCCATCCGGCAGCTGGATGAGCACCGGGTGGCGATCAAGGGCTGGGCGGAGGCACCTCACCTTGAGGTGGGGGACCGGTATGCCCTGAGGAGCGGGGCACGCCCCACGCCGGCGATCACGGTGATCGACTCGGAGCGGATCGGGATGGAGGGCGTGACGGTCCACTTTGCCGACGGGATGGGGCTGGTGGCACAGGACACGCGAGACATCTCACTGGATCACTTTGCCGTCAAGCGGCGCGAGGGGAGCGAGCGATACTTCACCCTCCAAGCCGACGCCACCCACTTCTCCAATTGTCGCGGTCACATACGATCCGTCAACGGACTCTATGAGGGTATGGCAGACGATGCGATCAACGTCCACGGCGTCTACCTGCGGGTGGACAGTCTGCTGCCGAACAGAAGCGTGCTTGCCACCTTTGCGCACCCGCAGGCATTTGGTCTCACCTGGGGCGCCGTCGGGGATACGGTCCGGCTCGTAGACCGAGAGACGCTGCTCCCGCTGCTGACGACGACGATCAGTGCGATCTCGGCAAGAGACCCGCACCACAAGGTCATCCGGCTGAGCGACCCCCTCCCCGATGACCTGCCTGCCGAGATGGCCCTTGAGAATTACTCCGCCATGCCCTCCGTGTACTTTGCTAATAACGTTGTGCGGGACAATCGGGCCAGAGGGGCCCTCTTCTCGACCCATCGTCGGGTCGTCTGCCGGGACAATCTCTTTGACCACACCCACGGCAGTGCGATCCTCCTGAGTGGCGATGCGAATGGGTGGTACGAGAGTGGTCCGTGCGAGGAGGTGCTGATCACGGGCAATCACTTCATCAACGCTCTGACGGCAAGGTACCAGTTTACCGAGGGGGTGATCTCCATCTTCCCTGTGCTTAGGAGAGTGGTCCCGGGGAAGTACTACCACGGTCGGGTGGTGGTGGAGGGGAATACCTTTGACACCTTCCCCTCACCGCTGCTCTACGCTCTGTCGGTGAGGGAATTGGTCTGGCGGGACAATCTCGTCCGCCTCTCGCACGACTATGCCCCGCTCTTCGACGACCTGAGCAGCCGGCTCATCAACGTCGGCACCGCAGTGGTGGACCGGAGCGCTACCTCTTGTCCCGGAAAAAGCGAGACATCAGCTCCCGGCAGTCATCGGCAAGGATGCCGGAGGTGACCTCGGTCTTGGGGTGAAGGATCTCCCGGCTGACGGTGGTGAAGCCGACCTTCGGCTCATCGGCGCCCCAGACCAGCCGTGCGGGGCGACACCAGCGGATGGCGCCGGCACACATGACGCAGGGCTCTATCGTGACGTATAGCGTGCAGTCGGTGAGGAGCTTAGCGCCGAGATGCCCCTGCGCTGAGGTGAGGGCGATCATCTCCGCATGGGCGGTCACGTCCCTCAGCCCCTCAGTCTGGTTGTGTCCCCTGCCGATGATCTCCCCCTCCGGCGAGACCACCACGGCACCTATCGGCACCTCGCCCTCCTCTCGAGCCAGCTCCGCCTCCCGCAGAGCCTCCCGCATCAGCGTCTCATCACTCCGGCTCATCATCCCGTCCATCACTCGAGGGGAAGGGGCTTAGCAGGCGTAAGCCCCAGTTCGTCCTTTGCCCACTGCTCCATATATCCGAGCGCCTCCCGGCGGTCGTTGTGGATCAGGCCGTCGAGGATCGCATTCTTGATCGCCTCCTTGATCTGCCCCACAGAGGAGCAGGGCTCCAGCTCGTAGAGGTCCATGATCTCCCGCCCATCCACGGGGGGCTGAAAGTTCCGGATCCGATCCTTCTCCTCGATCTCCCGGAGCTTCTCCCGGACGATGGCGAAGTTATTGAGATACCGCTCCACCTTACGCGGGTTCTTACTCGTCAGGTCGCTCTCGCAGAGCAGCATCAGGTCCTCAATGTCGTCTCCGGCATCAAAGAGGAGCCGTCTCACGGCCGAGTCGGTCACACCGTCGTCTGCCAGCTGCGCCGGGCGCATATGGAGGGAGACCAACTTGCGGACATACTTCAGTCGCTCATCGGTGGGAAACTTCGCCCGACGGAAGATCTTAGGCAGCATCCGCTGACCCAGGTAGTCGTGGTTGTGAAAGGTCCAGCCGCCGCGGACAAATTGCTTGGACCTCGGCTTGCCAATGTCGTGGAAGAGTGCCGCCATCCGCAGCCGGAGGGAGTCGCTCCGCTCTGCCACATTATCCACCACCTGGAGGGTGTGGTAAAAATTGTCCTTATGCCCCACCCCATCCTGCGTCTCGGCGCCCTGCAGTGCCGACACCTCAGGTAGGTAAATGTCCATCAGCCCGGTGCGGTACATCAGGTCAAGCCCTATGGAGGGCTTCCGGCAGGCCATGATCTTCATAAACTCGCCCTCGATCCGGTCCGCCGAGACGATCCGCAGCCGATCGGCATTTCGCCGAATCGCTGCCAGCATATCCGGGGGAATGGTGAAGTGGAGCTGGGTGGCAAAGCGCACCGCCCGCATCATCCGCAGCGGGTCGTCGGAGAAGGTGATGTCCGGGTCAAGGGGCGTGCGGATGATCCCCATGCTGAGGTCCCTCAGCCCCTCGAAGGGGTCGTGGAGCGTCCCCGCCTCCGGACCGGTCACGGTGACGGAGAGCACGTTGATCGTGAAGTCCCGCCGCGCCTCGTCCTCCGCAAAGGTCCCCTCCGACACCTCCGGCTTGCGTGACTCCTCCGTATAGCTCTCCCGACGTGCACCGACAAACTCGAACTCCCGACCCCGATACTTCACCTGAGCGGTGCGGAAGTTGCGGAAAATAGTCGCCTGAGACCCGCGCCCCAGCAGCTCCGAGATGCGATCAGCCACCCGCTCGCAGTCCCCCTCGAGGACAAAGTCCAGGTCCGTCGTCGGTCGGTCGATGATCAGGTCGCGCACCGCACCACCGACCAGGCGTATCTCCACACCGGTCTCTTCCGCCGCCCGGTCCAGCACCTCCAGCAGGTCCCGACCTATCAGTAGCTGAATATCCTCCCACAGGGGTCTCTCTATCGTCTCTCTTGTGATCACGTCTTGTCTCATCTCGTTAGGGTAGACCTTTTTTTATGTAGCAAAAAAGGTCTGGCGCCAAGGGAGCCTATGCTCTCCCGGCGTGACCCATACAGAAAAGCACCTCAGGGGCAAGAGGATGAGCGAGAGGTGCGGTGCTCGCCTTTGCGACCGAGCCTGCCTCTCCGGAGTCCTCGTGTAAGGTATGGTGTATGGGTTCTTCAGTGACAAAGGTAACCATTTTGCCCCATCAGTGGTGGAGCGAGAGGAAATCTCTTTTCCCCTCTCACCTGCACGAGACGAACCACCTCGGGAAGAGAAATGAGGAGAAAAGGCTTAACTTTGCACCCATGATAATAGCAGTAGACTTTGATGGCACCATAGTGGAGCACAAGTACCCCGCTATCGGTGACGAGATACCCGGTGCGGTCGAGACCCTGAGGCAGCTGATCCGCGATGGTCATCGGCTGATCCTCTGGTCGGTACGTGAGGGGACTTTACTGGACGATGCCGTCCGCTGGTGCGAGGAGCGAGGGATCACCTTCTACTCCATCAATAAGGACTTCCCCGAGGAGCGGGAGGAGGACAGGCACTTCAGCCGCAAGCTCAAGGCCGACCTCTTCATCGACGACCGCAACCTCGGCGGTCTCCCGGACTGGCAGGTGATCTACCAGATGGTTGCCTCGGGTCACCCACACCACCCTCTCCACGTCACCACGGTGATCGACACGGAGCAGGCGGAGATGATGAAGCGGTACAAGAAGTCCCGCCATCGGGGCCGCTTCTTCTGAGGCTCGCGCGCAGTCTTATCGGACGCATCGGACGGCGCGCCATACTGGCACCCGACCCGTGCGTCTTGTCTGATAGAGCATTGATTTTCCCCCCTCTCCTGCGGGGGGAAAATTCTTTTACCGGTTTAGTGTGACGCCTGAGCGGGGGTCTACCGGGTCTCGTCGGCGGGGCGGTGCCCCTTGTGGAGGTGGTAGGAGAGGCGCTCCACGATGACGCAGAGCATGGGCGCAGCGATGAGGATCGTGCGCAGGGCTATGGGTGAGAGCCGGTTCGTCCGACCCATACAGGCGATCAGCACCAGCAGGAAGGAAAGGAGGTGGAAGAGGATCGGGTATTGCCTCCAGATGAACGCCCGATCAGGCAGCAGGCGGTCACGACCAATGATCCACCGGAGCAGCCGGATCACCGCAAGGGCACCGATGAGCGCCACGACGGAGTGCCACAGTGGCACCACCCCTATGGGGGTGAGGTACAGCGCCGTCAGGGCTAAGAAAAACTCACAGACCCACAGGTAGAGGGTGCGGCTGTGCCGGCTCCGCCCGCTGATCGTGCCACCGAGGTAGACGATGGCGAGCAGCAGTGGTACGACGAAGTAGTAGCCTATCCGGTCCATAGGGCTGTCGTGAGGCGATCAGACGTTGAAGCGGAAGTTCATGATGTCGCCGTCCTGCACGACATAGTCCTTTCCCTCGATGTAGAGCTTGCCGGCCTCCTTGACCGCCTGCTCGCTCCGGAGGGCGATGAAGTCGTCGTACTTGATCACCTCGGCGCAGATAAATCCGCGCTCAAAGTCGGAGTGGATCACGCCCGCCGCCTGCGGGGCCTTGCTCCCCTTAGGGTAGGTCCAGGCGCGCACCTCCTTCTTCCCCTCCGTGAAGTAGGTCTCCAGTCCCAGCAGCGCATAGGCGGTCCGGATCAGGCGCGAGACGCCACTATCGGAGAGCCCTGCCGCCTCGAGGAACTCCTGTCGCTCCTCGTAGGTGTCCAGCTCAGCGATGTCCGCCTCCATCTGAGCGGCCATCACCATCACCTGCGCCTCCTCGTCCTTCACCTCCTCACGGACGGCGTCGACATAGGCATTGCCACTCACGGCATCGTCATCGGTGACGTTGCAGACGTAGAGGACCGGCTTGGCGGTGAGGAGGAAGAGCTCACGGAAGCACTTCCCCTCCTCGCTGTCGGGGTCGATGTCGAGGGTGCGGGCATTTTTCCCCGCCTCGAGGATCGGCTTGACCTGCTTGAGGACGCTCAGCATCGCCTTGGCGTGCGGGTCGCCACCGGAGGCGGTATGCTCCGCCTTCTTCCACCGGCCCTCGATCGTCTCGAGGTCCTTGAGCTGCAGCTCGGTGTCGACCACCTCCTTGTCCCTCACCGGGTCTATCGTCCCATCGACGTGCACGATATTGGGGTCCTCAAAGCAGCGAAGCACGTGGATGATCGCATCGGTCTCGCGGATGTTGGCGAGGAATTGGTTGCCCAGTCCCTCGCCCTTGCTGGCACCGCGCACGAGCCCGGCGATGTCTACGATCTCCACCGTCGTCGGGACGATGCGCTCCGGGTCGACGATGTCGGCGAGGGCATTGAGCCGCTTATCCGGCACAGTGATCGTGCCGAGGTTGGGCTCAATGGTGCAGAAGGGGAAGTTGGCCGACTGCGCCTTGGCATTGGAGAGCGAATTGAAGAGAGTGGACTTGCCGACATTGGGCAGCCCGATGATACCGCACTTGAGTGACATGGGTCTTGATTGCTTGATTGGGTGGTGTCAGATCTTTTCCGAGGGAGTGTCGATGGGTGACTTTAGCTCCATCATCTTGCGTTGCCGCTCACGCGCCTCGGTGACGCGCTTCATCAGGTCGACCGGGTGATCCACCTGCTTGTCGGAGAGGGCAGCGTCGATCACCTCGCTGATGTCGCGGACGTAGACGAAGGTGAGGTCCTCGAGGTACTCTGCCTTGATCTCGTCGATGTCCTTCTTATTCTCCTCGCAGAGGATCAGCGTCTTGATGCCGGCGCGCTTGGCGGCGAGGATCTTCTCCTTGATGCCCCCCACGGGGAGCACCTTGCCGCGCAGCGTGATCTCACCCGTCATAGCGATGTGGGGCTTGACCTGGCGCTGGGTGAGCGTGGAGATGAGCGAGGTGACGATGGTGATGCCGGCGGAGGGGCCGTCCTTGGGGATCGCGCCCTCCGGCACGTGGATGTGGAGGTCCCAGTAGTCGAAGAGGTCCGCATCGATGCCGTACATGTCGGCGTGGCTCTTGACATACTCGAGGGCGAGGGTGGCGCTCTCCTTCATCACCTCACCGAGGTTGCCGGTCATGCTGAGCCTCCCCTGGCGAGAGGGGATGGCGGCACTCTCCACGAGGAGGATCACGCCGCCGACGCTGGTCCAGGCGAGACCGGTGACGACACCGGCGTACCTATTGCCCTCATACTTCTCCTGCTTGTACTTCTCCGGACCGATCAGCTCGGGGAGATCGGAGGGGGAGACGGTGACGGGGAAGAAGGTGCGCGCCCGCTCGCGCATCTGGTCCTCCTTGGTGAGACGGATCTCCTTCCCCTCCGCATCAGTATGGGTCTCGGGGATCTCCCGTGCCTGAGCCTCAGGGCTCTCAGCATGCTCCATCGCCTGCTTGGCGAGCTTGCGGAGGAGCTCACGGATGCGCTTGTCGAGCTGACGCACACCGCTCTCGAGGGTATAGTCCTCGATCAGCCGGTCGATGGTCCGCTTGGAGAGCTTCACGTCGCTCTTCCTCAGCCCGATCTGGTCGAGCGAGTTGGGGATCAGGTGTCGCTTGGCGATCTCCACCTTCTCCTCCGGGATGTAGCCGCTCACCTCGATCATCTCCATACGGTCCCGCAGGGGGCCAGGGATCTCGCCGACGTTATTGGCCGTGGCGATGAAGAGTGCCCGGCTGAGGTCGTAGTCGAGGTCGAGGTAATTGTCGTGGAAGGTATTATTCTGCTCCGGGTCGAGCACCTCGAGGAGGGCGCTGGAGGGGTCGCCCTTGTAGTCGTTGGCGAGCTTGTCCACCTCGTCGAGGACAAAGACGGGATTGCCCGAGCCGGCCTTGAGGAAGCCCTTGATGATCCGTCCCGGCATCGCCCCTATGTAGGTGCGTCGGTGACCGCGGATCTCCGCCTCATCGTGCATGCCGCCGAGGGAGATCCGGACATACTTCCGCCCGAGAGCGCGGGCGATGCTCTTGCCGAGGGAGGTCTTACCCACTCCGGGAGGGCCGTAGAGGCAGAGGATCGGGGCGTGGAGGTTGCCCTTGAGCTTCAGTACCGAGAGATGCTCGAGGATGCGCTCCTTGACCTTCTCGAGGCCGAAGTGGTCCTTGTCGAGGATGCGCTGGGCGGTCTGGATATTGAAGTTATCCTTCGTCACCTTATCCCAGGGCAGGTCGAGGATCGTCTGGCAGTACTGCAGCTGGACGCTGTAGTCCGGGCTCTGGGTGCTCATGTGTCGCAGCTTGGAGACCTCCTTGCGGAAGGTCTCGCCCACCTCGCGGGGCCACTTTTTCTTAGCCCCCTTGGCGAGCATCATCGTGATCTGGTCCTCGTCGTCGTCGGAGAGCTCCTTGCGGATCTGCTGCATCTGCTGCTGGAGGAAGTAGTCCCTCTGCTGCTTGTCCATCTCGCTCCGAGTCTGGAGTCGGATCTTCTGCCGCAGGGTCTGCAGCTCCGCCATCTGATTGAGGATCGGGAGGAGGAGGAAGCCGCGCTGCTTCATGTCCGACGTGAGGAGGAGCTGGATCTTCTGCTCCTGCTCCTCGGGGAAGTTGCTGGCGCTGAAGTTGATGATCACCGTCGGGTCCTGCAGCCGGTGGGCCGAAGCGATGAAGGGCTTGGGCACATCGCCCTTAAAGATCAGGAGCTGGATCATCACCTCCTTGATCGTCATGGCGAGGGCGCGATACTCCATATCGCTCTCGTCCGGCTCCGTCTCGGGGCTGAGGGTGTAGGAGGCCTTGACAAAGGGGGTGACGCTCACGAAGTCGCCCAGCCGCACGCGGACCTTACCCTGCATCACGACGGTAAGCATCCCATCGCCCATATCGGCCACATGCATCACCTCAGCGATGATGCCGTAGTCGATCAGGTCCTCGCGGGTCGGCTCCTCGATGGTCGGGTCCTTCTGCGTCGCCACGAGGATATGCTTATTATCCGCCGAGGAGAGATAGTCGAGGAGACGCTTCGACTTATCCCGACCGACGATGAGCGGCATCGCCACGTAGGGGAAGATCTGGTCTGTGCGCATCGGCAGGAGAGGCAGCACATCCGGCAGCTCGCGGATGTCCTCCTCGAAGTCCAGTCTCTCGTCGTACTCAGGCAGTATCATAGGCATCATTTGCGGTCTCTGCGGAGTGTCGTCGTCCTCCTCGAGCTCTATATCATCGATATCAAACATGCTGATCGTCAGTTCAGTTACGGCATAGCAACACATACCTATGCCAATAGTGTGCAAAGGTACCAATAATTGACCACAGCCCTACCTCCCCCGGCGGCCCACCGAGGGGTGACGCATTTGAGCATTAGGTTAATCATGCACCGAAGGGGGCTTATCCCTGAGGCACCCGAAGGGTGCTCGCTCCATAGGCATCGGTCATCCGCGAAGCGGTGACCGATGTACGGAGCCCCCGCCTTAATCCCCTCGACCCCTTGCGGGTCGCCGAGCACACATCTCCAATGCCGGCGACCCGCAAGGGGTCGAGGGATGATGTACACGCTTATACATCGGTCATCGGCACTTCGTGCCTCGACCGATGCCTATGGAGCGTGCATCCTTCGGATGCGGGAGAATCTCCTATGTAGCGGTCTTCACAGGTCGCCCGGCCTCCCGTCCGATAAAAGAAGGAGCGATATGAGTGGGGAAATTCTTTTACCGGTATTAGAGATCACTAATACCGATATTAGACAACACTAATATCGGTATTAGATTTTTCCCATAAGGCACCCCATCCAATAAGGTTTTCCGCCCTACCTCACCTGCCTCAGGAGAGGAGCTGGCGGAGGATGGCGGGGGACTTGAGGGTCCCCATCTCGGGGAAGTGGTAGGTCATGTAGTCGAGGAGCAGCGTCATCAGGCTATTTCGCTCCTCCCTGGAGAGAGGGATGGCGAGCGGATCGGGGTCGGTGATGAAGCGGTAGAGGAGCGCCGCCTTGCCCGCCTCTGCCCATTCGCTTCGGCTCCTCGGCGCGCGGAAGAGCCCCTCCTGCAGGTCGAGGACGTCACCGGGGCGGTACTCCTCGTACTGGGGCAGGATCCCGAGGTGGTGGCAGAGGCCGGTCATCAGTCGCAGGTGCCACGAGGCGCGCGCCGTCTCGGGGATCCGGTCGAGTTCGGCGAGGCTCTCCCGGAGGTAGCGGTAGAGCGCTCGGTCCGGTGAGGCAGAGCGGAGGAGCCGGTGGAGCAGCTCGGTGGCAAAGAGGGCGAGGGCATTGGCGGAGGGGTCGACGCCCGGCGCCGAGAGGAGCTGCACGATCGTCGTCCCTCGGGGGATGAAGACCTCCCGCATACTCCGGTAGTCGATCGTGGTGCGGACGACGGAGAGGGGGATAAAAAGGGCTCTCGCCCCACCGGCTGTCTTGCGGCCGGCGGGACGAGAGGCTCTCAGGGACAGCGACCCGAAGAGGTCACTGTATATATGTATCATGTAAGCGGTGTCGGAGAAGCGTACCGCTGTGAGGACGATGGCTTCGATCTCAGTCGTCATGGGACCCTTGCAGAGCGCCCTCTCGCTGGTGCGTCAGAGCTTCTCCAGCATCCGTACGACGAGGTCGTATGCCTGACCGACGGTGTCGATCTTGACACGCTCGTCGGGGCTGTGCGGATGGAGGATCGTCGGTCCTACAGAGACCATATCGGTCTCGGGGGCGATGCCCTGGAAGAGCCCGGTCTCCAGTCCGCCGTGGATGATCTGGAGCTTAGGCTCAGCCTTGAAGAGCTCCTTATACGCCTCCTTCGTCACGTCCAGCAGGTGGGACTGCGCATTGGGCTGCCAGCCGGTGTAGGAGCCACTCAGCTCCACCTCGGCACCGATCAGCTCAAAGGCACTGCAGACCATGTCGGCGACCATCTCCTTGCGGCTCTCGCTGGAGCTGCGGACGAGGAACTTAGCGTGTACCTCGCCCTCCTCGATGCTGAGGATCGCAAGATTGGACGACGCCTCGGTGGTGCCGGGGAAGTCTACGAGGGTAGAGGCGACACCATTGTGCACCGCACTGATGGCGAGGATCACCGCATCGCGAACCTCTCGGGGCATGACCTTCTTCGGCTCCTCCTCGATCGGAGTGACGGCAAAGGTGATGTGATTCTCCACCTGACCATACTCGGCATTGAAGAGGCACTCCCACTCCTCGACCATCTTGACGAGGGTGTCTGCCTTCTCCCCCTCCTTGACGCAGACGATCGCCTTAGCCTCGCGGGGGATAGCATTGCGGAGCGTGCCGGCATCGACGGAGGCGATGTCGAGGTTTGTCTCCCGGACGGCGTGCTTGAGGAAGCGGAAGAGCATCTTCACGGCATTGCCACGTCCGAGGTTGATGTCCACGCCGGAGTGGCCACCCTTGAGGCCCGAGAGGGAGAGCTCGTAGGCGATGGCGCTCTTCTTCGCCTTCTCCTCCTTATAGCCGAGTGTTGCGGTGACATCCACACCGCCGGCGCAGCCGATGAAGATCTCGCCCATCATCTCGGAGTCGAGGTTGATGAGGTACTTACCCTTGATGTCTCCGGCGACCAGCTCGTGTGCACCGATCATACCCTCTTCCTCATCGACGGTGAAGATCGCCTCGATGGGGCCGTGCTTCAGCGTCTTATCCTCGAGGATCGCCAGCGTGATCGCATCCCCAATGCCATCATCGGCACCGAGAGTGGTGTCGCGTGCAGTGACCCACTCGCCATCGATGTAGGCATCGATCGGGTCCTTCACAAAGTCGTGATCCAACTCGGGAGTCTTCTGCGGCACCATATCCATATGGGACTGGAGGGTCACCATCGCGTGATCCTCATACCCCTTAGAGGCGGGCTTGTAGATAAATACGTTACCTGCCTCAGTGCGGCGGGTCTCGAGACCGAGCTCCTTACCGACGCCGGCGATATACTTCGAGATCTCCTCGCAGTGGTGGGTGGGGCGGGGATGCTGGGTGAAGGCGTGGAAATGCTTCCAGACCAATTCGGGCTTCAGATTTTTGATTTCCTCAGACATACAGATGTGAGTTATTGGTTTCTTGGTTTCATGATTTTCTCAAAGGTACAAAAAAACTCTCCTACCACCCACAGAGATGCCTAGGGGAGGGAGCTCCCACTACAATTCCCTCATGTGCAGGGGCAAGTCTAATACCGATATTAGGTGCGACTAATATCGGTATTAGACTTCTCCTTTACCGATATTAGACAGACGGCTGAGGAGGGGGCGCCAAAGGGGTCCGTGAGAGAGGGGTGACGCACATGAGTAGCACAGAAGTGCATCTACTCATTACGAAGAGTGGGGAACGAAGCACCCCCTGCGGGATCGGCAGTCGGGTGCATTAGGAGAGGGATCTTCCGCCGCAGATCTCCTCTGCATAGCTGTAAAGATCTAATGCGTCCCCTCTGCCCGTGAGAGAGCAGGAGAGTATGGCCTACGAATAATTTCGTACCTTTGTCACTACACGTAAGGTAGCTCCGTATCGGTAGTTGCTCATAATCAGATAATAATGGAAAGAAATAACATGATGAAAAGAAGTACACTTTACCTGCTCTCCCTGCTTGTGCTGAGCCTCTTCGGGGCGACGGCCATGGCACAGGGGCTGCAGCAAGATGACAGCAAGAAGGCTGCGATCGAGTTTGTCGAGTCGGAGCATGACTTCGGCACCATCAGCGAGGGTGACGGACCGGTCACCTACGTCTTCACCCTTAAGAATGTCGGCAATGCGCCCCTCGTCCTCACCCGTGTGATCTCGAGCTGTGGCTGCACCACGCCCTCATTCTCCAAGGATCCGATCGCTCCCGGTAAGGAGGGTAAGGTGACCGTCACCTACGATCCCACGGGACGCATCTACCCCTTCGTCAAGACCATCTCGGTCTACAGCAATGGCAAGAAGGGACCATCCGTCCTCACCATTCGTGGAGAGGTGGTCAAGTAACAGATCAACTAAACAAGAAAAGGGCTGCATTGTCATGGCGACAACGCAGCCCCTTTTTCGTGTATACCATCACTTGGAGCGGTGGAGCTCCTCATCGATCTTCTGGAAGGGAGAGTTATTGGAGACAAACTCCGGGATCAGCACCTTGAGCTCGCGAACCGCCTCCTCGGTCTGGAAGTTCCGAGCGGTGTCTATGATCTTAGCGACCTGAGCGCTGACGGCATCGTGGTCACTGGGTCGGATGTTGGCGATGCGGATCTTATCGACTGTGGTAGGCTCAGTATTCTCCGCCGTGGCCAGCACCTCCTCGTAGAGCTTCTCACCGGGGCGGAGTCCGGAGTAGACGATCTGGATGTCCCTGTCCGGCTCAAATCCTGAGAGGCGGATCATCCGGCGCGCAAGGTCATCGATCTTGTGTGCCTCGCCCATATCGAAGACGAAAATCTGTGGCCGCTCCGCCATCGTGCTCGCCTGCAGGACGAGGCTGCACGCCTCGGGGATGCTCATGAAGAAGCGGACAATATCCTTGTGCGTCACCGTCACAGGTCCTCCAGAGGCGATCTGCCGACGGAAGAGCCCGATCACGGAGCCGTTGCTGCCGAGGACGTTGCCGAAGCGGGTGGTGATGAAGATCGTCTTCCCCTCCACGTTACCTTCCTGGATCGCCTTACCGAGACTCTGGATATACATCTCACAGGCGCGCTTGCAGGCACCCATGACGTTGGTCGGATTGACCGCCTTGTCCGTGGAGATCATCACCATGCGCTCAGCTCCATACTTGACGCACATATCGGCGATGTTGCGCGTGCCGGAGAGATTGGCGAGGACGGACTCGCAGGGATGCTCCTCCATCAGTGGCACGTGCTTGTAGGCAGCGGCATGGAGGACGATGTCCGGGCGGTAGCGGTCAAAGACGATCTCCACCTTCTCCCTATTTCGGACATCCCCGATCATCGGCACGAGGTCGAGGTCGGGGTAGTCGTGCTCCAGCTCCAGGCGGATCTCGTGGAGGGGCGACTCTGCCATCTCGAGGAGGATCAGCCGGCGGACGCCATAGGAGGCGATCTGTCTGGCGATCTCGCTCCCGATACTGCCGGCAGCGCCGGTCACCATGACGACCTTGCCCTCGTAGAGCTGGCGGACTGCCCCATTATCCTGATGGATGGTGTCACGGAAGAGGAGGTCCTCGATCCGGATCTTACGGACACTCTCCAGCGCGATCGTGTCACTGCTCGCCTCGGAGACAGCAGGCAGGAGGTAGGTCTCCAGATGGATCGACTCGCAGTCCTGCACTACCTTCTCCCCTTCACCGAGGAAGTCCCTTCGGTCCGTGAAGAGGATTCCATCGAGACTCTTGGAGCGCTTGAGGAGGTAGAGGTCGTTTCGCCCGTCTACGTGATAGATCCGGTGACCATTGATCTCGTGACCGGCTACACCGGGGTCGTTGGTCACGAAGCCCATCATCCGGTAGGTCGTGCTCCCCTCGATGAGGGAGGAGACACCGGGTGAGTTGCTCTTCACCCCATAGACCATGACCCGCTTACGGCTGATCGGTCCATCGGTACTGACGAGGAGACGGCGGGCGAGGAAGACCATCACCCCACGGAGTGCAAGGGCGATAAGGTAGGTGAAGATCAAGTAGCTCCCGCAGTAGAAGAGGATCACCTTGGGCGAGAAGGTGAGGCGAAGGAGCGTGACGTTGATCACATAGAGGGTGAGGAGGGAGATGGATGCATTGATGAGCGTGGCGATCAGGAGATTGAAGCTCACCCTGAGCGTCGTAAAGCGGAAGATCTGCTTATGGACCCCTGTGAGGAAGTCGGCGACAGTGGCACCGACAGCCACAGCAGCCAAGCTGGCTGGGACTAAGGTCCGCAGTGCAACCTCGGGTATGCCGACAAAGTAGCGTGTGGCGAGAGCGGCAAGAACGGCGCAGAAGAGTGCCGTGATGATGTCGATCGCAAGCACGATCCATCGATTGAGATAAGATCGCGATAGGGACGAGAAAAGACTTTGCTTGCTTGTCATAATAATTTTCACTCCGAAGTTCTGAGGTCACGCTCCCTGCCCCATCGATGTTACGATGGCACCCCACGAGTGCAGTTTCACTTTAACAACTCTACAAAGATAAGTAAAAAAAGGTCACTCGAAACACTCACTACAATACTGAGCCATCGGATCGTCTCCCTACGAGGGTCGATCAAGTCTGGGAGCCGTCAGCGGAAGATCGTTGCAGCTTTTATCCCTATATAATATGGGATCTCCTGATAATCGCAGAGCATCTGCCGGGAAATGGCGGTCAGTGGCACCACTGCAAGGGACGTCCCTCACAGACCCGGGTCGAGGGAGGCGGTGAGGACCATCGAGACCTCTCGGAAGGCATAGAGCGATCGACACCCCGAGGGCAACTCTCGGATCAGGAGCCGACCATCGGGTCTCACCCCCTCGATCATCCCATAGAAGGTCTCGCCGGAGGGTCGAGCAAAGCAGGCTGCCTCTCCCCGTCCGAAGAGACAAGTGTGGTATGCCTGCCGAAGCCAGTCTACCGGTCTACTCCGCCACCCCTCGAGCGCCTCAAGGATCTCGTAGACCAGTCGGTCGTGCCAGCCGACACCGGTGAGGGGTGTCACGCCGAGCCGACGCTGCTCTGCCGCTATCGAGGTGGGTGGCGTCGGATAGCCCTCACCGAAGTGCTCCTGTAGGACATTGACCCCGATGCCGACGACGCTCGCGTCGAGGCGAGAGGAGGAGAAGGTGTTCTCGATCAGGATGCCGCAGATCTTTCGCCCGCCGACGAGGAGGTCGTTGGGCCACTTCACCTTCACTTCCGCCCCGGGGGGAAGCTCGCACAGGAGCGCCTGTCTCACGGCGAGGGCGGTGAGGATATTGAGGTCAAAGAGTGACCCTCCCTCCTCCATCAGGTCACCCGGGTGGAGGAGCAGGGTCATCGTGAGGTTTTGCCCCGCCGTCGCCTCCCAGCGATGACCGGGCTGACCGCGCCCTGCAGTCTGGTCGGTGGCGGTGACGACCGTGTACTCCTCCAGGTCCGGCTCCTCAGCGAGCCGACGCCGGAGGTAGCTATTGGTGGAGTCGACCTGAGCCAGGTGGATCTGCCTCACGCCTCACGTTTCTCACCCCTCCGCCGGTGATGGTGGTAGAGGAGACCGCTGACGATGATCACAAGTAGCAGCACGCCGTAGGAGGCGTAGGCGGTCGTCTCGGTGACCTGAAGCGTCTTGGGGTCAAAGGTGAGGACCACCTCATGCTCCCCTGCCGGGATGACGAGACCACGGAGCAGGTAGTCGACCCGAAGGATCTCCGCCTCCTCGCCATCGATGCGCGCCTCCCAGCCGTGCGGGTAGTAGATCTCCGAGAGCACCGCCAGACCGGCATGTGTATTGGAGGTCTTGTAGACGAGCCGGTCGGGAGCGTAGTCGGTGAGCGTCACCGTGGATAGGCTGTCCCGGAGAGTGCCTGTGGGCAACCCTTCGGCACGCGACTTGCCCACCACCGCCACTCGGTCGAGCGGCAGCTGCCCAAGCGCATCGTACTCCTCCCGTGGACCGGAGACCGTATGGATGTCGGAGACAAACCATCCGTCGCCGTATGCTTCAGGGTCGACCACGAGCCGCTGACCGGTGACGCTGTCGGGCACGATGTAGTACTTCGTATTGAGCGCCCGGAGGACATTCCGATCCAGCTTGGAGAGATAGCCGGTGATCAGGTCCTGGTACCGACCCAGCTTGGCCGCATTATAACCCCCTATGGAGCGGTGGTAGTAGGAGGTGGTGGCGTCATTAAAGGTATCGACCGACAGGTTCATCACCCTCGCCTCGGAGGGATCGCTGAGGATCTGATCGTCCACCGGCGTCTTCTCCTGCACCCTCGCCGTAATGTCGGTCCGCGGGTGGTACATGGAGTCATTGAGGTACCTCTTGTCCACCGTCCATAGGTCGACGAGACAGAGCAGTGTCACCAGTGCCAGCGTCGGCATCGGCTTCACCTTTTTCTTATATAGAAGGAGCAGGATGCCCATCCCCACGAGGAGGTAGATCAGCGACCGCAGCGCATCGGCCCTGAAGATCGCCGTCCGGACGCTCTTGAGGTCCTCGACCGCATCGATCAGCTGTGGCATCTGTGCGAGGTAGGGAGCGAGTGCCTGTTGCTCCATCTGCGACGTGAAGGAGCCGCCGATGGAGGGGAAGAGGTACGCCAGTAGCGCAACGCCGACCGTCAGCACGCTCGCCGTGATCGTCGCTCCCCTGTCAGTCTTCAGCCTATCCGGCTGCCGCAGGATCAGTGCCAGCCCCCAGACGGCAAAGAGCGGTATTGTCAGCTCCGGGACGACTAAGATCGACGAGGGGGTGCGGAACTTATTGTAGAGCGGCACGTGGTCGATGAAGAAATTTGTCAGCCCGGGGAAGTTGTGCCCCCACGAGAGCAGGAGGCAGAGGAGGGAGACCGCCAGCAGCGCCCACTTCATCGGGCCCTTGCCCGCCACCATGCCGAAGAGCGCAAGCCACAGGACGAAGGCACCCACGTAGACCGGTCCCGCCGTGAAGGGCTGATCGCCCCAGTAGCGGTTTTGCTGTGCCACGAAGGCTCTACTCTCCACCCGCGCCTTACTCAGCGCCGGCTCGTCGTAGCAGATAGCTCCACTCGCGCCCCCCTTGGCATCCGGGATCAGCAGCGTCAGCGTCTCATCTACGCCGTAGCTCCAGGCGGTGATGTAGTCCCGAGAGAGCCCCTTGGAGGAGGCTTCACCCGTGCCCTCCGTTGCGATGGCGCTCCCTCCGCGCATCGTCTCCTGCTGTAGCTCCCAGGTATGGTAGAGACCCGAGCCGTTGAGCCCCAGCCCGACGACGCCCCCAAGCGTCACCGCCAGCAGCGCCTTGCCGAAGTGCTTCCACTCCCCCTGACGACCGGCCTCCACCGCCCACGCGATGATCATACCCGCCATGAGGAAGGCGAAGTAGTAGCTCATCTGGTAGTGATTGCAGAGGATCTGCAGCCCCGTGAAGAGCGCCATGACGATGAAGCCCAGGCGGTAGTATCGTCGGTGAAAGGCGTAGACCAGCCCCGCGATCGTCGGTGGGATGAAGGCGAGGGTGGTGAGCTTCCAGATGTGCCCCGCCTGTATCAGGATGAGGAAGTAGGAGGAGAAGGTCCAGAGGATCGCCCCAAAGACCGAGAGCCCCCGCCTCAGCCCCCAGCTCCGCATGAAGAGGTACCCCCCGAGGAGCATCATCAGGAGGAGGCAGGTGTCGCCCGGCATCAGGTCGATCGGCCACTCGAGCCGGAGGAGACTCCGCAGCGTGACAAGGGGTGCCTGAGAGTCGTAGTCGGGACGGATCTGATAGGTGGGCATCCCCCCGAAGAGGCTCCCCGTCCAGCGGGACCACTCCCCCGTCTCCTTATGGTAGTCGACCACATCCCGTCCCGTACCCTGCGAGGCGGCTCCGTCCACCTGGTAGAGCACCCGGTCCTCAAAGGCAGCGGGATAGAAGTAGGCATAAGAAAGTCCCACAAAGAGCACCAGCGACAGGAGGACGTAAAACCACTCCTGCCTGTACCACTTCTTCCTCGTCCCGCCTGTCTCAGTCATTGTCTCCGTCATAGTCCTCTTGGCTTATTGTTTCTTCCGACAAAGATAGACAGAAGTTCAGACCTACATAGTCGACCTCAGCTAAGGGATAGGGGTGACGCATTTGAGCGGTACTGCAAAGAAGTGATAATCCCTGCCGGGATGCATCGCCTAGCGATCCCGCAGGGGCGGAGCCCCGGAGGGATCGTCGGGTTTTAGCCCGGGTGTCGAGGCACGAAGTGCCGATGACCCCGGGAAAGAGGACCTCCGGATAGATATACGACCCCGCCAGGGTGTCGCACTTATCAGGGAGTCAGGCAACCAGTGCGACACCCTTGCGGGGTCGCAGTGTCGTTTGTGATGCCTGATCCACGGGTCTTCGGGGCTACGCCCCTTGACCGGTGGCTATGGAGCGGGCACCCGCAAGGGGTGCTTCGTCCCCCACCCTTCACAATGAGTTGAATGACTTATGTAAAGCTCAAATGCGCCGCTCCTGCCCCCCGGACTTACCCCACACAGGGGAGTACGCATGAGAGGTCAGTGGGCCTCGAGCCAATTCTCGCCCACGCCGACATCGGCGACGAGCGGGACAGAGAGCGAGGGGAGCACCTGCTCCATCTCCTCCTTGACCATCGCCACGAGCCGCTCGCGCTCATCGCCCGGCACGGTGAAGCAGAGCTCGTCGTGCACCTGCAGGATCATCTGCGAGCGGAAGCCCTCCTCCCGCAGGCGTCGCGCCACCCGGACCATCGCCACCTTGATGATGTCGGCGGCGGTGCCCTGGATAGGGGCGTTGATCGCCATACGCTCGGCGTTGGCGACGAGGTTGCGATTACGAGAGTTGATATTCTGTATGTACCGCCGGCGTCCGAAGAGGGTATCGACGTAGCCGTCCTTATGCGCCTGCTCGATGGTCTTATCGATGTAGCGCTTCACGCCGGGGAAGGAGCTGAAGTAGCCGTCGATCAGCTCCTTCGCCTCGCCTCGCGGGATGCCCAGCCTCGCCGAGAGACCAAAGGCGGAGATACCGTAGATGATGCCGAAGTTGGCAGTCTTCGCCTTCCGCCGCATCTCTCCCGTCACCTCCTCCCGGGGGATGCCGAAGATCTTGGCTGCCGTGGCGGCGTGGATGTCCGCCCCGTGGCGAAACGCCTCTATCAGGGAGGTGTCTCCGCTCAGGTGCGCCATCAGTCGCAGCTCCACCTGAGAGTAGTCGGCGCTGACGAAGAGGTCCCCGGCGGCGGGATCGTTTGCCGTGAAGGCCTTGCGTATCTCCCGCCCCTGCTCGTCCCGCACCGGGATATTCTGTAGGTTGGGGTCGCTCGAGGAGAGCCTGCCGGTCGCTGTCTTCGCCTGATGATAGGTGGTGTGGATGCGCCCGGTCACCGGATTGACCATCATCGGCAGCGGGACGAGGTAGGTATTGACCAGCTTGGAGAGCCCTCGGTAGTCAAGGATCAGCCGTACGGCAGGGTGGCGGTCGGCTACCATCTCCAGGTCCTCCTCCCGGGTGGAGTACTGCCCCGTGCGGGTTTTCTTGGGCTTCTCGCTCAGCCCTAAGCGCCCGAAGAGGAAGTCGCCCACCTCCTTCGGGGAGTTGATATTCACCGGATCCCCCAGGGTGTACCTCTGGAAGTCCTCCTCTATCCGCTCCAGCTCCGTCGACAGGTCTACGATCGCACTCTGGAGCAGATCAACATCGACACGCACACCCGCCTGCTCCATCTCCAGCAGCACGTCCGCGAGGGGCATCTCGATGTCGTAGAAGAGCGACCTCAGGTGCTCCTCGCCCTCGATCCGCGGTCGGAGATGGTGGTAGAGCTGCAGCGTCAGGTCGGCATCCTCGGCAGCGTAGGGCAGCACCTCCCTCGGCTCCACCTGACGCATATTCCTCTGCTTGCTTCCCTTGCCGATCAGCTGCTCGATCGGGATCGGACGGTAGCGCAGGAGCGTCTCCGAGAGGTGGTCCAGCCCGTGGCGCGCCTCCGGGTCGAGGAGGTAGTGCGCCAGCATCGTGTCCCACAGCGGAGGGACGGCGTGGAGGTCGTAGCGGGAGAGGAACTTGAGGTCAAACTTTCCATTCTGCGCCACCTTCACCTTCTCCGGGTCGGCGAAAAAGGGTGACAAGGGTCTCAGCAGCGCCTTCGCCTCCTCCATATCCTCCGGCAGAGGGAGGTACCACGCCTCGTGCGGGCGAACGGCGACCGAGATCCCCACGAGGTGGTCCTGCATCCCATCCAGCCCGTCCGTCTCGGTGTCGAAGGCGAAGGCCTCAGCCCCCGAGAGAGCCTCGAGGAGCCCCTTCATCTCCTCCTTCCCCGTGATCAGGGTGTAGCTGTGCTCCACGGTGGAGAGGTCGCCGACCGAGTCCTCCACCGGGGGCTCTGCTGCCGCCTCCTCGGGGGTGAGGTCAAAGAGGGTTCGCCGAGGTGTGGGCGCCGGAGCCTCGTCGAGGAGCGCCTTCTTCTTGGAGCGGAAGTCCAGCTCATCATAGAGGTCCACCAGTCGCTGCAGATCCTGAGCGCCACGCGTCATCTCCTCGAGGGAGACCTCTATCGGCACGTCGGTGACGATGGTGACGAGGTGGCGGGACTCCTCCAGCTGCCCCCGGTGCTCGAGGAGATTCTCCTTCATCTTCCCCTTCAGCTCATCGATATGGTCGTAGATCCCCTCGACGGAGCCATAGGCACGCAGGAGATCAGCGGCACGCTTCTTCCCTATCCCCGGCACGCCCGGCACGTTATCCGACGCATCCCCCATCAGCGCCAGGAAGTCCCGCACCTGCGTCTCGTCGGTGAGGTCGTGCTTTGCCGCCACCTCACCCGGTCCCAGGTCGTCAAAGCCGCCCGCCGACCCCGGCGCAAGCATATGCACCCGCTCCGTCACCAGCTGTCCATAGTCCTTATCCGGCGTCACCATCAGGACCTCCAGCTCCGGGTGCGACTCCGAGAGGCGCGTCGCCAGCGTCCCGATCACGTCGTCCGCCTCGTACCCCTCCACCTCGTAGCTCTGCACGCCACGCGCCGTGATGATCTCGCGGATATAGGGGAGCGCAAAGGTGATCGCCTCGGGCTGCTTCGCCCGCTGTGCCTTATACTCCTCATACTCCTCGCTGCGGAAGGTCCCTCCCGGCGGATCAAAGACCACCGCGAGGTACTCCCCCTCCGCCGCCTCGAGGATCTTGTCAAAGGTGTTGACAAACCCCAGCACCGCCGAGGTGTCCTCGCCCCGGCGATTGAGCATCGGTCGATTGGCAAAGGGGAAGTAGCCCCGATAGATCATGGCAAAGGCGTCGATGAGGTAGAGTCGCTTGGAGGTCTTCTGAGTCATATGGCTATAGAGTAGATGATGATTAGGTAGGAAAGGTACGAAAAAAATAATCGTCCGAACCGGCCCACAGCCCTCCACCGACGGGGCAGGGTTTTAGGATTCAATTATTTACGTTACCTTTGCGCTGTGCTTGTCCACCGATTTCCCGGAGGGAAAGGGGTGGACGGGCATAGTAACGTATTGTTTAACCCTTTTAGAAACATGATAGCCTAGAGCTATTAATGCATGATTACAAAGTACGACGAGACAAAGCCCAACGCGGACTTTGACTGGGACAAGTACAACCGCGAGTCCGACATCTCTGCTGAGCAGCTGGAGGAGGAGAAGAAGAAGTACGCTGAGACCATCCCCAATATCACCGAGGACGAGATCATCTCCGGTAAGGTGATCTCTATGGACAAGCGTGAGGTCAAGGTAGACGTGGGTCTGCGCGCTCCCGCCGTCATCCCCACAAGCGAGTTCCGCTACAATAAGGATCTCAAGGTCGGTGACGAGGTAGAGGTGTACGTCCGCAAGACGGAATCCAAGGACGGTCGTCCTCTGCTCTCTCACGAGGACGCTATGCGCGACCGTGCTTGGAAGCGCATCGAGGAGGCCCTCGAGTCCAAGGAGACCATCACCGGATACATCGACAAAAGCATCAAGGGTGGTATGCTGGTCAATATCTTTGGTGTCAATGCCTTCCTCCCCGGCTCACAGATCGACGTCCGTCCGATCCGCGACTTCGAGGAGTTTGTCGGCAAGACGATGGAGTTCCGCGTCATCAAGGTCAATCCCGACTATCACAATGTCGTCGTATCGCACAAGGCTCTCATCGAGGAGGAGCTCGAGTCACAGCGTGCCGAGATCATCTCTCACCTCGAGAAGGGTCAGGTACTCGAGGGTACGGTGAAGAACATCACCTCCTACGGTGCCTTCATCGACCTCGGTGGTGTCGATGGTCTGATACACATCACGGACCTCTCCTGGGGTCGTGTCAATAGCCCCGAGGAGGTGGTCGAGATCGGTCAGAAGATCAATGTCGTCGTCCTCGACTACGATGAGGAGCGCAAGCGTATCGCCCTCGGTCTGAAGCAGCTCACCCCCCACCCCTGGGACGCTCTTGAGGAGAGCCTCCAGGTGGGTGACAAGGTGACCGGCAAGGTCGTTGTCCTCACCGACTACGGTGCCTTCGTAGAGGTAAAGCCCGGGGTAGAGGGTCTCGTCCACGTCAGCGAGATGAGCTGGACGAAGCACGTACACCACCCCTCCGACCTGCTTAAGGTAGGCGAGGAGATCGAGTGCGTCATCCTCTCCATCGACCGCGAGGAGCGCAAGATGAGCCTCGGCATCCGCCAGCTCACCCCCGATCCCTGGGAGAGCATCGAGGAGCGCTACCCCATCGGCAGCAAGCACACCGCTGAGGTGCGCAATTTCACCCACTTCGGTATCTTCGTAACCTTCGAGGACGGGATCGATGGTCTGATCCACATCAGCGACCTCTCCTGGACCAAGAAGATCAAGCACCCGAGCGACTTCACCTCCATCGGCTCCAAGATCGATGTCGTGGTCCTGGATGTGGATAAGGAGAGCCGTCGTCTCTCACTCGGCCACAAGCAGTGCACCCCCGATCCCTGGGGCAGCATCGAGGGCGTCTACTCCATCGGCTCTATCCACAAGGGCAAGGTAGGCGAGATCAGCGCACGCGGTGCGGTGATCGAGTTCCCCGAGGAGATCGAGGGCTTCGCACCCCTGAAGCAGCTCACCAAGGAGGACGGCTCTGAGGCCCAGACGGGCGAGGAGCTCAACTTCAAGGTGCTCGAGTTCAATCGCAACGCCAAGCGCATCATCGTCAGCCACACCCGCACCTACGAGGATGCCGCCAAGGGACTCAACGTCGAGGCTACCCCCTCAGACGTGAAGGTCAATAAGAGCGCCACCACCTCTGCCCCCGCAGAGAAGTCTACCCTCGGAGACCTCGACGCCCTCGCCGAGCTCCGCGAGAAGATGGAGGACGCTGAGACCACCGGCGAGCAGGAGTAATCCCTCCCGGTCACAGCCCCAAGCCCTTGACCTAAGGGCATACCAAACCTGTACGAGGACCGTATCCCACACCGGGATGCGGCCCTCTTTTTTTTGCCTACGCCCGGGCGGGTCGGACGAGTCGGACGCCCAGCCCCAGCCCTTCTCGGTCCTCCCTCCAGCTCTCGCTCTCCAGCCCCCCTCCAGCTCTCGCTTTCCAGCCCTCCTCGGTGCTCCTCCAGCTCTCGCTCTCCAGCCCTCCTCGGTGCTCCCCCCAGCTCACGCTCTCCAGCCCTCCTCGGTGCTTCCCCCAGCTCACGCTCTCCAGCCCTCCAGCATCCGTAGGATGCCCGCTCCATAGGCATCGGTCGAGGCACGAAGTGCCGACGACCGATGTATAGGCAGACGCAATGTGCCACCACCCCGCCAGGGGTCGCCGGGAAGTGGGGCTCAGCTCGGCGACACCCTGGCGGGGTCGTGGTGCTAGGGTGGGGCGCTATACATCGGTCACCGCTTCGCGGATGACCGATGCCTATGGAGCGAGCACCCCGGAGGGGTGCACCACCGATCTGCGCTGCCTGGCCCTTTCCGGCTCGGTAGGTATGGTGGCACTCGATCTGCGCTGTCCGACTTGTCCGACTCGTCCGACTCGTCCGATAAGACAGCGCGATATGTCCGATAAGACAGCGCGACTCGTCCGACCCGTCCGATACCCCGGTCTAGAGGGGGGCCATTTCTTTTACCGGTATTAGTGATTACTAATACCGATATTAGAGATCACTAATATCGGTATTAGATTTGACCGATAGCGACTCTGCGAGCCCCAAGGGGTCGAGGATGTATGTTCCGGCTGATCCACGGGTCATCGGGGCTACGCCCCTCGACCTGTGGCTACGAAGCGGGCACCCACAAGGGGTGCAACCCCGCACCTCCGGGATCGGTTGAGGTGGATGGATTTTCCAAAAGCGAGCAGGTGTCCTCTGCGCTGTCCGACCCGTCCGACTTATCCGACTCGTCCGATAGGGATGTGCTGTCCCTCTTTCCCCTTATTTATTATTTTTATTATCTACCTCACCGATCGCCTTTATTCCTCAATAGCTGCGTGTTTTTCGCTTTTTGTCGCTTTTTTGTCGCAGATCTCACTTCTGATGCGCCTTTATCCGGCTTGGTGTTATTCTTTTGGTCGGCATTTTGTATTAAATACCAACAAGGATATTATTCCGAATTGTCAGAAATATTAATTTTAACATTTAGTAGAAACACACTCTACAAGCGGGATAGCCGTCTCTTGTCATATTTGATTTTCTTGTAAGGCTTGAAAATGTGTGTCAAGTTATAAATAAAGCTTTACCTTTGTCACATGTAAGAGTTCCACTTGATATGGGATCGATTTGTATACAAGGTTGAGTACTTCTCACAGAGGTGAGGCAGAGTGCCACTTTAGTAGCAGATAAGGTATCTCATATCAAGTAATCATAGTCCGTATAGACTCGGCTCGCATGCAATGGCATGCATATTATTATGAAGCAAATGAGAAGAATCGTCTTGACGCTGGCGCTGCTGCTCACAGCTGCACTAGGCGCGCAGGCACAGAAAGTGGCCCTGAAGACCAACGCCCTCCACTGGGCGGTGATGGGCTCCCCCAATGCATCCCTCGAGTTTGCCATGGGCCCCAAGGTGACTCTTGACCTCTACGGAGGGGGCAACCTCTGGAAGTTTGAGAAGCCCCTCGAGGTGCGTCACTGGCTCGTACAGCCGGAGCTCCGCTATTGGTTTTGCGAGGTCTTCAATGGCACCTTCATCGGTCTCCACGGTCACTACGGTCAGTACAACGTCGGCGGCATCAACGTCCCGATCGGTCGGCTGAAGAATCTTAAGGACCACCGCTACGAGGGTTACTTCTATGGTGCCGGTCTCAGTCTCGGTCACCAGTGGATCCTCTCCAAGCACCTCAATCTTGAGGCCTCCCTCGGTGGCGGCTGGGCACGCACTCCTTACAAGAAGTACGACTGTCTGGTCTGCAGCCCGCTCCTCAA
>NZ_JBWPWJ010000018.1:0-1017 GCF_056590575.1 Porphyromonas sp. C0041D3
CGTAGGCCCAGGCAGAGTTGAACTGCCGACCTCTACATTATCAGTGTAGCGCTCTAACCAACTGAGCTATGAGCCTGGCTTACCACTCTCCTCGACGTCCTACGCCTTTCCCCTCGCTCTCTCACCTGAGAGAGTCCCGGTACTCCTGACTATCAGTCTCGTGGAAAGGGTATATATGAGAAAAAAAATAAGACAAGGGGACTGAATTGCTCCGTGCAAAACTGTGTGTAAAGTCTCTTGACGTACACGTCACCGCTTATCGAAACTAGCTACTTACTGAGCACCATGCGCTTCGTGCAGCTCCTCCACTACTCGCCCCACTGACTTAGCGTCTCGGATCGAGGTCGAAGGCTCCAGAAAGGAGGTGTTCCAGCCGCACCTTCCGGTACGGCTACCTTGTTACGACTTAGCCCCAGTCACTGGATTTACCCTCGGACGCTCCTTGCGGTCACGCACTTCAGGTACCCCCAACTTCCATGGCTTGACGGGCGGTGTGTACAAGGCCCGGGAACGTATTCACCGCGCCATGGCTGATGCGCGATTACTAGCGAATCCGGCTTCACGGAGTCGAGTTGCAGACTCCGATCCGAACTGAGATAGGGTTTCAAGATCCGCTCCTCGTCACCGAGTGGCTACTCTCTGTCCCTACCATTGTAACACGTGTGTCGCCCCGGATGTAAGGGCCGTGCTGATTTGACGTCATCCCCACCTTCCTCTCGCCTTACGACGGCAGTCTCGCCAGAGTCCTCAGCATTACCTGTTAGTAACTGACGATAAGGGTTGCGCTCGTTATGGCACTTAAGCCGACACCTCACGGCACGAGCTGACGACAACCATGCAGCACCTACATATGTGTCTCCGAAGAGAACCCTCTCGGTTTCCCAAGAGGTGCACATACATTTCAATCCCGGGTAAGGTTCCTCGCGTATCATCGAATTAAACCACATGTTCCTCCGCTTGTGCGGGCCCCCGTCAATTCCTTTGAGTTTCACCGTTGCCGGCGTACTCCCCAGGTGG
>NZ_JBWPWJ010000006.1:0-180530 GCF_056590575.1 Porphyromonas sp. C0041D3
TGGAGGAGATACGCAATATCGCCAACTTCCTCAGATCAAACTCCACCCCCATTCTGAGGTACTTCTACCGCAGAGAGAGAGTAACGCCAAGGCAGAGGCTCTTAACCAAAACCTCCAGCGCTTCATCAGCGTCAATTACGGTGCTAGAAACACCGACTTCTTTCTCTACCGAGTCGCCCTCCACTTCTCCTAAATCCCTCACATCAACAAACCCCCTTTCATCATCCTCCCCCTCCCAGCATATCAAAATGCGAATTAGCCCATCAAAATGCGAATTAGCCAAAGTCTTCATTCTGGAAGTCTCGAAACTTTTTGATATGAATATGAGTTATTTTTACTTTATTGAATGATTAAATAATTTGTGTTTGGGAATGACTATATCATCACAAAAAATCATTATTTCTTCACCTTTCCGGGAGTTGCTCACACTATAATTCAACTCAAAACATTGTTGTCTATATTTTGAATATAGATGGGTTATGAATGACACGTTATCATAAGAGACAATCCACTTACAATTTACTATCTCACTTATCGCATTTGCAATATTTTGATGATCTGTGTCATTATAGTAGTTCAGATAAAGCCCTTTCCCTTTTATATAGTAAGGTGGATCTAAATACAATAGAGTGTTGTGAGGTAATTCGTTTTCTAATCGTTGGACTAAAGCAACAGCATCGTCATTTGTTAGATGAATTCTCTCCGCATAGTCTGCTATACGCTGAATCCTTTTTATCAAATCTTCTTTGTTAAACCTTGCATCAATCTTGTAATTCCCTGTTTGATCGTATCCACCTATGATTCCGGCCTTTAAGATTCCAGAACGATTTGTTCTATTTAGGAAGAACGTGGAGAATCCTAAATTTAACAAATCAATATCCTCGTACTCTTTATTATGCTGAAACTCCTTTTGCGTGAACCATGTTTCGACATTTATGGGAGTATCCTTAATTAATTGACAAAGAGCATCCGTATTATTAAGAACACTATGCCAAAAAGCGTAAATAGACATGTCTTTATCGTTTATATATACATCACTAACATATTCATTAAAAAGCAAAGATAAAGCAACGGAACCACCTCCTACATATGGCTCAACATAAGTGCCATCGAGCAATGCATTTTCTTTGATTAAACATTGTACGAAATCAGCAACTTTTGCCTTTCCGCCGGGATACCTTAGGGGTGATAAAAAATCCATAATGTTACTCTTTGTCTATAGAATCCCACAATTGGATAAAAAACTTTTCTATGTTATCCCATCCTGTAATCAAATTGTCTGCTTTAGGATAGAAAAACTCATTATGAACATATGCATTCAATGATTCAATGGACAGGACTGAATTTTTATCATTTATTTCAGCCCTTATACCTTTAGATAAATCATTACTCATTGTTCCTAACTGGTTCATATGATTCAGTACTTTACAAACTTTCCCATTCAAGTTCTCTTTGGAAGAACACGCAGTTATAGCATTGTTTTTTACCAAATCATATCTTTCCAAATAAGCATCAACTGACAATTCTAAAAACACTCTCAGCAGTACAGAAGATGCATTAGGGCATGTTTTGACTTGGACTTGTTTTAACTCCTCAAAGATTTTATTGATTTTGGGGTTGTTGATATGCAAAGTCAAAGTCTTAGGAACTAAGCCACCTCTGTTTCCTATTTTCTTGTTATTAGTCTTTTTTATTTCTCTATGCTCACTATTTACTAATACCTGCTCTTTATTGTTTACAATATCTTGAACGCTCCATAGTTCTAACGCTTCAATAGACAGGTCTGGCTTTTGACTCGTATCAAAATTGTCAATATACTGCTTCCTTTTTTCTCTATTGTAGATTTCTGAAACTTTGAATTCTGGATTAAGAATATCCGTAACAACTTTTACAAGTCCTTTGACGACTTCTGACACTTCAACCTTTGAAACTAAAGTTCCATTGTTAATTCCCAAACCAAGATGTTCTCTAACATATGGGTCTGACACCAAACGTTGCAAGTTGGTGATATTTAGTTTAGATAACGAATCCTTAATCGCATCAGAAACATTTTCTTGCGATTTCAACAAAGTAATAATTTGCAATGGAATCGATGATTTCCCTTCTGTCGTCTCCTCGAATCTTTGCTTTTGTTGAGCATTCCAAGTAACAGTACCGATGCCATTTAACTCTCCCGAGTGTTTACGTTTTATCCAAATATCAGCTTCAGTTGGGTTTTCAAAAACAGCGCAAGTAATATTCTTCAATTCAGAAATAGCATTAGGATTTTCTTTTTGCAATTTCTGAAATTTCTTCCTTAAAGAAATATACTTGTCATCAACTAGTGTTGGATTATTTAATAGTTTTAATGACGTTATTCGCCTATTACCTTCGAGTACTATATATTTGTTGTTATCTTCGTTAGGCGTTACAATGATTAAATCAACGGGACTAAGACCGTTGATTACAATATCATCTACAAGAGAATATAGTTTGTCTCCTTGATCCTCTACCATTTTATCTATAGCTTCCTTTTGCGAAGTTAGAGGCTCAAATCTGTAATTTTCAGTATTGACAAATAACGATGTCAATTTTATTGTTTTTACAACCATAGCAACTCTCATACTTTTTAATCCACAAAGTTACTCAATTTCAGTGAATTTATCAGCAATTGAGCAATGAAAAATGTATGGATTTCTCTTTTTGAAGACTGAGATACTCTCAATTAGCAAGTGCAAAATTAAGAATTTCTTTGAAGAAAGCATTTTTGGGGCTTTTGAAATTTAATTTTTTCTGGGTCTGTCATTGATTTTGTATTGCACATGTTTGATAAATTTGTCTGTAATCATGTTGAAGTCCGTTCCTTTTGGTATATATTGCCTAATGAGTTTATTGGCATTTTCAATTGCCCCTTTTTGCCATGAGGCGTAAGAATCGGGAAAATACACCAGATTGTTGTCTTTCCTTCCCTTAGGGCTCAATGCCGTCGAGATGAGCTTGTGAGAGCAGAACTCGGAGCCGTTGTCGGTGGTGATGGTCTTGATGGATTGTCGATATGGGAATAGCAGTCGAATAGCCACCTTTGCAAGGGCTGTTGGATTTTTTCCTTGTAGTAGCAGGGCCATCAGCAGCATGTTGGTGCTTCTTTCTGTCAGGGTAAGTATCGCCCCTTTTCTGCCCTTCCCTACGATAGTGTCCATTTCCCAGTCCCCAAACCGCTTTCCGTTTGCCTCTGCGGGGCGTTGATGAATGCTCACTCTCTGGGGAATGTTCTTGACCTTGGTCGTGCGTTTGGGCCTCCCGTGGCGGCTATACTTCATTTTGTGCCGGCAATGGGAACTTAACTCTCCCGTCAGGTCGGCCCGTATGTGCTGGTATATCAGTTCATGCGAGATCGATTTCCCATGCGCCCGCATGTATCCCGAAATTTGTTCGGGTGACCAATCCTTCTGCTTCAACAGGTCTAAAGCCTCCCATACAATCAAAGGGTCTTTCTTGCTGTTGGTGGTCGTGCGCCGCCTCCGTTCCATGGCCTTGGCATGGGCCTTGTCCCAAAGGTAATGGCCCTGCTCGGTCATATTGCGCTTAAGCTCCCGACTGAGTGTTGATTGACTGATGCCCACTAATCGGGCAATTACTTTTTTCTGCATCTGTTTTTGGAGTAAGACTAAAATTTGCGACCTTTGCTCCGAGGTTAGTTGACTGTACATTGCAATACAAAGGTAATTAATCTTGGGGAGACTTCGGTCTCCTTTTTTATTGCTTATCATTGCTTGCTGAAAGTCGCCTGTTGCGGGGGGGGGGATTTCGGATTGGGAATGGGGCCGGGGCTTGATGAAGCCCCATCCCCAATCCGAAATCACTCACATTCCCCAGAAAGAAATGAAATCTATAAAGTAATTTTGCACTTCGTTCTGGAATCTACATTTTTGAAGACTGAAATCTATTATAATCCAATTCTAATCACTATCTTTGCACTGTAAAAAGGCGTTCTTTTAATATGAGGCAAAATAAGGTGGAGTATAGACACTCACTGGTTTCCTTATCGTTACCTACCTCCCTTGACAATCAATTTAATCTGTTGATTATTTGATGTTTATAAAATTCTCTATGCCTTGCTAGGTGGAAAGTCAAGTTCTTCTTGATACCACATATATCTGCAATCTCTTTGGGGTATGAATTGGTCTTCTGATTACTAAGGATAGGGAAGAGCTTGCCATCACGATCAGTTTGGTGGCTATATTTACTGATGATGCGCTTAGGGATGTCGAGGAGCAGCACATTGGTCTCCACGCTTGTCTTCTGTCGCTTAGTCATAATCCACTCTTTGCCACCAAGCATCACGATATTGTCGGGTGTAAGATTAGCCACATCAATGTAAGCTAAACCTGTAAAGCAGGAAAAGATGAAGATGTCTCGTACCAGCTCCAATCTCGGGATATTCAACTCCTTGTTGACAATCTGTAAGACCTCTTCATCAGTCAAGAACCCTCTATTCACTGGCTCTAAGTGAAATCGGAAGTTGACAAAAGGGTCGTGATGTAGTACGCCTAACATTTGCCCCAAAATGACGATAGTCTTGAAGGTCTTCATCGTCTTAGTGGCTGTATTAGGATTTTGCCCCACCACCGTGCGTAGGTATAGGTCAAAATCATGTATAATCATATAGGTTAGCTCCTTGAGCTTGAGGTCTCTACGTCTGAGTTTATCTTTTAGGAACTCAGAAAAGCGTCTTTTGCAGACCTTATACTTTTGAAGAGTGGGCGCAGAGACTGAGATGCCAACTCGAGCTGCAACATCTTCATTGTGTTTGTCGAAGAGTTGCATGATGGTATCTATATCTTGTTTTTGCTAAGATGTTCTGACTTGATACGCTCTAACGAAAGCTCATCTGTCATTTCTAACTTGCGAAAGATGGCTTGTAAACCACTTTGGATGTTATCCAGTTGCAAGTTCATATTCAGAGCTTCGGTGTGACGCCCTTTTACTCGCTCTTCCCCGTGTTCCCATTGGGACTGCACGATGGTGATGCCAGTGGAGCCTAGTGACATCCGCTCATTGTTGAGATAGATGCGTAGCATTACTGGCGTTTTTCCTTCCTTGTTCACATATTTGCTGCGTAGGTAGAATGCTGTTCTGAAAATTGATTGCATACATTGTCTGTTTTTATTGTAGCCAAGCATAGAAAGTTTGCGACCGGAAAAGCTACAAATTTACGGTGCTAATAACTCTCTACAACTCGCCTACAAAGCTGCACATAATTGTTTGAACTACAGCAATGTACAAGTACTCCAAACAGACTCTCTACGTACTCTTGGCTACAATTATTTTTTGCGAGAAAAAAGTGTAGCCAGATTGCAGCCATTGTAGCGTATTTTGGGCGTTTCGGCTATCTCAGTAACTACTCTGAAGAGGTAGAGGACTAAAAAAAGTATCGCAACTCGTTGGAGTTACGACACTTACACTTTTTCAGTAGTACTCTCTGGCGGTGTTGCCAGAGTACTTAAAGCGGAGAGGGAGGGATTCGAACCCCCGGAAGCTCGCACTTCAACGGTTTTCAAGACCGCCGCAATCGACCACTCTGCCACCTCTCCAGTATGTTTCCCTTGCCCCCTCAATCGTGGCGCAAAGGTACAAAATATTATCTATCCCACAAGAAGATTTGCTGGCTGTCAGCCTAAGTAGCTCCTGAGATTGGTCTTGTCGCAATCGGTGCGGAGCTGACGGATGGCTTTCTCCCGTATCTGACGGACTCGCTCCCGGCTGAGGTCGATGGCAGCCCCGATCTCATCCAAGCTCATCTCCGGCTGCCCTCCGAGGCCGAAGGTGTGCACCAGCACAAAGCGCTCACGCTCATTGAGGCAATTCATCGCCACACTGATCTCATCGGAGAGGGACTCGTCGATGAGCCGATGATCGACCTCGGGGGCCTCGTCATCGGTCATCACATCGAGGAGGGTATTGGTCTCCCCATCCTCAAAGGTCTTGTCCACACTGATCTCTCCCTTGTCGATCTGGATGATGTCGATCACCTTATCCAGGTCCATATCCAGCTCGTCAGCTAGCTCCTCAGGGGAGGGCTGACGCTGGTAGATCTGCTCAAATCGATCGCGGGCATTCTTCAGCTTGGTGACATTACCTACCTGGTTTTGGGGCAATCGCACGATGCGCCCTTGGTCCCCGAGGGCCTTGAGGATGCTCTGGCGGATCCACCAGACAGCATAGGTGATGAACTTGAAGCCCCTCGATCCATCAAAGCCCTGTGCAGCGCGGATCATACCCAAGTTTCCCTCGTTGATCAGGTCAATGAGAGGCAAGCCAAGATCCTGGTATTGCTTAGCCACACTGATGACGAAGCGAAGGTTTGCTCGGACTAGCTTATCCACAGCCTCGTGAGAGTGCTCATCGTGGCGCTGAATCCGCATTGCGAGCTCAGCCTCCTCATCGGCAGTGATCATTTCTTCCTTAGCCACCTCCTTCATGTAACGATTCATGACCGCATCGTCACGGCTGGTTATGGACTTCTCTATCTTAAGCTGTCTCATTATTGACTCATTCTCCCAGTGTTATCTACATCTCTCCACGCACTAAGTCTCGACAAATAGCGAGCCAAAGCTCTTGTGCTGACATATTTTCTCACCATACTAAGCTTGGAGGCAGGCTCTCCAGAGTCCGTCCCCGAAAGGTTGGCAATGGTGCAGATAGACTTCAACCCAAGTAGGTCTTAAGGTGAGTTTCCTCACTGGCCTCTCGGAGGTGCCGGAGGCCTTTTTCCTTGATCTGTCGAGCGCGCTCACGTGAGACATTGAGCCTCATGCCGATCTCCTCGAGGGTCATCTCGGTCTGACCGGCAAGTCCGAAGAACATCTTCAGCACCTCAGCCTCCCTATCAGGGATCATGGTGAGGGCGCTCTCGATCTCTGTCGCCAGTGACTCATGCATCAGCGAGTGGTCGGCGACAGGCGAGTCATCATCCGGCAGCACGTCCAGCAGACTGCTTGTCTCGCCCTGCTCAAAGGGGGCATCCACGCTGACATCGCGACTATCCAGCTCCAGCACCTCCCGGACCTTATCCTCATCCATCCCGGTGGCAGCAGCCAGCTCTGAGACGGATGGCTTACGCTGATTATCTGCCTCAAAGGCATTACGCGCCTTGATCACCTTAGAGAGGTTACCGACCTGATTCTGAGGGATGCGTACCATCCTCGACTGCTCGGCAAGAGCCGACAGGATGCTCTGGCGGATCCACCAGACAGCGTAGGAGATGAATTTGAAGCCCTTAGTCTCATCAAACTTCTCGGCAGCCTTGATGAGACCAATATTGCCCTCATTGATGAGGTCCGGCAGCTCCATCCCTTGATTTTGGTACTGCTTAGCGACAGACACGACAAAGCGAAGGTTAGCCCTTACCAGCTTATCCAGTGCACGACTCCCCTCTCGCCCACCTCGATGAATAAGCTGGGCCAACTGCACCTCCTCGTCCGGGGTGATCAACTTCTCCCGACCGATTTCAGTAAGGTACCGCTCCAAAGAATCCGAGTTGCGGTTAGTGATAGACTTTTGGATCTTAAGCTGTCTCATGCGTAAGTAGTAGTGTGAAAGCACGCCAAGGCTATGCCATTGGTAACGGCAAAGATACCAATTGTTTTAATTCTCAAATAAGCCCAAATAGCCCTCTTCAGAGAAGCGCCCTCAGGACCAGCCCTCGAACTAATACCGGTATTAGTACGTACTAATATCGGTATTAGAAATGAGCGAGTGAAGCTAAAATAATTGGTGAACTTTCCTGAGAATAGGTACATTTGTAGACTGCTTAAGAAACAAGTAATAGAAAGAAATAAGAATCATGATGAAAAAGAATGTACTCGTAGCAGCCCTCGGGCTCCTGCTCATCGGCAGTTGTATGACCTCCTGCAAGCCCAAGAAGAGCGCTTACCGCTCTATGTATGAGAAAGCGAAGCAGCGTGAGGTGGCCCAGCAGAGCACCTATCCTCAGGAGGAGCCGATCGTCGTAGCCGACAACTCGGACGTCCGGGAAGAGAAGCTCTCCGTCCCCGAGGGCGAGAGTGCCCCCAATGGCATCCGCACCTTCAGCGTCTGCATCGGCAGCTTCAAGAACATCACCAACGCCCGCTCACTCCGCGAGCGTATGATCAGTGAGGGATATGGCGAGGCAATCCTGGCTCAGAACGAGTCCGGCATGTATCGTGTCCTCGTCACCGGTCACGACACCAAGGAGGCCGCTGTCCGCTCGCGTGATGCGATCATGCAGAAGTACGCGCCCGCCTTCAGCGACGCCTGGATCGTCCGTCGCGCCTACTGATCTGCTGCTTCAGTAGAGTAGGACCACAGCAATAGCGGGGAAGCGTCGTAGGACCGACCTGAGACGCTCCCCCGCTGCGCTTACTCATCACCCGTCTACTCACACCCATACAGTCACCAACGTAATAGAGATATGACCAATTCACTCAGAGCGACAGCCCGTATGTCGCTGACTCTATCAGCTCTCTGCGCCACCCTGATGCTCGGCAGCACTCCCCTGCGAGCGGAGGTGGCAGAGACCTCCTCGTCCGGCAGCGAGGTCCAGGCAGAGAAGTTTATCGTCACCGGTGTGGTAAAGGATGCCTCCGGTGAGACACTGCCCGGTGTCGGGATCCACATCAAGGGACAGGAGGGAGCCTTCGGCACCAATGGAGAGGGAAAGTTTGAGATCAACATCAAGTCCCGGACTGCCACCCTGGTCTTCTCCTACATCAGCTTCAAGACTCAGGAAGTGAAGGTCAAGGCGGGGGATAACATCACCGTGGTGATGAAGGAAGACACCGAGCTCCTCGAGGAGGTGGTGGTGACCGGATTTCAGACAAAGAGCAAGAATAGCTTCACCGGCTCCTCCACCACGATCGATAAGGAGAAGATGATGGCCATGGGGACCCAGAGCATCATGCAGGGCATCGAGGCCTTCGTCCCCGGTGTCGTCTCGATAGACAACTCCCTGATGGGCTCCAACCCCAATGCCAAGCCGGAGCTGAATATCCGCGGGCGAGCCACCTTTGAGGGCAAGGCCAATATGCCTGTCTTCGTGGTCGATGGGTCGATCGTCACCTCGGACTTCGTCTTCGATATGGATATGAACGACATCCAGTCCGTCACCGTCCTCCGCGACGCCTCCGCCACCGCACTCTACGGAGCCAAGGGCTCTGCCGGTGTCGTTGTCATCACGACACGCCCGATGGAGGGCGGTAAGCTCAAGCTGAGGTACAATGGGACCATCCGGAGCTCCATACCGGACCTCTCCGACTACCACCTGCTGGATGCGGAGCAGAAGCTGGAGTATGAGCGCCTTGCCGGGGTCTTCTCGGACGACAATCCCGAGGAGCGGTACAAGAAGGAGCTGGAGTATGCCGCCATCCGCGAGCAGATCGCCCGCGGGGTAAATACCGACTGGATGGCCAAGCCGCTTCGCGTCGGACTGTCTCAAAACCATAACATCAATATCGACGGAGGCGACAACTACGCCCGATACAGCCTCGGACTGCGGTACGGCAAGGATCAGGGAGTCATGCGCGGCTCCGGTCGTGATCGCCTCAATACGACCTTCAAGCTCTCCTACAGCAAGGACGAGCTCTTCTTCATCTCCAACCTCGCTCGCGTGAGCTTCGTCAATGGCCAGGACTCTCCCTACGGAGACTTCAAGAGCTTTGTCGATGCCAATCCCTACGACAGCCCCTACGACAAGGACGGCAACCTCCGCCATCTGCTGACTCACAAGCTGATCAACCCACTCTACGAGGCAACGGCGGGCAACGTCAGCCGGTCGAGCGACTTTGACTTCTTCGACACCCTCACCTTCCGTATGTGGCTGGCAGACTTCCGCATCGATGCCGACGCCACTCTCCAGAGAGGGAAGTCGGAGCGGATCAACTTCGTCTCCCCTCGCTCCGGTAAGGAGCTCGAGAAGGCTAAGCTAAGTCAGCGAGGAAGCCTCTCGGAGACCTTCTCCAAGTCGAGCGACTTCTCTGGCAAGCTGATGCTGTCGTACAATAAAAATGTCCTCGAGGACCTCTTCCTCAGCGCCATGGCGGGGAGCAACATCGAGTATCGCACCTACCAGATGTCACGCTACAGCTCTGTCGGGTACTACTCAGACAAGCTGCCCAACCCCGGCTTCTCCTCCGGCTACCCTGCCGGTGGTCGTCCGGTGAGTGAGGATAGGATCATCGCCGGAGTGGGCTTCTTTGCCAATCTCAATGCGATCTACAAGGAGAAGTACTTCCTCGACTTCATCTACCGCTACGAGGGGTCCTCTCTCTTCGGTAAAAACTCCCGCTTCGCCCCCTTCTGGAGTGCCGGTATCGGATGGAACATCCACAAGGAGCCCTTCATGAAGGACCTGAATGTCAATCTCCTCAAGCTCCGATTCAGCACCGGCTACCTGGGTAATGTCTCCTTCTCTCCCTATCAGGCATTGACCACCTACCGCTACGGCGAAGACCTCACGTACGTCAAGGGCGCCGGCGCCGTGCCGATCACGATCGGGAACCCTGATCTGCGCTGGGAGCGGACTCAGAATAATAACATCGGTCTCGACCTCAATGTCCTCGACAACCGATGGGACCTTTCACTCGACCTCTACCTGAAGATCACCGACAACCTCCTCCTCGACGTCACCAAGGCGCCCTCTGTCGGTGTCGCAACCGCTAAGGAGAACGTCGGAGAGATCGAGAATAAGGGTATCGAGCTCAGCACGCGGATCGTGCCGGTGAGGACCAAGGACTGGAACTGGACCGTCGCCATGACCTACTCCTATAATAAGAATAAGATCCGCAAGATCAGCGACGCTCTCAAGGCACAGAATGAGAAGAGCCTCGCAGATAAGGACAGCCGTATGCCTCTGCCGATCTACGTGGAGGGCGAGTCGCTCACGACGCTAAAGGTGGTCCCCTCCGCCGGTATCGACCCGGCGACAGGTCGGGAGATCTATATCAAGCGTGACGGGAGCTACACCTTTGACTACGACCCGAGGGATAAGGTCACCTTTGGCGACACGAGCCCTCTCGCTACCGGTATGGTCAGCTCTTACCTCACCTACAAGGGCTTTACCCTTACCACCGGACTGCGCTACCAGCTCGGTGCCATGGACTACAACCTGACGCTCGCCAGTCGTGTTGAGGGAGCTGATCCGAGGAAAAATGCCGACGAGCGAGTCTTCTCCGACCGCTGGACTCAGCCTGGAAATCATGCTTCCTACAAGAACATCGCCGATGCCTCCGTGCCGATGCAGACAAGCCGCTTCGTGGCAGTCAATAACTTCCTCGACCTGAGCTCTGTCTCACTGGCGTACGACTTCAAGCCGATAGACCTGAAGTACTTTAGTCTGAAGAATATGAGGCTCGAGCTACTCGCCAACGACCTCTACCACTTCTCCACCATCCGTAGGGAGCGAGGGCTCTCCTACCCTTACGCGCGATCCATCGAGATGACCATCCGCTTTACACTCTGAAATCATGACTACACAGAATATCCTATCTAAGGCGCTGGCGACGATGCTCACCCTCGTGCCGGTGACACTCCTGACGACCAGCTGCGATAAATTCCTCGACATACAGCCCAAGGGCACGATGCCCAAGGAGGTGCTCTTCCGGGATGAGCAGGGATTTAAGGATGCGCTCTACGGCATCTACGCCTCCATGGCGGATGCGACTCTCTATGGGGGCAACCTCACCTACGGCTTTGTCGACAAGCTGGGGCAGATGTTTATGTACAATAATACCGAGAATGAGGATACCTATATCCTCCGGTATGATTACATGAATCTGAAGGTACGCCCGACGATCGACCAGATCTGGACCAATCAGTACGCAGTGATCTCGTATGTCAATGAGCTGATCGATGCCTATGAGACTACCGACCTCAAGGGCACCACGCTTGACATGATCGGGGGCGAAGCGTACGCGCTGCGGGCATTCCTCCACTTTGACCTACTCCGTCTCTATACAGCCGACTATGCTCAGCGTGCGGGACAGAGCGGTATCCCCTATGCCTACAAGGCCGACCTGCAGAATAAGCAGCTCTACTCCATCGAGGACAGCTATAAGAATATCCTTGCCGATCTCGACAAGGCAGAGAAGCTCCTCGCGTCGGATGTCAGCCTCTACCTTCCGATGGGCACCTCCGTCGATGTCTACTTAGACGAGCGGTATGCGCACCTCAATAAGTACGCCGTCTTGGCACTCAAGGCGCGAATCTACTACACGATGGGAGACCTCACGGAGGCAGCCGCCTACGCCCGCATGGTCATCGACGCCACCGCCACCACTGCCGATGCACCGGAGGGGACGATGAAGCTCGGGCTGGCCGAGAAGGGCGACTTCGAGAGAGTGAAGCGCTATCCGGCTCATGGAGAGCTGCTCTTCGGTCTCTATGCGCCTCGTATAGCAAAGACCGTCTACGACACATTCCTCCAGAATACCTCCTCCGGCAGCTTCACCGAGGCGAGGACGGATCTCAAGGAGCTCTACGAGACGGACAAGTTTACCGCCACCAGCGTAGACCTGCGGTATGGGCTTTACTACAAGGAGCTCTCTGGTGGACTCACTGCATTTACCCGCCTGCTGTCCAATGAGGCTGAGCTGAATAAGGGAGACTTTGAGGGTCTGACCCTGATCCGCCTGCCGGAGATGTACTACATACTCTCCGAGTGTCTCTACGACAGCGACCGCACCCAGTCTCTCGAGCTGCTCAATGCCGTCCGCAAGAGCCGCGGCCTCGCCGAGATCGATCCGGCCAAGGTGGACACCAAGGAGAAGTACATCAGCGAGATGATGCGAGAGCGTATGCGCGAGATGCCGGGCGAGGGACAGATCTTCTTTGCCTACAAGCACTACAACCTCCCGATCCTCGACCGTAGAGGAAAGGAGTCCATCCCGGCCTCTAATGAGATCTACATCCTCCCGTGGCCGGAGAAGGAGAGAGAATTTGGCTTCACCGCTGAGACCAATAAGAAATGAGACAAAAGGATTATCTTATGAGAAGCGCCATACGACTGCTCACCCCACTCGCCCTCCTCGGGCTGCTTAGCACGAGCTGCAATAGGATCACATACGAGGGGGACTTCACCCCCGATGGTCAGTTCATCGGCTCCTCAGCCATTTACTTTGACCACAAGCAACAGGCTGACACGCTGCAAGCTTATTCCTTCGGACCACTTCCTGCAGAGGTGGAGACGCATATAGTCAAGATTCCTCTACGCATCGTCGGTGATATCCCCACCAAGGACCTTACCTATCACGTCGAGGCAGACCCTGAGGCATCTACCGCCCGGTCAGGGGCACACTATACGCCCTTAGAGACGTCCTACCACTTCCGCTCCGGTGCGGTGACTGATACACTCCGAGTCGAGCTACTCCGAAGTGGCATATCGCCGGAGGAGTCAGAGGCTCTACGACTTGTGCTGAGACTCAAGTCCAGTGAGGATCTGAAGATCGCCTTTGAGTCAGACAACCTCCAGGTGATCACCTTCGACAACTATGTTGCGGAGCCCTACTGGTGGGTCTACTACACCTATTATTTTGGTCCCTACCACCGCCTTAAGTACCTCAAGCTGCTGGAGTACTACGACAGCGACCCGGCAGTACTGGAGGCAGCACTCAGTGATCCAAAAAAGAGCGTCAAGCTTTTTGTCAATTTCAAGAAGGTGTATGATTACTTCAAGGCCCACCCCGAGCTGGAGGTGCCACTACCGGACCTTGATCCATCTACATCCATTAGCTTCGAGGAGTAATTAATTATGACACACACTTTATATAGGATCTCCCGGATAATCCTGCCGGGACTACTGACCTGCTCGCTGCTCACCTCGTGCTTCAAGGACCACTCGACCGACCCGGAGCAGCCTGTCACCGAGATCACAACCTCTGAGCAACTCAAGGAGGTCTACACTGCCGATGAGGGGCGACTGCTGGAGATACCGGCACCCAAGCTGACACTCAATGGTCCATCCAAGGATGTCAAGTACTCTTGGGAGGTGGGCTATGAGGAGGTATCGACGGAGCCAACGCTCAAGTATCACTGCTCCAAGCCGGGTCTCTATCCGGTGCGCCTCCTGATCTCCAATGGCGAGACAACTCTCGTCCAGCGATCCACGATCAACGTACAGTATCGCTTCCGCCAGGGGCTCTACCTCCTCGCTGAGGAGAGCGATGCTGCCACGATCGGCTTTGTGGAGCCCTCGCAGCCCGACAAGGAAGTGGACTACGATGTGCTGACGCTCAATAATCCTGCCGGCACTTTTGTAGGGACACCCCACGATCTCGCCTTTGTGACCAATGTCACTTATGGCTATAAGGGCTTCCTACTCGCCTGTGGCAGCAACCTCTATATGATCGAGCCTGATCAGATGGAGCTTGCCACGACTCTGCCCCTAAAGTCGGAGATCACCACCCTACAGGGTACATGGGCGGACTCCAAGGGACAATTTTTCTACAACGGCAGGTTCGGAGACTTCAATATCAGTACACAAGATGCTTTCAACAGCGACCTTAAGTCAATCGCGTCGAAGCTGGGCATCGCACGAGAGAAGCTCAGCCTGGCTCCTATGACCGCCTCTTGGCTCACCGACAAGGATGACCCGAAGAAGATCGACGGCTATCTCGCCTACGATAACGGAGCTGAGAAGATCGTGGCGAAATACAAGGAGGCGCTGACCAAGTACAGTGTCTGGTTTCCCGACGAGACAAAGGGTTACAGCCTGACCCACATGGTCCTTACCGGGGACCGGCTGCGGGTGGCACTCTTCCTCAAGAGCAAGAGCGATGAGACGATCAAGCATCTACTGATCAATCCGGGGACTCACAATGTAGCAAAGGCTAAGCGAGTCCCGGAGGAGGTCCTCCTCTCCAAGGAGGTGCCTACTGAGGCTCACCTCGATGCCTCCTCCGTGATGACCTCCGCCCCGACGCGTAGCTTAGTCCTCTACAGTGGCGCCGACGGCAGCGGCATCTATGCCTACAACACCATGTCGCAGGGCAACTTCCCCACCACACCCCTCATCTCACTCAGCAAGGACGAGGTGGTAGTCGATGTGGTGGTGGACAAGGATGACCGCTTCCTCTACATTGCCCTGAATAGTCGGTCGGGCTCCACTGCGAGCATCCGGCAGATAGACCTGACCAAGGACAGCTACCCCGTCGTACACGAGTGGAAGGACCTTCGCCTCCCCATCACTGCCATCGCACTCCGCGAGGATTACCCGATCAATAACTAATACAAGACTGCAAAGGAACAGACATGCACTCAACCCCTAAGATCCCGGTGGAGGGATGGATGCGGAGACTACTACTACTCACGCTCCTACCGATGCTGGGACTGGCACCCATCCACGAGTCTTACGCCAAGACAAGCAAGGATAAGTATAGTCAGCTCTTCAGAGACAAGAAGGTCGAGACCGTCAAGGGTGGCCTCGTCACCCTCCACAAAGTGGAGGACAAGCTCTACATGGAGCTGCCCATCTCGGAGATCGGGCGGGATATGCTCCTCGGAGCGACGCTCTCCAGTGTCTCTGACGGATCGATCCTCACGATAGGCGACCGCAGCGAGGAGCCCCTGCTGATGCGCTTCGAGCTGCAAGACAGCACCGTGGTGGTCAAAAAAAATAACACGATCGTCTACTCCAAGGAGGCAGACGAGCCGATGAAGCAGGCGCTCGCCCTCAGCTACCGCGACCCCTCCGTAGCGGCCTACTCCGTCCTCGCCTTCACACCGGACAGCAGCGCAGTGGTCTTCGACGCCACCTCTCTGATGGCGCGCGAGAGCACACTCGTGCGGGTGATCCCGAAGGAGTCCGGTGACCTCAAGCTGAGCGCCTCACCGGTATCCTCCCTCTCCTTCATCAAGGGCATGAAGTCCTATGAGGACAATGCTCAGGTGCGTGTGGAGCTTAACTACAAGCTCTCCGCCACCTTCCTCGGCATGGTCTCCGTGGCGAGCGATGTGCCGACGACGGTCGAGGCGACCTTTACCCTGCTCCGACTGCCGGAGGAGACGATGCCGATACGCATCGCCGACACCCGCGTCGGGACCTTCACCACCGGGCGGCTTAATTTCTCCACCCTCAAGGACAAGACCGACAACATCTACATCGCCCACCGACAGCGGCTTGAGCCGGCAGACTCCGCCACCTACGCCTCCGGTGGACTCTCCAAGCCCAAGGAGCCGATCGTCCTCTATCTCGATCCCGCATTCCCCGAGGAGTGGAAACAGCCAATCCGAGACGGTATCCTGGCGTGGAATACATCCTTTGAGAAGATCGGATTTAAGGACGCCATCGAGGTAAGGGATTTCCCCGACCCCTCCACCGGCTTCGATCCGGACAATCTCAAGTACTCCTGCATCCGCTACATCCCCAATCAGGGAGAGAATGCCTACGCCCCCTCGTGGGTCGACCCGAGGACGGGAGAGATCATCAGCTCGACACTCTTCATCTTCAATAACATCGAGCAGCTCTTCTACAAGTGGTACTTCACCCAGAGCGCCCTCGTAGACCCCTCGATCCGCAACTTCCCGCTCCCTAAGGAGAAGCGGGATGCGATGCTCACCTTCTCCGTCAAGCACGAGATGGGGCACATCCTCGGTCTGTCGCACAATATGATCGCCACGGCGGCTGTCCCGACCGACTCCCTCCGGAGCGCCTCCTACGTACGAGCTCACGGTGTCACCCCGAGCATCATGGACTATGTCCGGCTCAATTATGTGGCACAGCCGGGGGACAATGTCCCGATGACCCTCCCCGAGATCGGTCCTTACGATGATTATGTGGTCGAGTGGCTCTACCGCTACTTCCCCCTCTTCTCACAGGACATCTACGCTCAGGCAGAGGTGCTGGAGAAGTTTGTCTCCTCCAAGGCAAATGACCCGATCTACCGCTACCTCCCGGAGCAGACCAATGTCTACGATCCGCGGGTTATCTCGGGCGACCTCGGCGACGACCCGATCAAGAGCAGCGACTATGGGATGAAAAATCTCGCCCGCATCTCTCACGACTTCCCCAAGTGGATCACCGATGACGAGGACACCCGCAAGAAGGATAAGCTGGACCTCGCCATCTCACAGACCTTCCACTCCCTCGTGAAGAACGTTATGCACCAGATCGGTGGCATCTACGTCAATCCCTCGATCCCCGACGCGGAGCACCCCATCTACACCGTGCTCCCCCGCGAGACTCAGAGAGCCTCACTCAAGTGGGTGGTGGACCAGATCAAGGACTTTGACAAGTATGCCAATCGAGAGCTCGAGTGCAGGAGTCAGATCCGTATCAGCTACTACGATCAGCTCTACGAGTTTCTGATCAATGACCTCTACAACACCCGTATGCGCGTCCTCACAGCCGAGCACCTCGTCCCCGGCAGCTACTCTCAGCAGGAGTACTTTGAGGACCTGACGAAGGAGGTCTTTGCCTCGCTCACCGAGCATCGCGACCCCACCCGAGCAGAGATCCTTCTGCAGAGAGGGTTCATCAACCTCGGTCGGGCGGTAGTCACCGACACCAAGGTCCCTACAGTGATGGTCCCCACTGCACTCAAGGGGTACCGCTCCGAGGTCTCCTTCGGTGACCCGACCCGAAGCCCCTACCCTCAGATCCGTCTGGAGGACATCGACCGGTCGAGCATCTACTTCTTCGCCGCACTCGAGAGACTGCGTCCCGAGCTGGAGAAAGCGGAGAAGTGGGCCAAGAGCCCCGAGGCCAAGGCCCACTACAGCGTGCTGCTCTTCAAGACCAATAAAGCACTGAAAGGAGAGTAACCCATGAGACGACATCATCCCATCCTAATACTACTCCTCATCCTCACCGGCATGCTTAGCGGCCCTACGACCCAGGCGCAGATCCTCCGGTCCAAGCGCGCTGTGGCTCGTGAGCGACAGGAGCAGCGTATGCGGGAGCAGACCAAGTCCCCCTACGAGCGCTTCTTCACGACGGACACCACCTCGATGAGGTCCGCTCAGGGACCCTTCTTATCCCTTCACCTCAAGGAGAAGCAGCTCTATATGGAGCTCCCGAGTGAGTCCTTCGGTGAGGAGATGCTGATCGCAGCCACGGTATCGGACATTTCCAACCCCCAGCTCGGACTCCCCGGCTTCAAGAATAGCGGACCGATCCCGATCCGCTTCATCCAGAAAGACAGTGTCGTCGTCATGGAGGTGGTAAATAATGACCTCCTCTATGACCCGACCGACAAGTCGGCATTGGTCAAGAATATCCGGAAGAGCTATACTAATGTCTCGCTGCACAAGTTCCCCATCACGGGACTCAGTAACGACGGCAAGTCTGTCCTCTTTGACGTCACCGACTTCTTCCTCAATGAGCAGCGCTTCTTCGACGCGCTGGTCTCCGAGGTGGGCTCCTACCGACTCTCCAGCAGCCCGCGACCCGACCTCTCGAGCTTCACCTCCGTGAAGTCCTTTGAGACCAATGCCACCGTAGGCGTCGAGCGCACCTCCTACGTCACGCTCACCAATAGCAGGGGCAAGGGACTGGAGGACTACCCGACCACATACAGTGTCACCTACTCCCTCCTCCGCCTGCCAGCCGTGCCGATGACACCGAGACTGAGCGACACGAGGGTCAATTTCTTCCTCACGGAGAAGGACATCCTCCGGAGCGACAATCACCAGATAGAGACGGTCAATTTCATCCGTCGCTGGCGGCTCGAGCCGGTCGATATGGAGGCCCTTAAGAGGGGTGAACTGACCGAGGTCAAGAAGCCCATCGTCTACTATGTCGACGACAACTTCCCCGAGCGCTGGAGAGCCGGGATCAAGGCCGGTGTGCTGAGGTGGAATAAGGCCTTTGAGCGCATCGGACTCAAGGACGTCGTGCAGGTGAGAGACTTCCCCAAGGACGACCCGGAGTTTGACCCCGACAACCTGAAGTACTCCTGCATCCGCTACGTCCCGGTCGGCATCGAGAATGCCATGGGCCCCTCCTGGTACGATCCACGCACGGGAGAGATCATCAATGCCTCCGTCATGGTCTACAGCAATGTAATCAAGACGCTCAATAACTGGCGCTTCATCCAGACGGCACAGCTCGACCCCGCAGTCCGTAGCAAGGTACTCTCCGACTCCCTCCTCACCGAGTCGCTGGAGTATGTGATTGCCCACGAGGTGGGTCACACCCTCGGGCTGATGCACAATATGGCCGCCTCAGCCGCCTACTCCGTCGACTCGCTCCGGTCGCCCTCCTTTACCCATAAGTACGGCACCACGCCCAGTATCATGGACTATGCGCGGTGGAATTATGTGGCACAGCGGGAGGACAAAGGGGTCTCCCTCGACCCGCCCTACCTTGGTGCCTTTGACTACTACGCCATCGAGTGGGGGTATAAGGTCTTCCCGGAGCTGGAGGACAATTTCTTTGCCGAGAGCAAGGAGCTCCAGAAGTATGTCTCCCGCCATGAGGGCAATCCGATCTACCGCTATGGCGTGCAGCAGGTGGAGAGCCGTCTCGACCCGACCGCCATCGAGGAGGATCTGAGTGATGATCCCATACGCGCCGGTGAGCTGGGAATGCGCAACCTCATGTACATCACCGAGCACCTCGATGAGTGGATCACCAACGACCCGGGAGCTGAGCACCGAGGAGAGCTCTATGAGCAGATCCTGGCACAGGCCTATGGGTACTACCACAATATCTTTATGATGGTCCCCGGCATCATCCTCCGGCAGACGAGTGAGTCCTCCGGGATACCGAGGCATCAGGTGCTCCCCAAGGAGCGGCAGCGCGAGGCAGCCCTCTGGCTCATAGAGCATGCGGAGGACTTCCGCAAGCTCGGGCTTGAGAAGCTGGTGGGTCACATCCCCTACGCCTCCCTCCGCCCCTTTGACCTCGTGCAGCAGGATCTCCTCAAGATGACGATGCTCAATACCGGCAAGCTCGCCATCTCCTATTACTTCGACTCCGACTCCTACTCCCCTATGGAGTATCTGGAGGATGTCTATAGCCATATCTTTGGCCCGACTCTACGTGGCGCCTCGCACCTCAGCGAGACAGAGATCGCCCTGCAGGAGGCCTTTGTCCGCTACCTCAATGCCTCGCTCCAGTATGGGCTGCAGAACGTCTATCCTGTCGGGCTTAAGTCTGACGCCCTCAGCCTGAGCTATAAGGCTGACAAGACCGTCTGCAATCACGCCGGAGAGGAGAATGGGCTGCTTGGCTTCGGCAACGGCAACGGCTTCCCGGAGCACCTCTGGGCGCAGACCGTCAATATGACCAGCGACTACACTCTGAGCTACGCTCTGAAGGTACGGGACCTGCTCAAGCGGACCATCCCTCGGACGAGGGATGCCAACCTCCGCGCTCACTACCGACTCCTCCTCGGCCGGCTTGACAAGTCCCTCGACAAGTGATGAGGAAAGAGCAGGTAAATGGTTAACTTTGCTGAGAACCTTAGTAACCAATTAGAAACAAACCATTATGAGAGCAAATGAGATCAGTAGCGGCCTCTGCCGCCTCGGAAGATACATCGGTGATGAGTCCATGGAGGGAGGCTGCAAGGCCCTCGTCCTGATGGGCGCCCTTGGCGGGGCCGCCATCACCTCCATCGCCTTTGTCGTCGGAGGTCTGCTTAGCGATAAGGACTAAGTAGATCTCTGTCTAGAGGTTGTCCCTACCTGAGGGCAGCGACCGATCCACAGCGATCCGTCGCTGCCCTCTGACGTATATCGATGATAGAGGGGCAGCACCACCTCTCGATGGTAGGGCACCTATGACTACCTGCTGGATCCATTCGCTAACTTGATCAATAATCGCTACTTTTGTACACACCAAATACGAACAATAACTTTAGACACTATCATTATCATGAAAAAGAATGTACTCGTAGCAGCTCTCGGGCTCCTGCTCGTAGGTAGCTGCATGACCTCCTGCAAGCCCAAGAAGAGCGCTTATCGCTCAATGTATGAGAAGGCTAAGCAGCATGAGATCGCCCAGCAGAGCACCTATCCTCAGGATGAGCCGATCGTCGTAGCCGACAACTCGGACGTCCGGGAGGAGAAGCTCTCCGTCCCCGAGGGCGAGAGTGCCCCCAATGGCATCCGCACCTTCAGCGTCTGTATCGGTAGCTTCAAGAACATCACCAACGCCCGCTCACTCCGCGAGCGTATGATCAGTGAGGGATATAGCGAGGCGATCCTGGCTCAGAACGAGTCCGGCATGTACCGTGTCCTCGTCACCGGTCACGACACCAAGGAGGCCGCTGTCCGCTCGCGTGATGCAATTATGCAGAAGTACGCGCCCGCCTTCAGCGATGCCTGGATCGTCCGTCGCGCATACTGACGCCACTAAGCCCAACGTCTGTTCCGTAGGAGTATAGGGTTTACCAACGGCTAAAATCAATTGACAAGCGGGAGAGTGCCCATCTTGACAATAGGCGCTCTCCCGCTTTTTCTTTCTCTCATGACCGATAGGTACCTCTGTCAATAGGGTCCTGTGGTTCACTTAACCTCTGTTCACTCCCCAAGTAATGACCCTTGCAGCTCTAAAGTAGGTGCGAGGTGTGGTTCTGAGAACTCTCTTCCCTATGTCTCTGTCATGTATTACTGAGATGGGGCTGTCGCCAAGAAACACACAGATGAAAAATCAGATCACTTGACTTATTGCTCCGCCATTACATCAGGGATGGCGAAGTATATCATAGATCCAAACAAGAGAGAGGGCCGGCTCGTACGATTGTACGGGCCGGCCCTCTCTCTTTGTATCAGCTCGAGCAATCAGGCTTTCCGCTCGCGGAGACCCTTCGCCATACGCTTCATGGCCTCCTCGATGATAGAGCGGGGCTCGCCGACATTGAGTCGCATGAAGTAGTCTCCGCCGGTGCCAAACATCCGACCGTCATTCATGAAGACGCCACACTTCCGGATCAGGAAGTCGACCAGCTCATCCGGGTCATTAAAGCCGGCATCGGTGAAGTCCAGGAAGATAAGGAAGGAAGCCTCGGGGCGGATCATCTTCACACCAGGCATCTCCCGCCGGAGGTAGTCTTGTACGAAGTCGACATTCGCAGCGATGTAGTCCATACAGTCGCGTGACCACTCATCCCCCTGCTCATAGGCGGTGGCAATGGCGTCATAGGTCCAGCAAGAGGCTGCCTCCAGTCCACACTGCAGCATGTAGGCAAAAGCCTTCTCCCGCAGTTCCTTATTCGGAATGTAGAAGTGTGAGCCGATCACACCGGGCATATTGAAGACCTTAGACGGGGCCATCAGCGACATAGTAATCTCGCGAGCCTCCTCTGAGATGGAGGGGAAGGGATGGTGCTGCACGCCCCTGTAGCTCAGGTCAGCGTGGATCTCATCACTCATGATGAGCACTCCATGCTCGTGAGCCATGTGCGCCACGCGGCGTAGCTCCTCGTCGCTCCATACCCGACCACCGGGATTATGCGGGTGGCAGAAGAGCAACATCTTGGACTCCGAGAGAGCCTCGTCGAGTCTGTCCCAGTCGATGTAGAAGCGCTCATCACGGACAAGCAGAGGCGCCTCGACTAACTTGCGGTTGCTGCCGCGGATGACGTTGGCAAAGGGATAGTAGACCGGGGGAAGGATCGTGATCCCGTCACCCTCGTGCGAGAAGCACTGGATCAGCTTGTAGTAGCCGGACACCACACCCGGTGTATAGGAGATCTCCTCCTTTTCGGGGCGAAAGCCGTAGCGCTTCTCAAACCAACTCTGAATCGCCTCAAAATAGCGATCCGGAGGGCAGGTATACCCCAGTACCGGATGCTCAAGACGCTTACGGACAGCATCGCCCACGAAGGAGGGCGTCGCGAAGTCCATATCTGCGATCCAGAGAGGAAGGATATCCTCGTAGTCGCTCTCGAAGTGACCATAGCCGTCATACTTCATACAGCTGGTCCCCCTACGGTCGATGACCTTGTCAAAGTCGTACTTTGCCATAATGCAAGATTAAAGTGTTATGTATTCTGTTAAGTCAGTCCCAAAGGTACAAATTGTTCTGCTTTCTCTATGCACCCATAGGACCCAACTGCTGAAAAACATACCGACTGCCCTTCCCACGGGAAGTCACATGGCGCCGGCATGGACCCACTTACCTGAGTAGGTGAGCGGAAGAAAGTCCGGATCGGGAGGGGTGAAAGTCACACGCACCACGACGATCAGTGTCGGCAGAGGGGCCTTTCCGTCCTGCAGTTTTTCGATAAAAGGTCTCACCTCCCCACCCTCCTTCCGGTAGATCTGCTGCCCATCAAGGGTGAAGAGCTCCAGCGTCGCCAATTCCCCATACAGTGGCAGGAGTGCCATCATCTGCTCATAGGAGAGACGTGGGTCGTCCGGCCAAGTGCCCGCCGATCCGTTCTCCGTTGACGAACTATTGGGACGTCCCGGAGTACCTCCACGGGAGGCATCGGAGGCACGCTGCCAAGCGCTCTTCTTCGTCCCGTCAGCGTGTGGAGAGACGCGCTCAAGTGAGTGGCGAGTCCGGTCAGCAGCAGTGTCGCCCAGCCATTGACGGCGATAGACGACCTGATCTATGGTGGTACGATCCGCTCGGGCCACGAGACTGATCTCGCTGTAGGTGGAACTAATGGAGGGAAAGTCTATCCGCTCCACAAGCGTGGAGGGGTCGCAGAGGGGGTAGAGGCGCACCAGGGCGGGCGGATAAGGGGTCAGCACGGCATAGCTCTTCGCCGGCAGTGTGTAGGGCGAGACCACTAAGGGCCATGCAGAGTAGGAGCCATCGGGACTGTTTCGGAAGCTCATATAGACCCCCTCCAGCTCGATCGGATGAGAGGAGGTGTTGTAGAGCTCGATGTACTTCTCCCCGACACTCTCTGGGGAGAGCATCAGTTCGCTCACCACCAGCGCACCCATTGCGAGCGTACCGTAGGGTCTCATAAGTGATGGGGCGCCCGGTGTACCGCCCATCGGGGCTGTGGAGTAGCGCCACTGCGGCGGATCTGACTCTACCCGCTCCATGGAGTGTCCCTCTCGCTGCAGTCCCGGCTCATAGAGTCGGTCGTCCACCACCACCCTGTCGATGGATTGCCCATCCCGCCCCTCCAGGCTGAGGACAAAGGAGCCGCTCATCGAGGGGAAGTGATCCATCGGCAGTGTGTGGGCAATCTCCTGCAGTAGCTTATGCTGTGAGGAGTGGAGGACCACATAGTCTCCCGGAGACAGCGTAACCGGAGGCAGGTCGTAGGCGGTAGTCCGGCAGCGGACGATCACCCGCCCGAGATCCACAGGAGCTGTACCCCTATTGGCGATCTCCACATAGGGGACCCGCGCTAGAGGACCCACCGTCGGAGGATCGATCATGATCTCTGAGATGATCAGCCCGCTTCTGTCCTCTGCCGATGGACGCTCAATGGAGGTCTGCCACTCACCCACAGGACCATCCAGCGTCTCCATACCGGAGATCCTGACATCCATGGGACCACTGTCGGAGGGCGAGGTGACCGGCAGGATCACCTCACTCAGCGTCTCGCCATAGGCGACCCGAGTCTCCCTCCCTCCGACCAGAGCCACCGCTCGTGAGAGGTCTACCGGTTGACTCAGGTAGAGGACAAGGGTACCATCACTCCTCCGGGCAGACCGCAGGAGACGTATCTGTCCAAGGCTCCGATAGGGGGAGTGAAAGGTCGGCTCGGTCCAGAAGGTCGAGCTCATCCGCCCGGAGGTGAATTTCACCCTGAGCGAGAGCACTCCCTGCGGTCGGCCGTCAAGCTGCACCGCAACATCGGCATGCCGCACGCCTCCCTCCGGCGAGAGCATACTCAGCGTCATCTGCCGTTCGCCATCATAGACTACCCTCAGAGCCACCCTCTGCCACGCCTCGTCCGGAGATATCAGCGGATGGCGCAGCAGCACCTCCTCCTTCCCTGTTCCATTCGCAGGAGAGAGTGTGCGGACAAGCCGCACCTCTAGTCCCTTAGGATCCGGACAGAGGGTATAGGTCTCAAGCCCCGCCTCCGTCTGTGTGCTGAAGAGATCCAGCGCAAAAGTATTGTACCTCGATGGTCGCCGGTCGTAGTGGCACTCCATCGTCCACGCCACCGGTACACCGCTCCTCAGCTCATAGGATCGGTGGATCTCCGCCTCCTCGCCTTCCTGAGCAAGCGGAGTAAGCGTGAGCCGACCATTCTCAAGGGAGAATAGGTCTATGTCACCACTCCAGCCTTCCTGAGCGAACCCCAAAGAGAGGAAAGTCAGGAGAGCAAGCCCCGCCAGCACGTAGCGCCTAAGTCTATCCCACCTCACACTCCTACGATACGGAAAGAGCTACCGACCGGCATCTAAATGCTGATCGATAGCTCTTTTTTTCGTGTACAGTAAACTTTATATCAGAAGGAACGACGCTCCTTGATACGAGCACTCTTACCGCGACGATTGCGGAGGTAGTACAGCTTGGCACGGCGGACGTGACCCACGCGATGTACCTCGATGCTGTCGATGAAGGGAGAGTTCATCGGGAAGATACGCTCTACACCGATGCCATTGGAGATCTTACGCACGGTGAAGCGCTTATTGGCGCCCTCACCGGAGATGCGGATCACGTCACCCTTGAAGACCTGGATACGCGTCTTGTCACCCTCGGTAATGCGATAGTTGACGGAGATCGTATCACCGCTCTTGAATGCGGGAAGCTCCCTCTCGGTAGCAAACTCCTGCTCGACTGCCTTAATTAAGTCCATGTCAGAAAATGTAGCTTTATGAATTAGTCAAATCACTAAACGCAGCATTCGTGAGCCACATATATCTCTCACCAGAGGCTACGCAAAGCGGTGCAAAGGTACCCCCTTTTTGTCGTATTCCCTAATCCTCACCTGCCTATCCCCTCTCCCCCACCCTCGCGCGACAGCGTACCCCTGCTCTGTGGCGTGATGATTTGATTTCATCCGCTAAAGAGTTACCTTTGTGGGAGGAAGAGTCAAGAGAGTCTTCCATTGCACCCATACCTACTCTTTACCCATAATGGCAAAGTATCCCCCTGTGCAGGGAGTCCGTAGGTGGCGATGAGATCACCCATCCCTGTGTGACCGGTGACACCACCGACCCAGGAGAGGTCACGGAGCAGGTCAGAGCCTCGCGAGGATGGCTATCCTCGTCGCCCGGCTACACAGCCTGATCCTCTGCATCCGGTACTACTACCACGCGGGGCATCTCCTTCGCCATAAAGACAGTAAGAAGTAATAAGGAAATCATGAGCATGACCAACGTCAATCCCAACGAACTCTACCGCCGCCGGGGCGTCTCCGCCGATAAGGAAGATGTCCACGCAGCGATCAAGAATATAGACAAAGGGCTTTACCCACAGGCCTTCTGCAAGATCATGCCCGACATCATGGGCGGTGACCCGGACTACTGCAATCTCATGCACGCTGATGGTGCCGGGACGAAGAGCTCTCTCGCCTACCTCTACTGGCGCGAGACGGGCGACCTCTCTGTCTGGCGTGGCATCTCGCAGGACTCCATCGTGATGAATCTCGATGACCTCCTCTGCGTCGGTGCCACGCAGGGGCTCCTCCACTCCTCCACCATCGGGCGCAATAGCCGGCTCATCCCCGGCGAGGTGATCAGCGCGCTGATCAATGGCACGGACGAGCTCCTCGAGCAACTCCGTGACCTCGGCGTCGGGATCTACAATACCGGTGGCGAGACCGCTGATGTGGGCGACCTCGTCCGCACGGTGATCGTCGACAGCACCGTCTCCTGCCGTATGAGGCGCGATGAGGTCATCGATGCTGCCCGCATCTCTGCCGGAGATGTCATCGTGGGGCTCGCCTCATTTGGGCAGGCGACCTACGAGACCGCTTACAATGGTGGCATGGGGAGCAATGGTCTCACATCCGCCCGGCATGATGTCTTTGCCCATCACTATGCAGAGAAGTATCCCGAGTCCTACGATGACTGCCTTCCCGACGACGTGGTCTACGTCGGCTCGCGCAGCCTCACCGACCGCGTCGAGGGGCTTGACATTGACTACGGACACTTAGTTCTTGCACCCACACGCACCTACGCACCGGTGCTGGTGGAACTGCTTCGTGAGCTACGTCCGCAGATCCACGGGCTCATCCACTGCACCGGGGGGGCGCAGACCAAGGTGCTGCATTTTGTGGAGGGGAAAAAGATCATCAAGGACAACCTCTTCGACCTGCCCCCACTCTTCGACACCATCCTCCGCGATGGCAAGACCCCCGCGAGGGAGATGTATAAGGTCTTCAATATGGGACACCGGATGGAGGTCTACCTGCCTGAGCAGTACGCGGCCGAGGTGATCGACGTAGCCCGCCACTTCAATATTGACGCACAGGTCATCGGACGGGTTGAGGATGCCGCTGAGAGCGAGGTGGTGATCGAGAGCAGTCTCGGCAACTTCGAGTACCGATGATGGGCCTGTCGGAGCAGTTGGCTCCTCTGCGTGCGAAGTTTCGCGAGGTAACCATCCGTATGACCGACCCCGAGGTAATCGGGGATCAGAAGCTCTTCCGCAAGCTGAGTTTGGAGTACAAGGACCTCAAGGAGATCGACGACAAGGCGGAGCAGTATGAGTCGCTCCTCGGGCAGCGAGATGAGGACGAGAAGCTCATCACCGCCGGGGAGGATGCCGAGCTGACCGATCTCGCCCGGGAGGATCTCCAGGCAATCGAGGAGCAGCTGCCCGAGCTGGAGCAGGAGCTGAGGATGCTCCTCCTCCCTAAGGATGAGGACGACTCGCGCGACGTGATCATGGAGATCCGCGCCGGCACCGGTGGTGACGAGGCGGCACTCTTCGCCGGGGATCTCTTCAAGATGTATCAGAAATACTGCGCTGAGCAGGGCTGGAGCTGCCACGTCACGTCGATGAACGAGGGGACGATGGGCGGCTTCAAGTCAGTCATCTTCACCGTCGAGGGAGAGAAAGTCTACAGCCGGCTCAAGTACGAGAGCGGCGTCCACCGCGTCCAGCGAATACCGGTGACCGAGTCGCAGGGACGCATACAGACCTCCGCTGCTACCGTCGCCGTACTGCCACAAGCAGACGAGGTGGACGTGGAGCTGAGGAGTGAGGACATACGCACCGACATCTTCTGCGCCTCCGGTCCCGGTGGCCAGGGGGTCAATACCACCTACTCCGCCGTCCGGCTGACCCATCTCCCCACAGGCATCGTGGTGCAGTCGCAGGACGAGCGCTCCCAGCGGCAGAATATGGCTAAGGCGATGGAGGAGCTCCGCACCCGCATCTACAATCAGGAGCGGGAGCGACAAGAGGCAGAGCGCGCCTCCGAGCGGCGCTCCCTCATCTCCACCGGTGACCGATCCGAGAAGATCCGGACCTACAACTTTCCCCAGAGCCGCGTCACGGACCACCGCATCGGACTATCGATCCACGACATAGACAGCGTCCTCGATGGCGGTATCGATCCATTCATCCAGGCCCTCACCACGGAGGACAACCTTGAGCGTATGAAGGGCAGCCCCAGCGCCTAATTAAGGCCCCCAGCCAGTCTAGTCCCTATGGGCCGCGGTGAGACCATTCGGCACAGGCTAAGCCCTTTTTGTTTCCACAGGGTGGATTACTGCAGCGCTCTCGCACCAGTCCCACTCTTCTCTGTACAATACACCGCACCCAAGCTCCTCCTCTGAGGCTCGAGTGCGGTGTATTATATTAGGACGTCAGAGGCGTTACTTACGCCTTGATCGCCTCGCGGATACAGTCGACGATATAGTGGACATCATCGTCTGAGACATACGGACCTGCCGGGAGACAGAAGCCGACCCGGAAGAGTTCCTCCTCCACCCCATCGGTGTAGACGGGAGCATCCTCATAGACAGGTTGCTTATGCATCGGCTTCCAGAGGGGGCGGCACTCCACCTTCTTCTCCAGCATAAAGGCACGGAGAGCCTCCACATTGGCATTAGGCTGGCAGTCGGTCGTTGCCGACTCCACCTGATGGATCACCCCAGCAGCGCCACCAACAGCGGTTTTGATCACCTGCTGGTACGCATTCTCCTGTCCCTTGACCCGAACCTCAGGCTCGATCGTGGCAGCGCAGAGCCAGAAGTTGGCATCATACCGCTTGTCCTCCGGCTGACGGTGCATCACAATCCCCGGCACGTCTGCGAGTAGCTCCTCATAGAGCGCCTGCACGTGCTTGTGATGAGCGAGGTGGTCACCCAGCACCGTCATCTGTCCGCGACCGATACCGGCACACACATTGGAGAGGCGATAGTTGTACCCGATGGCGGTATGGTGGTAGTAGGGATAGGCATCACGCGCCTGGGTGGCATACCACATGATTTCCGTCGCATCTGCCTCCGAGCGGCAGATCAGTGCTCCTCCGCCCGAGGTGGTGATCATCTTATTTCCATTGAAGGAGAGGACGCCAAATTTCCCGAAGGTTCCCAGCACCTGGCCATCAAAGCGGGAGCCCATACCCTCAGCAGCATCCTCCACCACGGGGATACCGTACTTATCCGCTATCGCCATGATCTCATCGATCCGGTAGGGCATACCATAGAGCGCTACGGGGACGATCGCCTTAGGGTAACGCCCGGTCTGCTCCTTACGGTCAAGGATCGCCCTCTCCAGCAGAGCCGGATCCATATTCCAGGTCTCCCGCTCCGAGCCGACAAAGATAGGCTTGGCACCCAGGTAGGTGATCGGGTGCGAGGAGGCGCAGAAGGTGAAGCTCTGCACCAGCACCTCGTCGCCGGGACCCACACCGCAGCCGATCAGCGCCAGGTGAACCGCTGCTGTACCTGCAGACAGGCAGACCACATGCCGATCCAGTGGAGCCGAGTCGTCCGACTTGCTGTTGACAAACGCCTCTAAGTCCTTCTCAAAGGCATTCACATTCGGGCCCATCGGCACCACCCAATTGGTGTCAAAGGCCTCCTTCACATACTTCTGCTCCAGCCCCTCCTCACTCATGTGAGCGAGGCAGAGGTAGATCATCTTTCTCTCTTCCGTCATACTATATTCTACACTTAAGTCTCAATTATTCTCCTCTAACTCACATCCGTTTACTTCATTGACATACAAAACAAGACTGTTAAGTCAAACAACCGTGATGGCTTGCTGTATATACAATCGGACTGACGTTTCATTTCTAAACCTTTGCATAACCTCTTTATGAGAGTATGCAAAATGTGGATGGCGATTATTGCAGAGGTAAGCTTCGCATCGAGTGAACCCTATAGATTTAATGCTAGCCATAGATGCATTAATCGTCCGCTTCAGTTGCTCGATACCCTGTTGGATCCAATCTTTTCTCCCCCCTTTAAGCTCTATAAAAACGAGCTGAGCATTAGCGAGGTGCTCATAGAGTATACCATCGCATAGAGCATCCATCTCAACATTGTGATCCACCGGTACGAATTGCAGGGTCTTGCGTGAGGCATTATGAACGATCGCATTCCAGCTGTCATCCCCCACTGTTGTCGTATAAGCTCTACGGAGTTCCTTTGCAGGGGCATTAGAGTCACCATCATTAACGCCAAAGAGATCCTCCGAGCGAGGTTCTTCCACCAGTAGCTCAGGATCAAAGATATCAATTGCTCCGTCCTGTTTCATCTTCGATATCCATTAAGTCATCATATAAGTCATTTGTCTCTGACAGAGCGAGATTCAGGAAGTTGCTGTCTGTTGGTATCCCATCATAGGTCTCTAGATTCCTTATGTCACCATCCTTTGTAATCTCATAGATAGACAGATCTTGAGAGGCAAGGCGACTCTCTGCAGGGATGATGTCATCAACCTTTGAGACATCGTCATATGCAGAGAGACTCTCAGCCACCTGATACGCCTTCACGCATATTGAGAGATAATTGATGACGTAAGGGCTGTGTGTAGTCATCACCAGTCCGCTACCTTTGTTACGCTTCCTGTCCTTAAGCAGCGATAGAAGGATTTCCTTCTGTGAGTGTGGGTACAGGTTTTGCTCAGGCTCTTCTACGACACTCCAAAGACATCTAGGCGCAATAATTTTAGATAGATCCTCTATTATGATCGTCTTCAGGTGCTCAGAGATAGTGTTATCATTTTGGATGCGGTCAATCCTCTTCCGCAAGGAGGTGCGCTCCTCTGCACTCAAGGTCTCTGTTTTATTTTTTGAAATACCGGCGGAGAGAGAGTTTGAGACCAAGAGCAATGGTAATAATGACTGAAACCCACTAGCTGCCTTATGGACCCTAACCCTACTCGTACCCTTAACAATGTAGGTTATCTTATTCTGCTTGCTATACTCTATAGCAAATCCATCCAAGAGCGGGAAGGGGCTCTTCAAGCCTCCGAGAGCTTTTATATACTCTTCCTGTAAAGTCACAAGAGCGGGAGGAAGGTTTCTAACCCTGTCCGCTTGCTCAATGGAAACCATAAAGTTACGCTCTGCAGGGAAGTACATTACTTTAGGAAGCAGGTACTCCGTATGGCCACTTTTTCTGCTTACGTGGAGCCTCTCATCCACATACTCGAGGGTGTAAGCATCTCCATCATAGTTGATATAGGTATCTGCTCTGAAGAAGTCTTCTATCTGATGATAGGCACAGAGCATTTTACGGAACATTCTGTTTTGAGTGTAAAACTTTTCCGACACCTCTTGTTTTACGATTGACTTTTCAAGCCAAATACAAGAGGAGAGTACCTTCGCAATAGTGCTCTTTCCACTCCCTTGAGGACCGCAAAAAACGGTCACAGGAGTGATCACCATTATGCCTGTATTCTTGACCGGACCAAGGTTTTTAATTGTTAAGTGTATCATAAGCCGTTAGCATATGAATGTTGCAGCCCCACTACCGAAGTGCTTAAGCCTCATCCGTTGTCTCACGCCCGGCTGTGGGGCGAGACTCACGCGATAGCGCTCTTCCAGTCAGCGCAGAGGAGTCTATGGCACGGAGCGCAATGTCTCGGACCGTCTCCTCCGAGGTAGAGACCTTTAGTCCCGCCTCCCGGAGCTGTGCCTCCATCTCCCCGATCTTCTGCTGCAGTAATTCGATCTGCTGATCCTTCAGCCGTAGCTGACCCTCAGTCTCCTTCTTGGCTAAGTCAAAAGCAAAGCGATGCTCCCTCTCGAGGCGCTCCTCAGTGGCCTTGATCGCCCTACTCTCCACCTCTTGCATACGGGTATCTAAGCTCTCTGACAGACGGCGCAGCCCCTCCAGCTCTCCCTCAGCCTCTGCAAGCACCCGCTCCCGCTCAGCAGCAGTCCGCTCAAAGTCTTGGCGACGCTCCGCCAGCTCTCGCTCATCAGCGTCCAGTTGCTCCCTGAAGGCATCCTCCTCCTTACGTCGCCTCTGACTCGTGGTGTACTCATACTCATCCTCCTCACGCTTTCGGAGAAGTGCAGCAGTCGCCTTCTCCTGCTTGACGGAGTCCTTGTACTGCTCTTGCTCACGCTGCCACGCCTCGCGTGTCTCATCGATCTCTCGCTCCAGCTTGGTCCGGATCTCATCCAGCTCTCGCAGAGCCTCTTCCTTCTGCTTTTTCTGCGCCAGGATGAGTGTCGAGAGCGAGTCGGCATTGCTCTGAATGGCATAGAGATCCTCTATCCAAGCCTCCTTGATCTTGATCGTCTCATCAAGCGTCCTAAGCTTATCAAAGCCCTCCCTAAGCTGAGACTGGAGGAGAGCTACAGAGCGCTCAAAGCCACCCATAATATCCCGGGCAAACTTATCCATCTCCTCAGCGGAGAGAGCCTCAGCCTGAGCGACGACCTTATTTTGCTCAATCCGCTTCTGCTCCTCCCTCGGGTTCTCTAAGCTCTTCGTCTGCACCTCTGCCAGCAACGCCTGATAGGCCTCCAGCATCTCCTTCTTCGTATTGGACATACTGATCTGTGCTCTCTCCTCACTCATATCGTTATCTTATCTGATGGTTTGTCTACTCTGATATCACCACAAATATAATGAAATCAGGGGTCATGCCCCACGTCATAATCAATGCTACAAGAGATTGACTCCTATGTTAAGAATAGGAGAAACCATGCCCCCCTATGTGAGAGCTACTAACTCTATCAAGCTTTCTCTTCCGGCTGCAAAGATATCACCCCCGCACGCCCCGATTGTCTCGTATCTGCACTTAGGTGTAATTACTGCGTCTTTATGGTCAAAAAACAGAGGAGTACTCAGTAAGCTTTTATACTATATGCGTGAGGTTTTGAGCTTTACAGCTAAGATGTGACTAGCCCTCTCTCTGTACAATCCCATAGCCTGATCCCTCTCTCGATGCTCCCGGTCGCTGATCCCGGAAGGGACAGCAGCTCGCTCACAGAACCACTTGGTCCACACCCATCTCATAATTTGCAAGCATTATCCTACCCTTCTCAGTGGCACGATACGCCTGACTGGGATTGGTCGGGCTTTCATATATAGGCTCTAACAACCCATCCCTGAGTAGAATTCGGATGTTATTCTGGCGAATATGCTGCTCTGATCTTTTCGTCAGCAGAGCTATACGCTCAATAGTCATCGCCTCTACAGAACAGAGTTTTAGAACAGCAAAGAGCAACTGCCTTCTGGATGACCTTCGTCCCAAGTTAGTCACCAGCGTCAAGATTTCTTCAGGAAGCTTATTCTCTAAGCTATCGCCCTTATTCTCTAAGCTATCGCTCTTATTCTCTAAGCTACCGCTCTTATTCTCTAAGCTATCGCCCTTATTCTCTATGCTACCGCCCTTATTCTCTATGCTACCGCCCTTATTCTTTTATTTTTCTTTTGGCTATAGGCACCACTTAAGAGATCCCCCGGAATTATGATTATATTTGTGAAGCAAACTACAACAATAGCGAATTTCTCCAGAAAATATGATAGCCGACTATACCCAATTAACCCGAGTAGTAGGGTACTATGACAGAAGTCGAGATATTGTTATCATGTTAGGAACTGGTTTTATTGTCTCTAACGATGGAAAACTCGCGACCGCCAGGCATGTCATTGGCAATCACACCAACGACATAGTCATTATGAATCCTCACTTGTGGGACATAAATAGTTATCAGGACATGACTGAACTTAAGTGCCAGTGTGATATTGCTACTGTTGTCGAAGTCAACCCCCTAACAGATCTTTGCATCCTAAAGATTGACCTCCGTGTTATAGGTCCTTTACCTTCACTAGTATCATTGGATAACGTATGCATAGGAGAGAGAGTAGGAATATACGGATTTCCACACTGCGTCTTAGGGATGAGAGTACTCACCTATCAAGAGGCGGATGTTGGTGCGAAGATACTTATGGAGACGAATTCTGTAAAAATAAAGCATGCAATACTCAATATCCAGACAAGACCAGGACAATCGGGGTCCGTTGTAATCAATAGATTATCCGGTACAATAGTTGGCTTGCTCATCGGCACGTATGCCGCTGCCTCAGGGATAGATATCGGGGGCATCAATCCTCAGGAACTGAATCAGACATCCTATTGCATTTCGGCACAATATATACGGGAGATGATATAATGGAAGTTGAGACATTATCTCAAGACGTGTGGTTTAGTATCTTAAAGCCATACCAGAGAAAATACATTGAGCAGTTGGTTCAAACCTACGGGGAAGAAAAAACAGCCGAGATATGGTTGACCACAGGGGGATCGCTTCAAACAGCAAGATTCGGTGGAGAAAATGATTCATATGGAGACCGAAAGGATTATTGGCGAAGATTTAAAATAGAGTTTGATAAGTTCATATGTGGTCATCCGGACTACTCAGAAGCACGCAAGAAAGCAAGCCAACAAGCAGGAAGTATTGGATTAATAGCAATCCCTATTATTTCGAGTGAAATTGCTGCATCTGTCGGCATTAGTCACGTCATCATTGTTCCAGCCGTAGTCCTGCTACTTGACGTAGCTTCAAAAGTAGGAGTCAGAGCCTATTGTGCTAATAAGCGCTTTACTGATAAGAGTGATGCTGATCAGCTTGACACAAGATAGACCCCATTCTTGAATTGATGGCACTGAAGAACCGAGGCTAACACCAAATTCGTTGGGTAGACTTACTGAGGTTATAGACAAATCTTAGCGCATCAGCAGCTCGATCCATATACCGACTGCAAAGATACCACCCCCGCACACCCCGGTTGTCTCTTATCTGCACTTAGGGGCAAATTCAGTGCTAATACAGCCACTGATTGTTAATATGGTGTGTCTTCTCACACAGGCAAGGTAATGCATAGAAAGTGGAATCAACGGGGGTAGTAGTACCACGACTATGACTCATCTCCATCGCTGAGTTGCTCAACCAAAGATGGTCTGAAGGATATACCGGATGTCCTTCCGGAAAGACCAGTTGTAGTAGTACTCCTTATTGATGCGAACCTTGTCCGGGAAGATCACGGTGTCGTTGTAGGCCTGAGGGTCATCAACCCCGGCAAGGAGCTCCTCTTCGTTGCGATACTTTAGGGATGCCGGGCCGGTGATTCCCGGACGTAGCTTCAGTATCACCCGATCCTCACCCACAAGTTTGTCTGCATATCCGGGCACATCTGGTCGGGGACCCACGAAGCTCATGTCTCCTACCAGCACATTCCACAGCTCCGGAAGCTCATCCAGCTTGTACTTACGGAGTTTGGCTCCAAGCGGGGTAATGCGAGATTCCCCGGCAACAGAGACACTACTACCACCATGAGTCACACTCATACTGCGAAACTTCACCATCGTGAAGAGCTTGCCATCCTTCCCTACTCTCTTCTGTCTAAAGAGTACCGGTCCTCCTGGCATCTTTAGCCGAATCAAGATCGCCACGACAAGTAGCACGGGACTCAGCACAATCAGCCCCACAAGCGACATTACACGATCAAATAACCACTTCGCCCACATAGTTGTTACCGCTTTACCTTCTGAAAGTATTTATCCAGTACACTCCAGACGGAAGTCGAATAAAACTCTTTTTTGGACGATTTCGGGTTATCAGGGTCTAAGAAACGCTTATAGCATAATTGAGGAGACTGCTTCACTACTTTCATCGCACTATTGAACGTCTTGCCTTGTTTGTAATTTGAATATCTCTTCTTGCACCCTTCCACCACAGCCTTGTAGCTCCAAGGATATGTGATCTTTATATTTTCTGGGGATAAGGTTATAGGGAGTCCATCCTTTGATCTAACGACCTTTATGGCATCAAAAGAATTCCCTTTTTTGAAGCTTACATCGATAGACATCGCTACCTTATAACCAGAGTCGTCTGTCTTCCTGAGTTGTTGCTGGATAAAGTCTATAAAATTGGTTTCTTCTTGGGTGAATTGAGTATCTACCAGTTTATTTCCATCTACGTAAGCTAAAGGCATTAAGTAGAGGTTATAACGATCAAGTCGGGCATTCACATTCCATTCTTTGAGCAAATCGATGTAATTCTTGATACAGGCAAACCCCAGTTCTTGAATCTGCTTTGTCAGAGAGGATTCATTGACAAAGTGAATTGCATTGTCTCTTAATTCAATTAGGGCTTCAATATTTGACTTGATAGGATTTGGAAATTGACCGTTTGAAGATAGTTTATTCATCGCCTCCACAATGGAAATAACCATAGGATTGCCCGTCCTGTTACGCTCTATGCTTTTTCGCTTTGACGAAGAGCCATCTTTTTTCTTGTCGTACTTCAAACAATATATTGAATTCATCCTGTAGTTGTTCTGCTTCAGAATTTGTGCCTTGAGAAGCAACTCCCAACTATTTACAGCTAGGATCGCAAATGTCTCTTCTCTATAATGAAAGTCTGGCTTATTATACAGTTCAATGGCTGATATCATACTACTGATAGACTTATCAATCATAGCCTTATATGTACGATTTACTCTCATAGAAAAAACGCTTTTACCTATTAGCTTCGGCGACGAAAGATCGGGCGAAGAGGAGGCGCAGGATACCATCTATGTAGCCAATACCATAGTTGATATGGATGACGGGATAGATGCAGAGTAGCCACAGGGCGACCTTTGGCTTGGATATATATTGGAGGGAAGCCACAATATCTATCAGCAAGTAGAGGAGCAACGGGATAGCGAACCAAAGGGTTAACTTCGGCAGGATGACACTCAGAACCACAAAGAGGATTAGGTAGAGCACAAAAAAGAGAGGTACCATACGCCTCAGAGAGGAGAACTGTACTAATTTTTTATCTACCAATGGATTGAAGAGCCCATACTGATAAAACATCCGCCCACACTTCTTCACCGTGGGGCGTGCATAGTAGTCAATTAGCAGGTCGGGGAGCAAGAAGATACGCCCCCCATGCTGCTTGAGGCGAGAATTCAGCTCGTTGTCTTGATTACGTATCAACTCCTCGTCATAGCCCCCTATCTTATCAAAGACCTCTCGACGATAGCACCCGAAGGGGACTGTGTCTACCTCCTTAATTTCTTTGGCTCCCACACGAAACTCTGAGTTGCCCATACCGAACTTAGAGCTGAGGGCGATAGCGATAGCCTCCGCCTTGGGGGTATCATTGGCCGGAAGCGTCTTACAGACACCTCCCACATTATCGGCCTCAGGATGAGCCTCCATAAATTGGACAAGCCGGCTGAAGTAGTCATTCGGATAAACGCAGTGTACATCCAGCCGGATGATATAGACTCCTTGAGCCGCCTCGATCCCGATATTCATAGAGACGGGCACTATCTTCCGAGGATTATGCAGGAGCTTTACTTGAGGGAACTTCTCTCGGATGATCTCTGCAGTGCGATCTTGGCTATTGCCATCTACCACGATTACCTCTAATAGCTCCTGAGGGTAATCCTGCTGATAGACTGAGTTGAGACAATCCTCTATGAAACGCTCTTCGTTGTATGCGGGGATGACTATGGATATCTGCTTCATATACTGGGGTAGTTGAGATTAACTCGAGAGCCCATATCTTGCAAAGCCTTTGGTGTATAATAGAGCATCATTCCTCCTAGAGAAGTAAAAGTCAATTCTCCGAAATAGACTTGCCCGTTTATATCGTACAAGTCCACTCTCACTTCCGGGAAAGGTTTAGAGAGCTTCTCTGCAATTTCTATCATCTCGGTGAGATTTTCAGGACGAGGTAACAGCTCTCCTGCCGGATAGTCTCTTGAAGGGATTAAAGCGTCCTCTAGTCTATTCCAATTCAAGTCGTAAGCGCCTAAGGCCACGGAATTGTTAGAGCGATCCGAGCAGGTCAGAATGGAGTGAGGCCTACCATTGAAACACCAAATCTTATAGTCAACAAGACCACCTGAATTAGACTCCAACAATTTTTCAGCAAGGACTCTGGGTGGAATATCTCGATACTGAGGCTCTGCAGCTAAAGCTCCGATGTTTCTTTCAGAGAGCCATTTTTCAGACCGCTGCTTAATCTCTTCAAGATTTGCAGACTCCTTATCTTTTACAACGAGGAAACTCCCTTTCCCGTCACCATTGTTTGCTTTGAGGATAAAGCTCTTTGGCAAATTCGACAATGAAATGTCAGATGACTTATCCCACACCCCATACAAGGGAACGAGAATATCTTCTAGTCCACAATCTTTGATGTATTCACGTACTCTATACTTGTCAGCTAAGCGAGTCCATTCTTTTGTATCCGCATAGAGTTTCAGATATAGAATCTTTTCATTTAGATCTTTCGGATTTTTCAGATTTGGCAGTCGTCCAAAGCGCACCAAGTAGCGGAGTTTGATTAGAAATACCGGATGATGTATTCCTAGGTACTCCGTAAACTTTATCAACGGATAAAGTATCTTAGAAGCCGTTTTGCTTGTCGTTATATGCATAGCTAAAAACGTCGTTTTACAAAGTCAGATAACATGTATTGAAGATCTTCTTTCCTGAACTTTGAAGTGTTACGTAGGATATCAAGAATGTTTCGGATCCGATATCGTCTATACTTCTTTTTCGTCTCAGCGTAGTACTCTTCATTGTTCTCTTTCTTTGCTAATAGTTTATTGAGATAGTCAAAGCGGAATTCTTTTAGTACGACTTCTTTGGATACGATGCTGGGGAAGTAGTCTTTACCTATTTGAGTATATTCAAAATCTACAGAAGGCTTTCCAGCTGAATCAATGGTAAAGGTTACGACAGCTCCGTATTTAGCATCTTGTATTGGCATATTGAAGACGAAGTTACCAATTGAATAGAATATGTGTACCCCCCTATACACCTCAAATCCTTGTAGAACATGAGGATGCATACCTACAATAAGATCAGCTCCTTCATCAACTAATAGATGCGCAAATAGTTTTTGATCTTGATAGGGGTAGTTGATAAACTCATTTCCCCAATGGACGTACACGATTAGGAAGTCTACTTCATGCTTGACTTCTTTGATTTTAGCCAATATATGGCTATACTCAGGGGTATAGTAATATGGGCTACTTTCATCTGTGAATTGTTCTATACGCTGAGAGAAAGCAAGAATAGCGACTTTTTTCCCGTGGATGGACTGTGTTATGCAGGGAACATCTATAGCACCTACGTATGATATCTTTTCACAAGCGAAATACTCTTTCATAGACTGGTATGCAGCCTCCCCATGTTGCATTACGTGGTTATTAGCAATTGCATAGCAATCTAAGTGATCTACGGACTTCATAACAGAAGGAGCTATTCTGAACAAATTCTTCCTCAAATCAGAATAGCAAGAATCTTCAGAAACAACGCACTCACAATTACCCACCCAATAATCCGTCGGGAAGTGCATGATGTGCTTAAAAGGATTCTCTCCTTTCTGAATAGCAGAGCCAACTCCGAAGCCCATATCAAAATAAGCATCAGAGAAATTAATATCTCCGGTAAACACAATACGCTCAATCATACATTTATGAGGGAACGTTGCTTTTAATAAGTTTTGCGGGAACACCTCCGTAAATAGAGTTAGATTCCGATAGCTCTGTGCCTAAAAAGCTGTTGGCAGCAAGAGCCGAATTCTTGGGGAGTACAGCACCTTTTGCTAAGGTACAATTTGCAGCCACCCAAGAACCTTTGCCTAGATAAATATTTCCAATATCTCCCATATTATTATAGTATGACCCATTTACTGAGACATGATTTCCAGAGGCTAGCACGCAATTAGGTCCTACTTGCACCTCACATTCAATCACAATGGTTCCACTTCCAAGTATTATGCTATTGTTAGCTACATAGCAATTAGTCCCCACAGACATTCCGTCAAGGCATTTGATATTAGCATCGTGCGCAACTTGAAAGTTTTTACCACAACTCCTCATACCTAGCCCGTAGAGCCATCCCCTAAAGCGCATAATAAATGGCACATCTGGTAACCAGATTAGCAAGGTTCGCACTAACCAGCTATAGAGTAAAAGTAGTTTATGCTTCATGATTATAAGTAGTTATTGTTCGTATAAATTCCTCCATTGTAAACCTTTCAGAGACCTTTTTATAGGCACGATCTCGTAGTTGCGTAGGCATTTCTAGATTATCGCCTACTTGAAGGATCTTACTCGTGGCTATCTCAGCATCCTTAAAGGGGAAGAAGAGTATTTCTTTGTTTTCCTCAAAACAACCTGGTAAAGATCCTACTGGGGTAGACAAAACTGGACACCCTTGACTCATTGCCTCAATGACCACACGTGGAGACCCCTCACTCAAGCTCGGAAAGAAAAAGAGATCGCTAGACCGAAGGAGAGAGAGAAGTCTGTCTCGATTATCAATATGTCCATATAGGCAAATATGATTGTCTATTTTCAAATCATCAATCAGTTGATGTAACGTGGAGTACATATCACCATCGCCTACGATATGAAATTGATAATTGAAGTGTCTCTCTTCAAGCCTCTTGATCACTTCAATCAGGGTATCTATTCCCTTAGCATAGCGTAGGTAACCCACATAGATGATCTTTAGAGGATTATTACTCAGAGGTCGCAAAGGTTCAAGTGCTAAGTCTTCCTTAGTGATGGTTGAGCTAACTACTGGAGTAGCATTTATCCCTTCCTTTCTGAGCTTTTCGCTTAGGTGTGATCCATTTGTGTACACGGTTGATTTCCGAGCACTTTGCAAGATTCGTCTATATTCAAAAGAATAACCAGCCAGTAAAATCTGCTTCTTCAGCCAAGAAAAGTGAATGTTGTGCTTCGTTGCATCTACAGTGTCTCCTACAAAATGCATAATCACAGGCTTATTTGTCATCTGAGCAGGCATCCAGCAAAATGGATCTGGCACCCTACAGTAGAAGAGATCTACGATAGGTTCTAATTGTTCTATTGCTTTTGCGAACTCCGCTTGATGCCGCTGAGCTTGTAACAGAGACGAGTAACAAGGCAGGCTTACAATGGTCAAGTTCTTTAGTTCAATTGGCGATAAGCGACTGGCATTTTGGTCTCTATAGTCCACTGGCGATATTAGGTAGACCCCATTGAATAGATGTGTCATCTGCTTTAGATAAAGCAAATGAGAAGCGGGACAATAATAGGATCCGTGAATGATCTTGATCCCCCAAGAGGCCATAATTGCAAGAGTACTTTCAGAGTTCATCTTACTCACTGACGAATATATGTTCTAAAAAAGGTCCATGCAAATAAAAGAACAACTAAAATTACACTAGCAATTCGCCTGACTCTTTTTACCGATTTGGTAGGTGTAGTATCTAACCCTAAAGGTATGAGTAAGAGTACAGCAAGGGTCGCAGGAAGCGTTTGCCTGTAACTCCAAATAGTCATTCCAGACAGTGCAGAGCCAACCTTATAGACAAAAAAGAAGAGTAAGATAAATATGGGTGCTTGAGCATTCTGTCTCTCTTTGAAAATGCGATATATGGACACGAAGAAAAGAGGAAGAAACGCATACAAAAAGATATTAGCTGAGAATTCGAAGTTCGTACTAGGGTAAAGTGGATTTTCAAAGACAAACGCACTCGGTATAGGTACAAAAGGGCTCATGACAACGAAAAGTGGGGCACTAACTAATGCTACATACCATGTGGATGAGAGTTGGGAAGCTTCTCCGGCCATTCTTTCCGAATCACCTAAATGCTCCATACGCACGGAGTAGTACTCCTGAGGATCAAGAACCAGTCCTTGAGTTGAAAGCCAATTCCAAAGGTATGAAATGCCACCAAGTACAAGGATGCTTAAGCCTAAACCAACGAAGATGTCCCCTTTACGTCTGCGAAAGACGTAGAAAAGTAGGACTGCGACAAGAAAAGCGACAATAACCATAGCGCGAATAGTAATCATCCCAAATAGGCAGATGATCAGAGCTAGTAGATGTAGTATGACTTTCTTACCCTCTATTAGATTCAAAAGGGAGGAAGTGGCGAATACCAGCAGTGTGATTAATAGTCCATCTTTTAGTTGTAAGAATTGCATTGTCAGTATCATAGGCGATATCGCATATAAGACTGTAGCAGTAAGTGATGAACTAACAGTTGAGTATCGAGAGACAATTCGATAAAAAGGAATAATCGTACAAACATGGAGAAATACAGTTGCCCCCCTCGGCACATACCAATGGGTAGAACCCACCAAGTACATTAAAATTCCCCCAAAGTTCGGATATCCGGAATAGAAACCTGACATTAGGGTATGAGAATTCATAGCCCCATAATGACCTAAAAGATTATTCGCAATATTCGCTTGTTGGGTTTGATAGTTGGCATCATCTAAGCCAATAAATGGTTCGCCAAAACTATTAATGAGCATATGGCCGATAAAAAAGGCGCACAACAATCCGTAGATTAGTGTAAATCCTTGCAGGTATATGAGGAATTTGTTCGGGGATATCTCATATGAGAGCCTTACAAATATGTGAACAAAAAAAAGAGAACACAATAGGAACCCCCCTGAATACAAATAAAAAGCCTGCACACTTATTTGTGTTGTAAGTGAGACAAGCAATGACAATAGGTAGAAGCATAATACGCCAACCATTGCCTTATTTAGTTCGATGCTGCTTTTTGCCATATCTGTTACAGGATTAATGAAAAACCCTAGTCGCAATTTCCCTAAACTCGTATAACGCCTTGTTGTGAAACAAATAGCAGCCGAGCAGGTAGACAGCTAAAAGAATGGTGGTTTGAAGACATAAGGTAAGGAGTGAATATGACGAGGACGGGAACACAGTAGAGATGGTGAAAACGACAACGGAAGAAGCTATCGATGACATAACTGTAGCGGAGAGATCCGCTACAACTAACTTTGGAGTATATGAAATAAGCTTCCCTCCCTCTATACAATATTGAATGGCAGAAATCAAGGTTACTGCAATTAACCCTACAATCAAAAGTTCAATGCTGAAACGAACAAGAAGGATAATGGCTACGACTCTCAATCCTTGACGAATCAACGAAAGATGCAATAGCCTCCTAGTTTCGTTCTTAACTAAGAAGATATTGACGAAGATGGAGTAAAATGCCACGAGAAGAGAGCAAATACTCCATAGTTGAAGAAAAGGAACAGACCCCATCCATTTTTCGCCCAATAAGACATATATAAAAGAAGGTGCAACCACCACCAAAAATGATGCAAGAGGTACAACTATAAACATTGTCATTCTTAATACCTTTCTATAAGCTGACAGCAATTGCTCGTCCGATTCTATCGTAGACAGCGCAGGGAAAGTCACACGCTGTACTATGGAAACCAATGTCTGTGTAGAGTATGAATTTATTTTACGAGCCTGGGAAAAGAATCCCAAGGCATCACTACTATACTTTTTCCCAATGAAAAACGACTCCAAGTTAGTAACAATCTTATCTGTCATTCCCTGCACAAGAAGATTGCCTCCACTCTTGATGTATTTACGAATACTATACGAGACTACCCCGCCTTGGGGACGCCAGTTGCTTTTAGACCAAAGGAAGATCGTCTTAAAGAGGGCTATTAGGACGTAATTTGCCACTAGAGACCAAATACCCAAACCAATGTAAGCTAAATAGATGGAAATACCTCCAGCAATCAAAGTTGATAGAAAGATTGCCATAGAGAGCTCGCGGAACCTCATTTCCTTGGAATAAAGTGTATTCTGTATCAGCGTAAATGAATTCAAAATAATAGCTATGAATACAACTCTAGAATAACGATGGAAATCAGGGATGAGAAAATAGCGGGATAGGGTGGGGGCAATAAAGAATAGGATTAAATAGACAAGTACTGCAATGATTAGATTTACATAAAAAACCGACGTAAAATCACATGATCCGGCGTTCTTGTCTGCAATCAGCACCTGACTGAATCCACTATCAACAATGGTGTCAGCAATATAAACAAACACCATCATCAATTCCAAAACCCCAAAATGTGAGGGGGACAGCAACCTAGCCAAAACTATTGTTACGAGAAAGCTCGCAATACCCGCACCAATAGTCCCAAAAGAGTTCCAAAGCACACCTTTTAGAGTTTTGGCCTTGAGATCATTCATCTCTGCAATTGCTTTATTGTCTTACAGGGATTACCTACAGCAACAACTCCCCTTGGAATATCTTTGGTAACGACCGATCCCGCACCAATAACACTCCCGGCACCAATCGTAACGCCATCTAAAATTACTGAGCCTGCGCCCACCCATACATTTTCCTCAATGATAATACCCTTGCTATGTACACCTTGCGTGTTTATAGGTATAGATGTATCTGAGAATACATGATTTCCACCAGCCAATACACTGTTTGGAGCTATTAGACAATCATCCCCTATTGATACATTCCCAATAATTACAGACCCTCTATTAACTGTACACCTTTGTCCTACAACTATTTTTTGATTCTTGTTACATCTCAACTCTACATTATCACCTATAATTGTATTACCACCAATAGTAATATTTTCGAACAGCTTCACGTTACTACCTACTACCACGGAGCTATCAATTTGCACAGTGCCTATTGTTTGTAAATTCCTGCCAACCCGAAGCTTTCTATACGACTTAGTAAGAATAACAGACCAAATAGCTCCACGAACAAACTCCCAGGCAACTCCTAGGTGATGAAGAACAAAGACAAATGGCTGCTTCACAATCTATCAGAGTTCAAAAAGTGTGACGACACAATACATTGCCTGAAAGGATGTAATTATTACAACAACTACAAAGAGTCGGAGTATTTAAGAATATCAAAGAGACATCGCTCTCACCCACATCAGGAAATGACGGCATAACGGATGAAATAAATACAACAACTCATGTTCAATCATAGACCTATTTGATATAAGCCAAATCATAAACAAACCACTTACCCCCTTGAGTTTATGTCTTCTGTAAAGAAGGTGCTGAGAAACTCAGCGGTAGTCATCTCTTTGTAGAGCGGCTGCTTTTTCCCGGCATTGTAATCGTTTACCCAGGCTCGAGCCTGCTCGATGTGATTGTCTGCGAAGAGGATTGCCAGAGTAGGAGCAAGGCTGGTGTATTCAGCGGACTGCAAGAGAGCCCTTGTATCCGCCACCTTAGACTTGAATTCACTCTGCGAGGGAGGGGTGAGCTTCTTCCTTTGCTTACCGGATCCACCGACACGATACTTACACTCCGCAAGCTGCACCCGATTACGCTCGCAACCAAAGACCATATCCACGCTGCTCGGGATCTCAGAGCCGGCATTATCCACTGCGACCGCATCCATATCTACCACATCTGACTGGATAGAGACACACGCCTTGGCTCCCTCCCTCTGCAGGAGATCGCCAAGACCCATCCTATGCCCCACAGAGCCGATCAGCTGATCGGTGAGAGACTTGTCGTAAGCGGTGAAGAAGTATACTGCCTTTCTCTTCATTCCTTACTCCTCGACATAGGTACCCATAAGGTCGTAAGCGGTATTGAAGCAGGCAAAGATAGGCTCTATTCCCTCCTCGTCCGTCAGTTCCCTAAAGCGATAGGCGGATGGATTACCTGCGTCCGATCTCTCACTTAGGTAATACTTAAGAGTAGGCTCCTCCTGATCCTCATCCTCAGCAAGAAGATAAAGGGTCTGGACAAGCTTAGGACTATGGGTGGCCAGCAAGAAGCGAACCCCCAGCTCCCTATTCAGGAGCGTGATCATGCGAGCATACTCGACCACCCACTGAGGGTGGAGATGAGCCTCCGGCTCGTCAATGATAAGGAGTGTATTCTTACTCAACCGCCCCTTAAGCAAGAGTGACTGTATCAGCGCAAAGCTCTTGATCCCCGTAGCCACCTCCTTGAGCGGGTAGCTCTGTCCGTCTGCTTCCCTAAAGAGTATTTTGCGTGTCCGCATCGTCCCCTCCTGATCCTTGGACGGCAGCTCAATCGTTCCGTGAGTGATCTGCACGAGCTTCTCCACGACCTCCTCCTCTTTCGGCTCTAATGGCCGAGTGCTTCCGTCATAGAAAATCCGTATCAGCTCCTCCCAATTCTGATCCAATATCCCACTTGGTAACTCGCCGGGAAAATTGGCAATCATGGGGGTGTCAATATAGAATACAGAGTCAAACGTAGAGAAGACACCTATATTCTTTCGATTGGGACTAATGATCTCCTCTGTCCCCTCTTTTACTATAAGGCTCTTCATCAGAGTCTCATTAGAGGTATTGAAGAGTTCGTTCAGTCTATTTCTCAGATATAGGGGAGGGCGTTCATGGATCAGTCTATTGTATTCCTTATAAATGACTTCGACTAAGTCTCTCAGGTCTCTAAGTCCTACAAAGAAAGAGCTTCTACTCTTAATTTGGCGACCTAATACCTTTCCCAGCCGCTCTCTGTCAAGGGACTTGACCTGTGCACCACCCTCGTAATACGCTTTCAGCTCATCAATAATCACATAAGCATCAGCCTCAGCATAGGGCTTATGGCTAAATACGTAACCCTTAAAAAGAAGATCAAACTTGACCGGCTCTGGGAGACTATTGAAGTAATTCTTGAGGTATTCCGAGATACCACCCATCCGTCGATTAAGGTAATCATCGAGCAGTCGGCTGTAGTGGCTGGCATAATACCCTGTATAGTACATCATCCTGCCGATGGTGCTCTTCCCTGTGGCATTGAGTCCTGTCAGTACGGTGATGCCATTGAGATCGATCCGCGCCTCTTGGATGGCTCGGAAATTCGAGATCTGTATCTGCAATTTACTCATACTACAAGGTACATAAGTGATGGGAAGACCATTCGATCGCTAAGGAGACTTACTGGGGAGCCTCAAAAAAAGCAGTTGGTTAGAGCTTGGCGTCACACTCATTACTCTTCAGGAAGCCCTTGACATCGTAGACCACTCCCTTGTCGGTTGTCAGGTCGCGGACGGAGAGCTTCTCAAACTCTCTGTGGGCGACAGCGAGGATGACCGCATCATACTTCTCTGAGGGGAGCTGATTGGTCACCTCCACGCCATACTCCCGCCGGACGATCTCAGGGTTGGCCCACGGGTCGTAGATGGTGACGTTGGTGTTGTAAGACTTAAGAGTCTTCACGATGTCGATCACCTTGGTATTGCGCACATCGGGGCAATTTTCCTTGAAGGTAAAGCCGAGGAGGAGGATCCTGGAGTTAAGCACCTGTATGCCCCGCTTAAGCATCAGCTTGACCACCTGATCCGCCACATACTCGCCCATGCCATCGTTCATACGCCTACCGGCAAGGATGATCTCGGGATTGTACCCGTACCTCATGGCACACTGTGCGAGGTAGTAAGGATCAACGCCGATGCAGTGACCGCCTACGAGACCGGGACGGAAGGGGAGAAAGTTCCACTTCGTCTGCGCTGCCTCCAGCACATCTTGAGTATCGATGCCCATGCGATTGAAGATCTTAGCCAGCTCATTCACAAAGGCAATGTTGATATCCCTCTGGGAGTTCTCGATCACCTTGGCCGCCTCAGCCACCTTGATAGAGGGTGCGAGATGAGTGCCGGCAGTGATGACGGAGCTGTAGACGGCATTGACATACTCGCCCACCTCGGGCGTGGAGCCGGAGGTAACCTTCTTGATATGCTCCACGGTATGCTGCTTATCGCCGGGATTGATGCGCTCAGGGCTGTAGCCACCGAAGAAGTCCTCATTGAACTTCAGCCCGGAGACACGCTCCACGACCGGGATACAGCTCTCCTCCGTCACGCCCGGGTAGACGGTACTCTCATAGACGACCACATCGCCCTTGCTGATGACCTTACCTACCACCTCACTGGCAGAGATAAGCGGAGAGAGGTCGGGGTTGTGATTCTCATCCACGGGCGTGGGGACAGCCACGACATAGAAGTTGCACTCCCTGATCTCATCGAGATCCGAGGTGCAGATGAAGCCATTCTTGATGGCGGTCTGCAGGAGCTCATCCGACACCTCCAGGGTGGCATCGTGACCCGCCATCAGAGCCTTTACCCGAGCGGGGTTGTAGTCGTAGCCGATGGTCTTGTACTTCGTGCTGAAGAGGCGTGCGAGGGGCAGACCGACGTAGCCGAGGCCGATGACGGCTATCTTAGTGTCTTTGAGTGAGTTCATAATGTATATGAGATGTTATTTGATTTGCTTATTTGATGCGACTTATGGTCCCCATTGCGCGGAGCAGGGTACTTTGATTCCACAGATGTTCGTTGAGGACAAGGAGCGTCTCGACAAAGGTCCTTTGCCACACGGTCGACCAGGTCTTAGCGTGTCTCTTGCGGGGAAATCTCTGATCGAGGTCTTGGCTCAGTGCATTGAGTAGTGCGGAGTCGGTCAAGTCGGTGAGGAAGAGGAAGATACTCTTCTTCTCGGGCTTCTTCTGGCACCAGTGGTAGAGGAGGGAGTCGCGAAACTTATATACCAGTTCGGCTCTCAGGTCTCTCTGCCACTCCTTGTTGGAGACATCCCGTCCCTCCCTCTGCATCTCCGTACGGTGTGCATCGAAGTCCTTCACCTCGATATAGAGCCTGCGGCCCGGCATCTCGATCACCACATCGACCGCCTTCATCGCACTCGACATACGGTGCTCCGGGCCGTCAAACTTGACGATGCTCTCTGCCGTAGGGAAGTCGTAACTGTATCCCTCTATCTCTGCTCTCATGGCTGTAGCTCGCTCTCTATCTGACGGAGTAGCAGGTCGTCATACGCCCGTCGGATGGGATTCGCCTCCATATCTGTCAGGTGGTCATGTGCGGAGTAGTGGATCTCTCCGTCCGCTCTCCTCTGGAAGAGGTGATACCTTGTGTCCCCCTCATCCTCGCGAAGACGTATCTGTGAGGTGAGCATGCTATTGTGCGTGGAGATGAAGATCTGCACGCCCATCTCCACCAGCTTGTAGAGCATCTCCACGAGGAGCCCCATTATCTTGGGGTTGAGATTGGCCTCCGGCTCGTCCCAGAAGAGGATTGACCCCTCAGCGAGGCGCTCGTTCTGGATCAGGCAGAAGAGTAGCCCCAGCTTGCGGTAGCCCTCTGAGAGGAGGGTAAACTCAAGGTTGCCGGAGCCGTCGCGAGAACGGAGGTAAAACTCCTCCCCCTCTATGGCGATCGTGCCTCCGATCTCCTGCTCGATGAAGTCTAGAAGCTCCCTCTGTAGCGCGCCTCTCCTCCCCCGTGTGGCGGGATAGAGAGCCTTACTGATGATGTCGGGGTAAATCCCCTCGAAGTGGATGGTGTGATCTCTGTAGAGGGAGAGGAAGCCGGGGGCGTTGGCCAGCATGTCCTTGACGGGGATGTAGACCGCCGGTAGGGGCGTGCTTGTGCGCCAGTCCTCTGCCTCCTCCGTCACGCCTTGCTGCGTCGTCAGCCGCACCTTGAGCGATCGTGAGACCTCGTCCCCATCACGCCTCGTGATGCTGAAGGAGCCGGATCCGCGACCCACAGACCGCTTCACGAGGCGACCGATACTATCAGGGAGGAAGTACTCCATAAGGAGCTGCTCGATGCTCCTTGTCTCGACGTCGTTAGCATAGATCAGAGCGGAGTAGAGGAGCTTCATCAAGTGGGTCTTGCCTGTGCTATTCTCACCGATGAAGACATTGAGTCCGGGGGCAAGCTCCGCATGGAGCTCCCCAAAGGCTGTAAAATCCAGGAGGTCTACCTTCTCGATCATTTTGCGACTGTCGCTTAGAGGTTTTCCCAGTACCACCTGCAGCACTCCTCCAGTCCCTGACGCATAGAGTACTTGGGATCGTAGCCAAGGAGGCGCTTTGCCTTATCTATGCAGGCAAGGGAGTGAGGAATGTCTCCGACTCTATTAGGTCCATGGATCGCATCGATGGACTTGATCTCCGGATCCATCTTTGAGAGATTCTTCTTCAGGTAAGAGACCAGCTGATTGAGAGTCGTGCGCTCGCCGTAGGCGGTATTATAGATCTGATTAACCGCCTCTGGATTGGTCGTGGTGAGTGCACGCATATTCATCTGGATGACATTGTCGACATAGGTAAAGTCACGACTGTACTCGCCATCGCCATTGATGACAGGCTGCTCATGCGCCATCAGCTTCTTGACGAAGAGCGGGATCACCGCAGCGTATGCCCCATGGGGGTCCTGGCGACGACCAAAGACATTGAAATACCGGAGACCGATGAACTCAATACCATACGTCCGCGCAAAGACATCAGCATAGAGCTCGTCTACATACTTGGTAATGGCGTAAGGGGAGAGAGGGCGACCGATCACCTCCTCCACCTTAGGCAGAGACTCACTATCCCCATAGGTAGAGGAGCTGGCGGCGAAGACAAAGCGCTTAATACCGGCATCTCGAGCGGCGACAAGCATATTGAGGAACCCTCCGATATTGGTATCATTGGTGGTGATCGGATCCTTGATGGACCGAGGAACCGACCCTAAGGCCGCCTCGTGAAGGACATACTCCATACCATCGACCGCCTTGCGGCAATCCTCAAGACTCCGTATGTCACCAACCACGAGGGAAAAGGAGTTAGGGAACTTCTCAAGCAGGGGGATGACGTTCTCCGGCTTCCCGGTGCAGAAGTTGTCCATACAGCGAACTTCATGCCCCTCTCCGAGGAGAAACTCGCACAGATTAGATCCGATAAACCCTGCTCCCCCGGTAACTAATACTTTCATAACCACCTATTGTCTAATAAGACGAAAGACCTCACGACCCTGCTTTGACCACACGAAGAACCGACCAATCCGGAATTCTGATCAGCGCCAAAGAATGCTTTATCCTGATGATGTAAGTCCCTCACGTGTGTCACGGGTTGATGTCTTTTTTTGATGCCTCAAAGGTACCATTAATAATTGATCTTCACATACCGACACACCGACATACCGACCGGTCGGACCAACGACGAGGAGCCCCCCTCGGATTTAGATGCAGTGTACCCCGCCCGATGAGAGGTTTTCCTATTACCGATATTAGATTTCCCTAATACCGATATTAGTGTCGCCTAATATCGGTATTAGAAATTTGCTTGAAGGGGGGGTTGTCTCAGCCCCATGCGCAACCTGTCGGACGAGTCGGACGGCGCAAAGAATAACCATCAATAGATGGCATGCCTGCATCCGGAGGATGCTCCTTCCATAGGCATCGGTCATCGGCACTTCGTGTCTCGACCGATGCCTAAGCAAACATATATATGCCTCGATCCCTTGCGGGTCGCCGAGATGGAAATGTCCGCTCGGCGACACCCTATCGGGGTCGTGGTATTGGGGGTGGTCGCTGCACATCGGTCACCGCTTCGCGGATGACCGATGCCTAAGGAGAGAGCACCCTAAGGGTGCAGCCCAGAGATGCTGCCCCGTCTGCTGTCCCGGCAGGGGACCCCGATAGGGGTCCGTTCTGCATAGCCCGGCGGTCGAGGCACGAAGTGCCGAAGACCCCGGGTCACTTGAGATATACCCTATATATACGACCCCGATAGGGTGTCGGTCCCTCTTACGATCACCATTACGAGAGACGCCCTGATGGGGCGTGGGGATAAAGAGGGCTATCGTTTGCAGGTGGTCGGATGGGATAAGCCCCTCCGACACCCGGGCAACGAAAATCGCCTCTCCGCCTGCCGATCCCGGTGGGATCACCCCTCTTCCGTAACAGCAATGTCACACGAGCGTAACGGCAAGGTATAACCGCCTCGGTACCTTTGTCGCAAAGAGACAGATACTCATATATCATATATTGTGGCAAAGCAATTTCTGATCTACTCCTTGCTGGGTCTGGCGCTTCTTCCGTGGCTGAGCGGTTGCGCCGGCTCGAAGACCCTGAGCGGTGCCGGAGCGACTTTCCCTGCCCCCTTCTACATCGAGGTGGCGAAGCAGTATGGCGATGCGGAGGGCATCCATGTGAGCTACGGCGGTGTCGGCAGCGGCGCCGGTCAGCGCAATCTGGCCGAGACGACGGTGGACTTTGGCGGCACCGACGAGTTCCTCTCCGACGAAAAGATCGCCAAGGCCATGCCTATGCCGATCATCCACATCCCCACCTGCATCGGCGGCATCGTCATCGCCTACAACCTCGAGGGCATCGAGGAGCTTCGGCTCACGCCTGAGGTGATCTCGGGGATATACACCGGGCGGATCACGGAGTGGAATGACCCAGCGATCCGGGAGCTCAATCCCGATATCACCCTGCCCGACCAAAGGGTGATCCCAATCTACCGCACGGACGGCAGCGGCACCACCTTCGTTTTCTCAAGCTACATGAGCAAGGTCGACTCGGTGTGGCGCGAGGAGCTTGGTGCTGCCAAGACGCTGGATATCAAGGTGGGCAATGCCGCCAAGGGCAATCCCGGCGTCGCCGGCGTGATCTCCTCCACCCCCGGTGCGATCGGCTATATCGGCTCGGAGTATTCCATGGCTCTCGGCATCCCCGCAGCAGCGATCCGCAACCGCTCGGGGCACTTCATCGCCCCCACGATGGAGAGCATCTCCCTCTCCGCCAACCTAAGCGACTTCCCCGATGACACGCGGGTGATGATCGCTGACAGTCCCGACCCTGACGCCTACCCCATCAGCACGATGACCTGGCTCATCGTCTACAAGGAGCAGTCCTACGGTCACAGGAGCCTCGAGAGCGCCCGACTGCTGCAGGACTTCCTCTACTACATCGTCGGCGAGGAGACCCACGAGGCGGCGCGCAAGACCCACTACGCCTCCCTCCCGCCCCTTGCCCTTGAGAAGGCGAGAGCCGTCATCGCCTCCATGACCTACCAGGGTAAGCCCCTGAGCGAACCATGAAAAAAGACCGTTTCTTCAACACCCTGCTGACGATCGTCGGCATCGGGTTCATCCTCCTGACTGCCGCGATCATCTACACGCTCGCCTCGATGAGCGGTCCCGCAGTGAGCCACTTCGGCTTCCTCGACTTCCTCTCCGGTAGCGAGTGGAGCGACAAGACACAGAGCTACGGCGCCTGGCCCTTCATCGTCGGCACGCTGGAGACCTCGCTCCTGGCACTGCTCCTCTGCATCCCCTTCTCCCTCGCCGTGGCGCTCTTCTCCGGCGAGTACTTTAGGGGAAAGAAGATCGCCGCCGTCGTCAGCTCCGTCGTGGACATGCTGGCGGGGATCCCCTCGATCGTCTATGGTCTCTGGGGCTTCTACACCATCCGCCACCTGATGATCGTCTGGGGGTGGAGCGAGCAGGGCTTCGGTGTCATCCTCGCCTCGATCGTCCTCGCGATCATGATCATCCCCTACGCCTCGTCGCTCTCGACCGAATTCATCTCCATGGTGCCGGGAGAGCTGAAGGAGGCCGCCTATGGCCTCGGGGCGACCCGCTTCGAGGTGATCAAGAGCGTCTCTCTCCCCGGTGCTGCGTCGGGCATCTTTGCCGCCTACACCCTCGCCTTTGGCCGCGCCCTCGGTGAGACGATGGCGGTGACGATGCTGATCGGGAATACGAGCAACATCCCCTTCACCCTGAGTGAGAGCGGCGACCTGATCGAGACCGGCAATACGATGGCATCGGTGATTGCCAACCAATTTGGCGAAGCGACAGGCCTGAAGCTCAGCGCCCTCTTCGCCATCGGTCTGATCCTCTTCCTTATTACGGCGCTGATCAACTGTGCCGCCAAGGTCATCATCTCCAGACTTAAGCCATGAGCAACAGCCACAACTCCCTCGAGAGCTACGCCCAGAGGCCGACACACCAGCAGCGCCGCCGGGTAGCAAGCCGGGTCGCCTTTGTCCTCGTCTGCCTCCTCAGCATCGCCACAGCGATCCCGCTCCTGGCAATCCTGATCGAACTGATCACCAAGGGCTGGCATCAGCTCAATCTCGACTTCTTCACCAGCGTCGTCCCCTCCTCTATCGAGGCGATGCTGGCCAAGCAGAGCGGTCAGCCGATCCCCGGGGGTATCCTCAATGGCATCGTCGGCACCCTCATTATGGTGGGTCTTGCCTCGCTCATCTCGATCCCCTTCGGACTCCTCGGTGGCATCTACCTCCACCTCCATAGGGGGAAAAAGATGGCGACCCTCGTCCGCACGCTTGCCGACATCCTCCAGGGCGTGCCGTCGATCATCTGCGGCATCCTCGTCTACATGTGGGTGGTGCGCGCCATGCACAGCTACAGTGCCGTCGCTGGAGCGGTCGCCCTCGCACTGATGATGATCCCGATGATCACCCGTAGCACTGAGGAGGCGCTCAATATGCTGTCCGGCTCCCTCCTCGAGTCGGGGCTCGCCCTCGGCAGCTCCTACACCTCCGTCATGCTTCACGTGCTACTCCCCTCCGCCATCGGAGCGATCATCACCGGGATCCTCCTCTCCATCTCCCGCGTGATGGGGGAGACGGCACCGCTGATGGTCACCGCCCTCGGCGCCACGTATGTCAATCTCGACGTCACCAGCCCCACCTCCGCCGTCAGCCTCCTGATCTGGGAGTTTTACAACGACCCCAATCTCGTCGACCTGATCTGGTCCACCGCCCTTTTCCTCCTGATCCTCATCCTGGCTCTCAACCTGACCGCCAAGACGATTGCGGCAAAGCGGGGCGTGAAGAGATAAATGAAATAATCTTAGATTTGTATGTCCACTACCACCAATAGCTCCACGAAGGTCATGAGACAGCCCGGGAGTCAGATCCCCATAGCCGACAAGATCCTCTCGACCCACCGGCCGAACCAAGAGGAGGACCTCACCCCAATCATCGAGGTGCGCGACCTCTCCGTCTCGTACACGCCGGAGAAGCGGGCGATCAAGAGCATCAATTGCTCCTTCTATGAGCATCTCGTCACCGCCGTCATGGGCCCGAGCGGGTGCGGCAAGAGTACCCTCCTCAGGGCGATCAATCGCATGCACGACCTCTACCCCGAGATCCGTACCGAGGGTCAGATCCTCCTCCACGACCGCGACCTGATGCAGATGAGCCCTATGGAGGCGAGGCGAATGGTGGGGATGGTCTTCCAGCGGCCCAACCCCTTCCCCACCATGTCCATCGCGGAGAATGTCCTCGCCGGGTATAAGCTCAATGGCATCCACCTCTCCAAGGATGAGCGTGAGGAGGTGGTGCAGACCTCCCTCGAGAGCGTCGGCCTCTGGGAGGAGGTGAAGGATGTGACCCACCAGAGAGGCTCCTTCCTCTCTGGAGGACAGCAGCAGCGACTCTGCATCGCACGCGCCCTCGCCCTCCGGCCCGAGGTGCTGCTGATGGACGAGCCCACCTCCGCCCTCGACCCCATATCCACCAATACCATCGAGGAGCTGATCCTCGAGCTGAAGGAGCACTACAGCATCATCATCGTGACACACAATATGGGTCAGGCGGCCCGCATCTCCGACAAGTCTGCCTTTATGTACCTCGGTGAGCTGATCGAGTACGACGACACTCAGAAGATGTTCACCACCCCGAGCGACAAGCGCACGGAGGACTACCTCACCGGAGTATTTAGCTAAGCACCACACACCATGAGTACCAGTATCATTAAGGACCGAAAGCTCGAGATCGTCCACAGCCAGTACGAGCTTATCTCTAAGGTCACCCTCCTGCAGCTGGCTATCCTGCGGAAGCTCTTTGCCGGTCCCTTTGACGAGGAGCTCTTCGAGGAAGCGGACACCAATGAGCACGTCATCGACAGACTCGAGATCCGCATCCGCGAGGAGGTGGCGTACACCATATATATGTTTGCCCCCAAGGCGGAGGACCTCCGGCGCATCATCGCCTACCCCGACCTCACCACCAATCTGGAGCGCGTCGGCGATATGGTGATGAATGGCGTCTATATCGCCCGCGACCTCGACTTCACCTCCGACTTTATGCACGAGTACTCTCGGCGGCTGCTGCAGATGCTCGACGACACGACCGAGATGATCCGGTCGGCGATCATCTCCTTCTCCACCATGGACACCGAGGTGGCGCATCAGGTGATCGATGCGGACGACAATATCGACCGCCAGCAGCGCGAGATCATCCAGCTGATCACCACCGAGGGCGCCGACAGGGTGCACAGCGAGGCGGAGATCCGGGCCCTCCTGCAGATCCACACCGTGGCGCATAACCTCGAGCGCATCGGGGACTCCGCCACCAACCTCGCCGAGTCGACCATCTACTTAGTCGAGGGGACGGACGTACGACACGAGTTTGAGGAGTGAAATGAAGAGAGACAACACGCCCCGCTCCCTCTCGGAGACCGACAGCCCGGCACGGATCCTCATCGTCGATGACGAGGACGATATCTGCGAGATCGTCGCCTTTCACCTCGAGCGGATAGGCCTCCGGACCACCTCCGCCTCGAGTGCTGAGGAAGCGCTGCGGCTGATGCAGGCAGAGGACGACCCACACTACTTTAGCCTCATTGTCCTTGATGTGATGATGGAGGGGATGTCAGGCTTTGAGATGGCGGAGGAACTCCGCAGTGAGGGGTGCGAGATCCCCATAATCTTCCTCACTGCCAAGAGTGCTGAGGACGATCTGCTACACGGCTTCACCGTCGGCGGGGACGACTACCTCACCAAGCCCTTCTCAGTCAAGGAGCTGGTCGCCCGTGTCAAGAGCGTCCTCCACCGCACCGCTGCTGCCGAGCATGAGCCAGTAGAGAGCGACCGGATCGAGGTGGGACCGCTCGTCATCGATGAGATCGCTATGACCGTCTCCGACGGCAGTCACCCCTTTGACGTCACCAAGACGGAGTACGACCTCCTCAGGATGCTCGCCACTGCTCCCGGCCGGACCTTCACCCGACAGGAGATCCTTGACCGCGTCTGGAGCCGCGAGAGCTTAGTCCTCGACCGCACGGTGGACGTGCACATCGCCCGCCTCCGGAAAAAGCTCGGCAAGTACGGCACGATGCTCTACAATCGAGTCGGCTTTGGCTACGGTCTCCGACCGATGACCCTGGATGAGATCGAGGCAGAGCTCGAGGGCGCTGACGAGGATAGCGAGGAGGCCGAGCAGCGCTCCAAGCAATAGAGAGACACCATGAGCGGCTCCACATCCCTCCCTACGAAGAGGAGCTATGGGCTCCACTTTGTCCTCACCCTCCTCTGTCTCGCCCTCACCCTCCTCTGCTGGAGCAAGTATAGAGATGCCTCCTTCGCGGAGAAGCAGCACCTCAGGGAGAGCAGCAACACTCTCGCCACCTATGCTGACCTCATAGCGCAGAGTCACCACACCCTTCCCGTCGATGACCTCTTCGCCCTACTCCCCGATGGGATAGAGGCTGAGCTGGTCGACTCCTCCCTCCGCATCACCGCCGCCACCGACACCACACGGGTGGGGAGACAGCTCACCCTCACGGAGGACCCAGAGCTTAGGCTCGCCTACTACAACCACAGCGGCGACCACCTCAGCCCCACAGAGGAGAGCGACACCGCGGATGGGCAGCTCCACTACGCCCTCTACTGCGATGGGCACTACATCCACCTGACCCGACCCTACCGGGAGCAGCCGGCGACTGATCGCAAGATGCTCTGGCTCGCCTGCCTCCTTCCCTCTCTCCTGATCCTCCTCGGTATGCTGGTAGGCACCTTCCTCAGCCTCCGAGCCACCGACCGCTCCGTCAGCGGGCTGAGACGACTCACCGCCGCTCTGCGCCGCGGGGAGCATATGGAGGGACCGCTCTTTGCCGACGACGACATCGGCACCCTCGGCGAGGAGCTTCGCCGGCTCTTCAGCGAGAGCGAGGCGACGGTGCAGCGGACGGAGGAGATGCGGCAGCACCTGATCGCCCTCTTTGACCTCTCCAAGATCGGCATCGCCCTCTTCGACAGCAGCGGGACGACTCTCTTTGCCAATACCCACTTCATCCAATTTGCCAGCATGATCTCCTCCCGGGCGCTTCCGCTCGAGAGCCTGTCCGAACTGCTCACGGAGGAGAGCATGCAGCCTATCGGAGACTTCATCGCCTCCTCTCCCGGTGGCGAGGAGCGGAGCCGCAGAGCGATGATCCCCTCGGGGAGCCACATCTTTGAGGTAAAGGCCTTCCGCTCAGCGTCGGAGACCTTTGACCTCACGATAGAGGACGTCACCGTATCGGTCCAGACGGCGCAGCTCAAGCGCGAAATGACCAGCAATATCACCCACGAGATACGTACGCCCCTCACCTCCATACGAGGCTACCTGGAGACACTGCGCTACAGCGACCTCTCGCCGGAGCAACAGGCCGCCTTTACCGACAAGGCCTACAGGCAGGCGGAGCGGCTCAGCGCGATGATGGACGACATCCGCCTCATCAGCCAGATGGACGAGCGGGAGGCGGAGGAGTACCGGATGGAGGAGCTCGACCTCGGGCTCATCGTCGAGGAGGCGCGCATCGCCTTCGCCGACCGTATAGAGCAGAGTGGTGACCGCTTCGTCAATGAGATCCCCGACGGGCTCACCATCCACGCCAATAACTCCCTCATCCACTCTGTCTTCCAGAACCTCATCGAGAACTCTCTCCGCTATGCCGGCGATGGAGTAACGCTCTGCTTCTCCTGCTACCACCGGGACGATGAGTACGTCTACCTCTCCTACTACGACACCGGGCGAGGGGTACCGGAGGAGAAGCTGGGGCGTATCTTCGAGCGCTTCTACCGCATCGACTCCGGCCGCACACGTGACCGAGGTGGCTCCGGACTGGGGCTCAGCATTGTGCGAAATGCGATACGCCTCCATGGCGGACAGATACAGGCGCGGAGGCATTGCCCCGAGGGCGGGCTCGAATTCCTCTTCACGCTCCACAAGTGACCCGCAATGGTAAGGTGGATTGTTTTTATACCATAACTATAGCCTACACTTTCGGTCAAGAAGAGACAGAAAGAGACTCTGTGAGACAATCCACTCCCGTGGAGGTGGTATATTTGCGCCACAGAAGTTTCCGTATGAGTCAGGCAGTCGGGACGATGGGGTCTACCTCTGCTTCTCCTGCTACCACTGAGACACCAGCTGCGCTGACCTCCCCTTTGATTTCGGTCTTCGAGGGCTACGAAGTGAGCACCCTCTACAGCCGAATAGGGGGCTAAGCTCAGGGGTCACACTTGGTGAAGACTTTAGGATGTCAAAGGAAATCAGTACCTTTGCAGACGAAATACTCCGCATCGGGTCGTGTAAGCAGGTGCCCATAAGCCCCTCACCCGCCGGGTATCACTCTAAGAACTAAAGCAATATGTACGGAATCGTAGAGATTCAGGGACAGCAATTTAAGGTCGAGGAGGGCAGCAAGCTCTTCGTCTACCACATGAAGGATGTCAAGGAGGGCGACACGGTAGACTTTGACCGTGTAATGCTGCTGGACAACGAGGGCAACGTCACCGTAGGCGTGCCCACCATCGAGGGCGCTAAGGTGACCTGCGAGGTGGTAGAGCCTCTCGTCAAGGGCGAGACGGTGCTGGTCTTCCACAAGAAGCGCCGCAAGCGCTACCGCAAGCTCAATGGCCACCGTCAGCAGTACACTCAGCTGCAGGTCAAGTCTATCGTAGGCTGATCTGAGACAGTCAGTTATTTACTCACTCTTTAGACTATTTCGAATACAAGATATGGCACACAAGAAAGGTGTAGGTAGTACCAAGAACGGTCGCGAATCGGAGAGCAAGCGCCTCGGCGTCAAGAAGTTTGGCGGCGAGGTCGTCAAGGCAGGCAACATCATCGTCCGCCAGCGTGGCACGCGTCACTATCCCGGTGAGCACGTAGGTATGGGCAAAGATCATACTCTCTATGCGCTTACCGATGGAGTGGTAGCCTTCCGCACCACGACGGGTGACAAGTCGATCGTCTCTGTAGAGGCGAAGGACATCGTCGCCAACTAACCACTACTCGGCTTCACTCTGCAAGACGATACCTTACTGACATAGGTCTCGATCAGATAAGACTAAGCCACTTAACTCACAAGCGTATGCCCGTCACTATTCTCCTTATGAGATGAGTGCTGAGCATACGCTTCTCTCTTTTTTCAGCACCTTACCCTATAGGGAAAGAGCCGATGCGTCTCGCCCCACACACGGATCACTACTCAGCTATGAAAAGAAACCCACTCTATCTCATCGCCGTCGCACTGATGTTTGTCAGCACCACCTCCTGCAGCGTCACGAAGCGACCGATCAGCTCGCTCTACTTTGCTGAGCAGGCCTCGGAGGCTGCAGCGACGCCCTCCCCGGAGATGGTGGCTCTCAGCGAGAGCATCTCGAGCAAGCTCGGCATGGAGCTCTCCTATCCGGAGAATGACCTGGGGCTGTATGCCTTCGTAGCGGACTGGCTGCGCACGCCGTACCGCTTTGGCGGGATGTCCCGGAGGGGGACCGACTGCTCAGGCTTTGTCTATCGGCTCTATGAGACGGTCTACGAGACCAATATCGGTCGTCAGTCCTCTGCCGACCTGATGAGCCGGACTGAGCGGGTCTCCCGGGATGACCTGAGGGAGGGCGACTTGGTCTTCTTCAACATCCGCAACAGGCGCGGTGGTCGCGCCTCCCATGTGGGGGTCTATCTCGAGGATGGGAAATTTGCCCACGCCAGCACACGCAGCGGCGTGATCATCTCCCGTCTCAGCGAACCGTACTACCGCAGGACCTACCTCGGAGCAGGAAGGGTAAAGAAATGACGATCTCACCCCTACCCCCCGAGGAGCCAAAGCTGGTCCTCCTCGATATGGACGGCGTCTTGGTCGACTCGATGCCGATCCACGACTATGCCTGGCGAACTGCGGCAGACAAGTATAAGCTCAAGTACGAGGAGGGAGAGTTTTTCCGGGCTGAGGGGATGAAAGGGAGGGATACCATCAGCCTCCTCTACCGGAAGACCTACGATGCGGAGCCGACAGAGGACTTCATCGAGGAGGTGTACGCCTACAAGACACACCTCTTCGAGGAGAAGCAGACCGAACTCCTACACCCCATCCCCCATGTGCACGACCTGATCCTCTACCTCAAGGAGGTGCGAGGGATCGACCTCGCCGTGGTCACAGGCAGCACGACAGCCAATGCCCTCTCGAGGACAGGGACTTACTTTGAGGGACTCTTCTCCGAGGAGCAGCTGATCACGGCAGATAAGGTGGAGAGGGGGAAGCCTGACCCGGAGCCCTACCTCCGGGGGATGAGCCTCACCGGACACAGTGCCGGTGAGACGCTAGTGGTGGAGAATGCTCCGCTGGGGGTCCGCTCGGCCGTAGCTGCCGGAGCCTTCACGGTCGCCGTCACCACCGGCCCCATCCCAGAGGAGTTCCTCAGGTGCGAGGGGGCAAATCTCATTTTTCCCAATATGCGGGCACTGCTCGCCTGGTGGCGCGTGACCTATGGAAAAGCTGTCTGAGAGGGAGAGCAAGCTGATCCGCTCCCTCAGGCTAAAGAAGAATAGAGACGCCTCCGGGCTCTTTGTCGCCGAGACAGTCAAAGTGGTTGAGGAGATGCTCCCCTACTTTGACGTAGAGCTGCTACTCGTCACCGCACCGACCGAACTGTCTGTAGACGAGACGAAGATGCGCCTCGTCAGCGAGCGGGAGATGAAGAGAGTGTCGCAGCTCGAGTGTCCCTCGGACTGCCTCGCCCTCCTCAGGATCCCCGCTGCCCAAGCGGTCCGACAGCTCAAGGGGCTGGTGGTGGCGCTGGACGAGGTGCAGAACCCCGGTAACATCGGCACGATCATCCGTCTCTGCGACTGGCTCGGCATCGGCACACTCCTGATGAGTCGCGGGTGCGCCGATCCCTACGGGGCTAAGGTGGTGCAGTCCACCGCCGGCGCCCTCGGTGCCCTCACCATACACTACGACATAGACCTCGCCGCCACGCTGACCGACTTCGACGGGCCGATCATCGCCGCCGACCTCGACGGCAAACCTATCGGCCAGGCTGAGACACCCCGGGAGGCGGTGGTGCTCTTCGGTAACGAGGGGCACGGCTTCCGTCCCGAGGTGAAGTCACTCTGCACAGAGACCATCCTGATCCCCAAGTCGCCGACAGCGGCAGGAGACTCGCTCAACGTCGCCCTCAGCGCTGCCATCATACTCTCCCACTTCTCCCGGATCATCTAAAGCTTATGAAGCCACACGCCCTACCCTTCACTCTCCTTCTCACCCTCCTCCTCTCACTCACCGCTGCTGCACAGGAGGGGAAGCCCTCCTACGTCCGCTTCAAGACGAATAAGGGGGACTTCGTCATCGAGCTCTACGACGAGACACCGCTCCACAAGGAGAACTTTCTCTCCCGTGTAAGGGAGAGAGCCTACGACGGGACCACCTTCCACCGCGTGATCCGCAACTTCATGGCACAGGCCGGAGGGGGACTTAAGGGTGGCAAGGATCCCAAGGGGACCTACATCGACTCCCTCAGTCACGCCACCATTGCGGCGGAGATCCTCTACCCCAAGCTCTTCCATAAGCGGGGCGCTGTCGCGGCAGCCCGCGTGGGGAATGACATCAATCCCGACCGGAGGAGCGATGGACTGCAATTCTACATCGTGATGGGGCAATTTTACCTCGAGGGGGAGCTGAAGCAATTTGAGAGCGAGGAGCACCCGATGCCCGAGGAGGTGAAGAAAGCGTATATGACCGAGGGGGGCACGCCTCACCTTGACGGGGAGTACACCGTCTTTGGGCAGATCGTCTCCGGGATGCGCACCATCGAGAAGATCTGTGCCACGGAGACGGATGAGGGCGACAAGCCCCGGAAAGAAATATACATCCGATCTGCTCGCGTGGTGAGCCACCCCTGAGCCTCTCGCACCGGGGACTTGGTCACCAGCTGAGGAGGAAGCAAAAAAAGACTGTGCCCTCTCGACGACGAGAAGGCACAGTCTCTAAAGTGGAGCGGAAAGCGGGGCTCGAACCCGTGGCCTTTGGCTTGGGAAGCCAATGCTCTACCAACTGAGCTATTTCCGCATATCTATCTCTCTATGGGGCAAAGTTAGCCATTTTCCCCCATTCCCCCAATAGCCAAGAAGCTTAATAGAGCAATGAGAGAGGGGCGAAGTGGGAAAAACATTGAAAGACGCATTTTTAATCAGGAAGTGACAGGAAGAGGCACGAAGAGACAACCTCTCCTGCGGAGGTAGTATATTTGCACTGTCAAGTCAGGGTAACACCCTAACAGTGTCGAGGCAAGAAGCCCGGATCACACGCACACACAACTTATATTTATACGACCTCGTAAGGGTGTCGCACTTAGGTGGACTGATGGGCACCCGCAAGGGGTCCTTCTCACCCATATCATCACTATGAGCTGAATGGTTTTCCGTACCACTTACATATTTGCCGACTATGGCGTGTGTCGGCAGCGGTGCAGGTCTTCTTTTTCACCCCACCATTTTGACTTGCAGGGAGTGATAAAAAAAAAGGCGGAGAGCCGGCTAACTGCCTGCTCTCCGCCTTTGTCGGGATGACTGGATTCGAACCAGCGACCTCACGCCCCCCAGACGCGCACTCTAACCGGACTGAGCTACATCCCGTTGCTCTCCTCCTTTTGTGTGGGCAAAGGTACTACTATTTTTCCATTATACCAGCGCTTGGGACCGATACATTTACTACTCGGAGCGGAGACGCGGCTGAGGTCCGGGGAGGTGGCAGCCGGTGGCGGGGTCACAGCCGTGGTCGGAGGTGAGCGTCAGGTGGTGCGGCGACCGAAGGAGCAGGGGAAGGAGCTCGCTGTCTACACGACGAAGGAAATCCCTCTTGCCCCTCTCGTCTCGGCGGTGTCCCGCTTGGTCTGCTCCATTGATGTGCACGATCACACGACTGCTACGATCGGCAGCCTCCAGCGTGAGCCGTCCGAGGAGGTTGAAGTCGGTATCGGTATCTCCCGTGAGTGCGTGGTGCGTCACGATCTCCCAGCCGAGCATCTTCCCCAGTCCGAGCAAGACCTTCTCCGCCGAAATGATGATCGATGGCTCTTGGAGCAGCGGCAGGGGGCTACTCACCCCTTTGTCCCACACGATGAGCCGATGCCGGGGTGTCGTCAGTCGACTGAAGTAGTCTCGGATGGCGCCGTCTCCCTCGGGCAGCAGGTCGCCCTCTCCGGTGACGAAGGGGGTGGGCAGCGTGAGCCTCTCACAGAGGGAGCGCCCCTCTCTTAGGCGAAAGAGCCAGTGCCCCTGCCCGAGGTAATGAGGCTCAACGTCTCTGCCGGTGACCTTGGGAAATGCGAAGTCGTCGGGACTCTCCTGCCTGTCGGGATGCCCCTGCTCGTCGATGTGGTACCAGCTGGCTCGGAGCCAGAGGTCGTCGGGCCCTACCCTCAGCCCGGCGCCATAAGCCTCTACGATGGGGCGAATGTGGGGCGGGACCTGCCGGAGACCGAGGATCCGAAGGGTGCAGGTGAGGGTCTCGGGACGCCCGCCCTCGGAGTAATCAACGGGAGTGAGTTGCTGCATCGAGTCCATAGAGGGATAGTCAGTGAGCCGGAAGTCCGGGTCGGTCATCCCGTCGATGATCAGCAGGATATGGCTCATACCTTCCGGTCAATGATCCGGTAGAGAAGGTCCATATCGAGCGCTTGCCTGACGCCATCGGCAAGGAGGTCGTACTGCTGCTCCTTGTACGCCTTAAGGTCAAAGCGACGGAGGTCAGTCGGTATGCCGAGCCGCTCAGAGAGCCGGGCGATGAGCGTCTGCGAGATCTCGGGATGGTCAAAGAAGCTGTGGACATAGGTCCCGTAGACATTCCCTTCGCCCCTAAGCACCGGCGCTGTCTCCCGGTCGGTGCAGCGGCCGGTGTGTATCTCGTAGCCGTCGTAGGCTCGACCGCTGAGGCAGGAGAGTTCGCCCGCTATCTCCCCCAGTCGCCCGGTGGAGCGGTGCTGCTCCTTCTCCCCACTAAAGAGCGTCCGGACGGGCAGCTGTCCCAGCCCCTTGATGCACTCGATCGTCTCTGTCTCTAAGTGGTCCGGGTCGAGGATCTCCTCGCCGAGCATCTGGTAGCCAGCGCATATCCCGATCGTCAGACCTCCGGAGGCGATGTACTGCTGCAGTCTGTCGGCGAGACCGGAGGCACGGAGCCACTCGAGATCCTTCGTCGTACAGGTGCTCCCCGGGATGATCGCCAGCGCCGGCTCGCCAAAGTCCTCCGGATCCTTGATGTACCGCACGGAGACATTGTCGTAGAGCTCCAGCGGAGAGTAGTCGGAGAAGCAGGCGATATGCGGCAGGTGCATCACGACGATGTCGATCGGTTTGCGGGGCTTGTGGGCGGTCAGCTTATCGGAGAGGCTGTCCTCATCCTCCACATCCACGTCGATGTGAGGGATCACACCCACCACCGGCACGCCACAGAGCTCCTCGAGGGTTGCGAGCCCCGGACGGAGGAGATCGAGGTCTCCCCTAAACTTATTGATCAGGAGCCCCTTCAGCCGCTTCTTCTCCTCGGGGCGAAAGAGAGCAGCGGTGCCGTAGAGCTGGGCAAAGATCCCGCCTCGGTCGATGTCGCCAACGAGCAGCACCGGTGCGTCCACCAGTTCGGCAAGCCCCATATTGACGATGTCCCGGCGATTGAGATTGAGCTCCACCGGGCTGCCGGCACCCTCGATCACCATAATGTCCGCCTCAGCGGCAAGGCTGTTGTACGCCCGGAGCACCTCGGGTATGAGCCGAGAGCGCTCTTTCATGTACTCACCGGCGGGCAGCACTGCGACCTGACGTCCATTGACGACCACCTTACTGCTGTGGTCGGAGTTGGGCTTCAGTAGGATCGGATTCATCCGCGTATCGGGACGAATGCCGCACGCCTCCGCCTGGACCACCTGCGCACGGCTCATCTCCCCGCCGTCACCGGTGATGCAGGAGTTGAGCGCCATATTTTGGCTCTTAAAGGGGGCGACCCTGTAGCCGTCCTGGTGGAGGATACGACAGATGCCGGCAGCCACGAGGCTCTTCCCGGCATTGGACATAGTCCCCTGGATCATAAGGTTCTTAGCCATGGCACTTCAGTATGGTGTATAATGTATTGAGTAAAGCGCTATTCTCCTCCTCCCTCCGGACAGCGATGCGGTACCAGCCGTCGGAGAGTCCGGGGTAATTGGCGCAGTTTCGGATCAGAATCCCCCTCCGCTCCAGCTCCTTGTCCAGCCCCACCGGTCCCCGAAGGAGGAGAAAATTGACCTCCGATGGGAGCACCTCCAGCCCCAGCTCCTCAAGGCCCGCAGAGAGTGCCGCCCGCTGCTCGTAGATCATCGCCCGAGACCTGATGAGGAAGTCACTCCGCCCCGCAGCCACCACCCCGGCACGCTGAGCCGGTACGGAGACATTCCACGGCTGCGAGAGACGGCTCATCCGAGCGAGCAAGCGACTGTCGGCAGTCATGCAGTAGCCGAGACGAAGTCCGGCGAGGCTGTGGCTCTTGGTAAAGGCGTTGAGGATCATCAGTCCCGGGTAGCGCGCCAGGTCGGTCGTCCGGCTCTCCCGCCGGTCAGCAAGGTCGATGAAGCACTCATCGATCAGGACCGCTATCCCCCGCTCATCGCAGAGCGAGAGGATCTGGTCGAGGAGCGAGGAGCTGATGAGCCGTCCGGTAGGGTTATTGGGGTTGCAGAGGACCAGGAGATCCGGTTGCTCCTCGTCCAGGCGACTGAGGACCAACTCCTCCCACACGAAGCCGCTCTCTCGCGTCAGCACCACTTCCCTCACCTCGCACCCTGCAGCGGTGAGGCTGCGACGGTACTCGGAGAAGGTGGGTGCCGCCTCCAGCGCCATCCTTGGTCGCAGGGCGCGGACGTAAAGGTCGATCAGGTCAGCAGCGCCATTGCCACAGAGGATGTACTCCTCCGGCAGCTGCTCCTTACGGGCAATCGCCTGCACCAGCTCACGGCAGTAGGGATCCGGATAGTGGTCGAGCTCACCCCGGCTGCCGAGAGCCGCCTCGACTACCTCGGGGAGAGGACCAAAGGGATTGGTATTGACCGAAAAGTCCAGCCGGATCGGTCGTCGGTAGCGATCCCCTCCGTGGGGGTAGTCTTCCCGGTAAAGCATCAGAGAATGAGGAGTGTGAGGGAGCCAAAGAGCAACATTGTGAGCAGCGCCGTCCCCACCGCCACGCGACAGCTGCGGTCGATGTCCCGCGGCTCGATTGGGCGAAGCGGATCACCGATGAAAGGCTTATGGTGAATATGTCCGCCATAGGTGGCATCGCCTGCCAGCTGCACCCTCAGCAGTCCCGCCATCACCGACTCCGTCTGAGCAGAATTGGGGCTGGCATGCTTGTACCTGTCGCGACGGAACACTCGCCACCCCTGACGCCCGTCCAGCCCGAGGAGCAGACCGGCAAGCAGTATGATGAGCGCAGAGAGTCGCGCGGGGAGGTAATTAAAAACGTCATCGGCTCGGGCAGCAAAGCGTCCGAAGTAGGTGTACGGCTCATCGATGTAGCCGATCATGGAGTCCATCGTATTCACCGCCTTGTAGGCGATGCCGAGGGGCGCACCACCGAGGATGAGGAAGAGGAGCGGTGCCACGATGCCGTCGGAGGTATTCTCCGCCACCGTCTCCACCGCAGCCTTGATCACCCCCTCTGCGGAGAGGCTCTCCGTGTCTCGCCCGACGATCATCGAGACCGCTCGGCGCGCTGCAGGTAGATCCCCGCTGAGTAGAGGCTGCTCCACCTTCTTCGCTTCCGTGACGAGGGAGCGGGTCGCCAGCACCTGCCAGCAGAGGATGCTCTCCACTACCAGCCCTGCTATGGGATGTATGGCTGTGGCGAGGAAAATCACGAGGGCGCAGAGGCTCCCGCTCACCGACACGACGATGAGCCAGAGCAGGAGCCCGGCTCGATAAGCCTCCCCCGGCGTCTGCTCGTCACGCCTCAGCCACCGCTCCAGCCGACCGATTAGCCGCCCCATACCGATGACAGGATGGGGCACCCGACTCGGGTCACCGAGGCAGAGGTCGAGGAGAAAGCCGATGACGATGGGGAAGAGGTGGTTCATCCCGGGATCAGTAGAGGAAGTCGTTGTAGGGATAGCGGGTGACGTGGATCTCCTTAGCTCGGTCGTAGAGGAGCTCCTTCAGCTCACTCATGCCCTGACCGGTCTTGGCGGAGACGAAGGCGACGTCGCTCTCGCCCATATGCGCCATGTAGGTCTTCTCCAGATCCTCGAGGGAGAGGTTCTCCTTCGTCGCCGGGGTGAGATCGTCCGGATCCTTCTCCACGTAGGAGTAGTCATCGATCTTATTGAAGACCAGGATGACCGGTTTCTTCTCCCCCTCCAGTAGCTCCTCGAGCGTCTTGGAGACCACGGCGATCTGGTCCTCAAAGGCGGGGTGCGAGATGTCCACCACATGGAGCAGGAGGTCCGCCTCGCGCACCTCGTCGAGGGTGGACTTGAAGGACTCAATCAGCTCTGTCGGGAGCTTGCGGATGAAGCCAACGGTGTCAGAGAGGAGGAAAGGAAGATTCTTGATCACCACCTTGCGCACCGTCGTGTCGAGGGTGGCAAAGAGGCGGTTGTCGGCAAAGACCTCGCTATTGGAGAGCGAATTCATGATCGTCGACTTGCCGACGTTGGTGTAGCCGACGAGGGCGACACGCACGAGGGCACCTCGGTTTTTCCGCTGCGTCTGCTTCTGCTTATCGATCTTCGTAAGGTCGTCCCGCAGCTTGGAGATGCGCCGCTTGATCAGCTGGCGGTCGGTCTCCAGCTGCGTCTCACCCGGTCCGCGCATATTGGTCCCGCCACCACGCTGGCGGTCGAGGTGGGTCCACATACGGGTCAGGCGAGGCAGCATATAATTGTACTGCGCCAGCTCCACCTGAGTCTTGGCGTAGGCGGTGCGGGCATGGTCGGCAAAGATGTCGAGGATCAGACTGGTGCGGTCACGGACCGGCACCTTGCACGCCTTCTCGATCGAATTGATCTGCACGGCGGTCAGCTCATCGTCCACGATGACGAGGTCGAGCTTCTCCCGCTCGATCAGCTCAGCGCACTCCTCGAGCTTACCGCTCCCGAGGTAGGAGCCGGCCTTGGGGGCATCAAGATTTTGCGTCATCGTCGCAGCGGCGGTGATGCCATCCGTCATAGCGAGGAAGGCGAGCTCATCTAAGTAGTCTCGCGTCTGGCGCTCTGTCTGCTCCGGCGTGGTGACCCCAACGAGCAGGGCGCGTAGCTCCTCCTTATTATCCTTAGGAGTAAGGTTCTTTTCGTCTATCATTACTACAAAAGTACTAAATAAGACCGTAGGAAAAGTTTCCCCCACAGGACATTTTCTTTTACCGATATTAGTCGCGCCTAATATCGGTATTAGAGAAAGCTCAGACTGAAGGGACATTTTGCCGTCACTCAAGGGGCTTCCTAAGACGGACGCAGCCGCTCTGATGCCTAGAGACTGTTGCACGAAGGCGATCTGCTGCGTTGCTTTCGGAATTCGGCCTCGGTCACGTACGTGAGTACGCTCCCTTTGACCTCATCCTCAGTGCCTTGCATCTCATCCTTCGTGCAAAGTCTCAGCACATTTGAAACAAAAGTGCGAGAATGGCACTTCGTGCAACATTCTCACCTGAGGAGAGAGCTACTTCCCCCACATACTCGGGAAAAGGCGATTGCCCCGGAGCAGTCAGGAGAGACGCTCCGGGGCAATCGTCGTAAAAGGGGTACGGGAAGCTTACTTCACAAAAGTGAGCTCGCTGATCAGGCTGTCCGCCTTGCCCCACTTGTCCATATAGTAGAGCATGGCACGGATGTCGACGCAGATGCAGCGCTGGAGGTTGGGCTCAAACTCGATGTCACCGCTCATTGCCTCCCAATTGCCGTCAAAGGCGAGACCGATCAGGTGTCCCTCGCCGTCGAAGACAGGGCTGCCGGAGTTGCCGCCGGTGATGTCGTTATTGGAGATGAAGTCGGTGTGGAGCGCACCGTCCTCAGCTGCCCAGCGACCATAGGTGCTACTGTCCTTGAGCATGCTTACGATCTCGGGCTGGACGAAGTAGTCCTCCTTGCCGGTTGCATTCTTCTCCAGCATACCGACCGACGTGGTGTAGTAGTCGTACCAGCCGGCATCATAGGGACGGTACCCGCCGACGGAGCCGTAGCTGAGGCGCATGGTGAAATTGGCGTCGCTCGGCAGGGCACGGTCGGGCCACATCTCCATCAGTCCCTTCATGAAGACTCTGCGGGCAGCGTAGTAGTCGTAGGTGTAGGGCTGCATCTCGGAGGCGATCTCATTGACCTGCTTCATAATGCTACCTACCAGCTCCACGGCGGGGTCAGTGGGGAAGGCAGACTTCAGCGCCTCGTAGTTGCGGAGAGCCTCCATCATCCGTCCCTTCTCCACTACGACAGAGTTGGCGAAGACGTAGTCCGTATACTTCTCCACGTTGCCGCCAAATTTCTCGTCGATCTTCGCGAATATGGAGGGGAGGTGCTCCGGGGCGACATTCTCCCGGATCACCCTCAGCATCGCCGGAGTGGTCGCCTTGGCGACGATGGGGTTGTAGTCCTTGTAGAGCTTGGTGCCGTCAAAGGCGCCGGGATCCTTGCCGGGCAGGGTGGCGAGAGCGCGGAGCTCAGTGCCTGAGAGCGCCTCGGTGAGGATCGTCAGGTCGTGCTTCATGGGACCGGTCTTCTCGAGGTTGCGCTGCAGTCGGGGGAGCACGCTTCCGTACTCTGCCTGACGCTTCGGGTCGGCGGCGACCCAGCGGGCAAACTCCTCCTCGATGGCACGCTTGTCGCTCTCGACGTCGAGCTTCTTGAGCCCGGCATTCATACCGATCGAGTTTTTCCAGTAATTGGAGGAGCCGAGATACTTGCTGATATACTGGATATTGATAGCATTGTCCTTGGACATATACTCACTCCAGATGTCCTGCTTGATGCCACGGACGAGGATGCGCGGCTTGTTGCTATTCTCGATCCGGTCGATGACGCCCCAGGAGGAGAGGTAGCGGTCTGTGAAGCCGGGGAAGCCTATGGTCATGGAGTAGTCGCCCTCTTTTACCCCCTTCAGGGAGATCTTGGCGAAGTAGGCGGGCTTGTAGGGGACGTTGTCGGCTGCGTAGTCGGCAGGCTTATTGTCCTTGCCGGCGTAGACACGGAAGACGGAGTAGTCGATGGTGTGACGGGGCCACATCCAGTTGTCGGTGTCGCGACCAAACTTCCCGATCGATGCGGGGGGTGCAAAGGCGAGACGCACGTCGGTGAAGACGTCGTAGACGATGAGGTAGTAGCGATTGTTCTCATAGAAGGGGATCACCTCCGCCTCGGTGTGCTTGTCCCCACCGTATTCCCTGGCGATCAGCTCGCAGCAGGCGCGGATCGCGCCATACTTCTTCATCGGATCCGGCTCCTGAGCCGCCACCTTCATGACGCGGGCGGTGACATCGACCGTCTCCCTTAGGTACTTCACCTGCAGCCCCTCGATCGGGAGCTCCTCAGAGGTGCGGTGGGCGACGAAACCATTGGTGATGTAGTCGTGCTCCACGGCGCTGACGCTCTGGATGGAGCCGAAGCCGCAGTGGTAATTGGTGAAGATGAGCCCCTGGTCTGAGGCGGTGATGCCGGTGCAGCCGCCACCGAAGATCACCACCGCATTGGCAATGCCGGGGTCGGCGTTGGAGAAGAACTTGGTCGGGTCGATCTTCAGCCCGAGCTCTTTCATCCGCTCGATATTCTCCTTCTTCAGCTCATTGAGGATCCACATCCCCTTGTCCGCACGGGCGGAGGGGACGAGGAGCAGGAGTGCGAGCAGGCACAGCAGATACTTTGCTCTTACTTTCATAGATGGTTGTATGTTTGGTTTTTACTTGTAATTCTTCTTCTCCTCCCCGATGGTGGTAAAGGGCCCGTGCCCCGGGTAGACCTCCGTCTCATCGGGCAGGGCAAAGAGCACCTCGCGGATCGAGTGCATCAGCTGCGCCTCGTCACCGCCCCAGAGATCGGTCCTGCCGCAGCCCCCGGCGAAGAGCGTGTCTCCGGTGAAGAGCGCTCCGGCCTCTTGGTCAAAAAAGGAGACGCCACCGGCCGTGTGCCCGGGGGTCTTCAGGATCCGCAGCGTCCGCTCTCCATAGTGGACCTGTCCCTGCTCCTCGTCGCGGAAGGGGACAAGCTCCACCTCGCGCACCCCCTCGGGGACCTTCAGGGACATGGCGGCAAATTGCTCCATCAGACTGGGCAGGCTGCCGATCTCATCCGACGATGCCTCGATCTCCAGCCCCCACTTGTCCTGGACGAAGGAGGCGCCCATGACGTGATCGAAGTGGGCGTGCGTCAGGATGCAGCGGACGGGGCGCAGACCTTTCTTCTCGACGTAAGCGGCCAGCTGATCCGTCGCACGGACCGAGCCGAAGCCTGGATCAATGATGACCGTCTCGAGCGTGTCGTCCCATACGAGGTAGGGGTGCTCAAAGATCTGATTGACGGTAAATGTCTGGAAGTGTAGCATCAGTGTAGGGGTAGGTAAATGATTTTCTTAGTGTCGTAGTACTCGAGCTCGGGGTAGAGGCTCCTGATCTCCGTCACCTCGACCGACTTGCGGAAGGGCCGGAGCTCCTCACTGAGGTCGCCGCCCTTGAGAGTGATGATCCCATTGGGGAGGGCATTGAGCTGCTCCCTTCGGTCGACCAGGTGACCCGATGTGCGGACGAGATCGGAGAGGTCCATAGCCGCCCGGCTGACGATGAAGTGGTAGCGCCCCTGCCACTCCTCGGAGCGGGTATGGACAGCCTCCACATTTGTCAGCTCGATCGCATCAGCAATGGCCTGCGTGACGCGGATCTTCTTCCCCGTCCCGTCAATCAGGGTAAAGTGACACTCTGGGAAGAGGATTGCCAGCGGTATCCCCGGCAGTCCGCCACCGGTGCCGACGTCGATGATCCGCGTCCCAGGACGGAAGGAGGTGTACCGCCCGATCACCATCGAGTGGAGGATGTGGTGCTCGAGGATCTGGTCGATGTCCCGGCGGGAGACGACGTTGATCTTCTCATTCCACTCCTTATATAGATCAGGCAGCCGGCTCAGGCGGTCCAGCTGCTCAGCAGTGAGGGCGGGGAAGTACCGCTCTATGGTGGTCAGGTCAGCGCTCATTCGGTCATCAGTCGCTGCTTGTACTCATCCTTGAGACAACCGGCGATATCAGCGTAGGGCAGCGTGAGCTCTATCGGTCCGACGAAGTGGGCAGCGATGTCGTAGGGATTGAAGTAGAAGGTAACACCCTCCGAGGTGAGATAAAAGTACTCGCCCATCTTCGCCTCCTCGTAGAAGTAGACTCCCTTGTCAGCGAGAGCATCGGGGCTATCCACGCTGAAGGACTTCATCAGTGCGGCAAGGAGCAGCTCATCAATCTTATCCTCACTGCCGTCTGCAAAGAGCTGATGGACGGTAACCGGGGTATTGTGCTTGAGGTCGTAATTGGCGGACCGGATCGAGGTGGCGCCATTGGCTCCGCCGCTGAAGTCGTACTGGCTGATCTTGATAGAAACCAGGTCTGCCTGATTATAGGTCAGGGAGTCGGACTTGAGCATCTCCTCGACAAAAAAGGAGAGAAGCGCCGTGGGTGACTCCGCATCGTCTCTCATCAGAGTCTTGGCGCGTGTCAGGTCGGAGATATAGCTCTCCAGCCCCTGAGCCACCACACTGTCGAGGTAGCTCTGCATGCTCATATGGGCCTCGTAATCGGGACCCTCCAGGGCGTGGCAGGCGACGAGATAGCTCCGAAGTGAGTCTGCAATCACTCCCGCATCTCCCTCGGCGGTCGGCTCCAGGAGATCCAGAGAGACGGTGAAGGCAGGGACGGCGAGGGAGGTATCCTGCCGGATCACCGGCATAAGGGTGTCGGTGTACTCCCTTGCCACGTGGATCGTCTGCCAGCTGATCTGATGATTGATATCCCCACCATTGTCTCCCTTATGGCATCCGGAGAGGAGTAGCGCTGAGGAGGCGAGACAGCCCAGCAGCAAGAGGAGAGGGAGGGACTTAGATCGTGTCATGACTTATTAATTAGCCAGCTCAGAGATGAATTTTATCCGGACAAGGCGCACCTCATCCTCCTCGTACACCTCCAGAGCAGACATCGCTGTGTCCAAATCGTCCGTGGGGGAGTGGCGGAAGTAATTGAAGATCTCATCCACATCGTCGGCGTCCATGACGTCATCGATGAAGTAATTGATATTGATCTTAGTGCCGGAGTAGACGATCGACTCGATCTCCGAGAGGAGGTCACTGAAGTCCATGTTATTGGAGTTGGCGATGTCCTCGAGCGAGACCTTTCGGTCGATGTGCTGGACAATAGAGACCTTAAGCTTGGACTTATTGGGGACCGTCCGGATGCGTATGTCCTCCGGTCGCTCGATGTCATTCTCCTCCACATACTCCTTGATCAGGGCGATGAAGGGGGCACCATACTTCTCGGCCTTGCTCTTCCCTACCCCGGTGATATTCTGCAGCTCCTCCATCGACACCGGATAGACACTTGCCATATCCTGCAGGCTGGAGTCCTGGAAGATGACGTAAGCAGGCACCTTGAGCTCCTTCGCCTTCTTCTTCACCGCATCCTTAAGTATGGAGTAGAGCTCCGGGTCTGCCGCACCACCACCTCCTGTGCCGGCGCCCTTGGAGGCGCGCTCGGCCTCCTCATCCTCATCCTCCTCATCGGAGGGTAGGCTGACGAGGAAGGACTTGGGCTTCTTCATGAAGGCCCGCCCCTTCGCAGTGAGGCTCAGGATCCCCTGCCGCTCGATGCTCTTGTCGATGTACCCCTCGATGATCGCCTGACGGATCACGGCATCCAGCAGCTCCTCGTCCTCTCCCTTGAGGGAACCAAATTCCTCAAGATCATCGTGCTTGTAATTCTCGATGTCGACCGTCTTTTTACCGAGGAGAAAGTGAATGATGTAGTCGGTCTTAAACTCCTCCTTGAGCACACTCACTGCCTCGAGTATGCTTGTCAGTGTCTCTTTTGCTTCCACTCTTCTATGGTGCGCTTTACAGTTATCGCAGTTGTGACAGTTATCTTGCTCGTAGGTCTCTCCGAAGTAATTGAGGAGAAACTTCCGTCGGCATATTGGGCTCTCTGCATAGGACTTCATCTCTTCGAGAAGGAGGGAGCCCACGACCCTCTCGTTATTCGTCTTATTCTTACTATGGAGGAGCTTCGTCATCTTGTCGATGTCGGCATTGCTGTAGTAGGCGATGCAGAGCCCCTCGCCGCCATCTCGCCCGGCACGACCGGTCTCCTGGTAGTAGCTCTCCAGGCTCTTCGGGATGTCGTAGTGGATCACGAAGCGGACGTCCGGCTTGTCGATCCCCATCCCGAAGGCGATCGTCGCCACGATGACATCGATGCTCTCGTTGAGGAAGGCATCCTGCGTCTCGTCCCGCACCTTGCTCTCTATGCCGGCGTGGTAGGGGAGCGCCTTGATGTCATTGGCCCTAAGCACCTCAGCGAGGTTCTCCACCTTCTTGCGGCTCATGCAGTAGATGATCCCGCTCTTGTGGTGGTGCTCCTTGATGAAGCGGATGATGTCCGGCTCGATCTCGCTATCCTTCCGTCGGATCTCGTAGTAGAGGTTGGCGCGATTGAAGGAGCTACGGAAGACCCTTGCGTCTCTCATCCGGAGAGCCTTCAGGATATCCTGCTGCACCATCGGCGTGGCGGTCGCTGTAAGAGCGATGATCGGTCGGTGCTCGATCTGATCCACAATCTCCCGGATGCGGCGATACTCCGGTCGGAAGTCGTGCCCCCACTCGCTGATGCAGTGCGCCTCGTCCACAGCGTAGAAGGAGACCGGTATCGACTTGAGAAACTCCACATTCTCCTCCTTCGTCAGACTCTCAGGGGCGACGAAGAGCATCTTCGTCTTGCCGTCCACGAGGTCGGCACGCACTGCCTCGAGCTCTGCCTTGGTGAGGGACGAGTTCATCACATGAGCCACTGACGGATCCTCAGCGCATCCGCGTATCGCATCCACCTGATTCTTCATCAGAGCAATCAGGGGCGAAATGATGATCGAGGTGCCCTTGCTGATCAGGGCGGGCAGCTGGTAGCAGAGGGACTTGCCCCCGCCGGTCGGCATGAGCACAAAGGTGTCATGCCCCTCCAGAATACTCGCTATGATCTCAGCCTGATCCCCCTTGAAGGTATCAAAGCCGAAGAAGTGCTTCAGTGTCTTATGCAGTAAGTCGTCGGACTGTTCCATCTCATAGAGCAAGGTCGGTGATTTTTATTTACTTCATAAAGGTAGTCAAAAAAAGATTACCTCTCCAAATCCATTGGCAATGAAGTGGCAAAAAATCGCAGCCGCTGCTGCTTTCCGACCCTCCTAAGTGGTCGCAAAGATACGCTTTTGCGCCATATCCCCCACCCCTCCGATCCGTCTCGTCGGAAGAGCTGTCAACTCGGTCAATATTGTGCTGAGGGGGCGAAGCTCCTTTTGCAACGGTCTTAATAATTCGTAAGTTTGTGGAGACCGCAGGAGGATGCTCCTCCCACCCTTTATCTATGAGTACCCAAGAGAGTAATCCTATAGACTACGAGATGGTGGCGCAGGCCGCCTTCGACAAGCTGCTGAGCGACTACCTCAGCTCCAATCATCGCAAGCATACGGAGCCGATCATCAAGGCCTTCCGGCTCGCCAGTGCTGCCCACAAGGGGGTGAAGCGGCGAAGCGGGGAGCCGTACATCCTCCACCCCATCGCTGTCGCCTCCATAGCCTGCTCGGAGATGGGGCTCGGCAGCACCTCGATCACGGCGGCACTGCTGCACGACGTGGTGGAGGACACGGAGTACACGGTGGAGGATATCCGCGATATGTTTGGTGACTCGATCGCCCGCATCGTCGACGGACTGACCAAGCTCTCGGGCGAGATCCTCGTGGAGGTGATGACGGAGACCAATAACACCTCCGGTCAGCTGGAGAATATCCGGCGCCTGCTGGTCACCTCGACGCAGGACATCCGCATCCTCCTCGTCAAGATCGCTGACCGGCTGCACAATATGCGCACCCTCGACAGTATGCCGGAGACGAAGCAGTCCAAGATCGCTGCCGAGACGCGTCTCTTCTACGCCCCCTTGGCTGAGCGACTCGGTATGTATGCGATCATGGAGGAGCTGCAGGACCTGGCGCTGAGGTACATCCACCCTGAGGAGTACCGAGAGGTGCACGAGAAGATCTCCCAGACGTACACCAAGCGGGAGGGACTCTTCGATAAGTTTTACGAGATCATCAAGCCGGATCTCGATGCCACCGGTCTCACCTACGAGATCCAGCACCGGATCAAGAGCACCTACTCGATATGGAATAAGATGCAGGCTAAGGACCTGCCCATGGAGGAGATCTACGATGTCTTTGCCATCCGCATAGTCTTTGATCCGGAGAACGACCGGTCGGAGTACGCCGACTGCTTCAAGATCTACCACGCCCTCACCTCCCACTTTGCCCTCAAGGATGACCGGACGCGCGACTGGCTCACCCACCCGAAGCCCAATGGCTACCGAGCGCTGCACATCACCGTGATGGGCCCCACCGGAGAGTGGGTGGAGGTGCAGATCCGCTCCCGCCAGATGCACGAGATGGCGGAGCGGGGCTTGGCGGCTCACTGGAGGTACAAGACCCACAGCGAGGAGGAGGTGGACCCGATCGAGGAGCAGATACTGAGCAACGTCCACACCCTACTCAATAACCCCGGTCCCAGTGCATCAGACGACTACGAGACGATGATGTACAAGTTTGCCAATCAGGATATGCTCATCTTCACCCGCAAGGGCGATCGGATCCGCTGTCCGCAGGACTTCACGGTGCTCGACTTTGCCTACCTGCTCAGCCCGGAGCTGGGGCGGCACTGCATCGGGGCGAAGGTAAATCACGAGATGGTCGACATCACCGGCAAGCTGCAGAATGGGGACCAGGTGGAGATCATCACGACAGAGAATACGGAGCCTAAGGAGTCCTGGCTCCAGTACGCCACCAGCCCGACGACGAAGCGGTACATCACCGACTTCCTCCACCGACAGGAGCAGGGTCAGATTGAGGCGGGGCGCAAGGCCTTTGCTCGCTTTGCGGAGGGTCTGGGGTACGATCCAGAGCATGTACTACCGGAGGATGACCAGGCACCGGTACTCTCCTACCCCTCGCGGGACCAGTTTTTCCTCGCCGTCAATAGGTACGAGGTGCGTATGGACCATGCGCTGATCAAGCACCTGATCAAGGCGCGCAAGGAGGCCCGGACGAGGACACAGCAGCCTACGGTGCAGCAGCGGGAGGACTCCGATGAGACAAAGGTGCCGACGGTAGACCCGGCGCGGATGAAGGAGATCTACACCCTGCGGGCCAATGACGGTATCCGAAACTACATCCGCGCCACCTGCTGTCGTCCCGTCTACGGGGAGGAGGTGCACGGGATCATCAATGAGCTGAGACAGCCGGTCGTCCACCTCACCTCCTGTCCCAAGGCTATGCGACTCAAGGCCACCTATGGCGACGACATCGTCGCCGTCCGATGGGGACCGCACATCCACTCCAACTTTGGCATCACGCTTGAGTTTTCCGGCAATGACTCCCCCACGTTCCTCAACGAGCTGATAGACATAGTGCGGGAGCTGCACATCCCCGTCATCGGGCTCAATGTCGACAGCATCCACGGCAGTGCCGTGGGGTCGATCCACATCCGCGTGCGAGACAAGGCGGAGCGCGAAACGATGATGCGCGAGATGCAGGAGCGACTGGGTCTCCTCAAGGTCCGGCAGATCTATCCCGAGTACTCCGAGGAGCGTCGCGGCATCCCCATACCCAATCAAAAACCCTTTATTCCCCATAAGTAAGTCATGAAACATACCATCGTCGCCCCCTCCATCCTCTCAGCAGACTTCCTTCGCCTCGGTGAGGCGATCCATATGGTCGAGGAGAGTGAGGCGGAGTGGGTCCACTGTGACATCATGGATGGTCACTTCGTACCCAATATCTCCTACGGCATCCCGGTCGTGAAGGCAGTCCGCCCCGCGACGAAGAAGGTGGTCGACTGTCACCTGATGATCGAGCACCCGGAGCTCTATGTGGGAGCCTTTGCCGATGCCGGGGCAGATATGATCACGGTCCACCAGGAGGCGTGCGTCCACCTCGATCGACAGGTGGCGCAGATCCACGACCTCGGCTGCAAGGCCGGCGTGGCGCTCAATCCCGCCACACCGGTAGAGACGCTCGTGGACATCCTCAACGCTGTCGATATGGTGCTGATCATGAGTGTCAATCCCGGCTTTGGGGGGCAAAAGTTTATCCCCCGGGCACTAGACAAAGTCCGTCGCCTCCGCGCCCTTGCCCCTGACCTCCTCATCCAGGTGGATGGCGGCGTCAATGCCGAGACCGGGGCGAAGTTGGTCGCTGCTGGTGCCGATGTGCTGGTGGCGGGGAGCTATGTCTTCGGTGCTGCGGAGCCGAGAGAGGCGATCCACAGCCTCTACGTGCTCTGATGAGCCTACTCGATGATATGCGGGGCGAGCGGCTCTACGACTACTCCTCGCCCGAGCTGGCGGAGAGCTTTCGCCACGCCTCCCGCCTCTGCTGTCGTCTCCGATCCCTCTACCCCGGGCACCCCGACTACCGGGCTGTGCTGGAGGAGCTGATCCCCGGTATCCCGCAGAGTGCCACGATCATCCCGCCCTTCTTCTGCGACCACGGTCACGGGATCCGGCTCGGGGAGGAGGTCTTCATCAATGCCGACTGCGTCCTGCTGGACGGCGGTCTGATCACCATCGGCGCCCACACCCGCATCGGTCCCAAGTGTCAGCTCTATACCCCCACCCACCCGATAGATGCTGAGGAGCGACGCCGTCCCGTGGAGACCGCCCACCCGATCACCATCGGTGAGGACTGCTGGCTCGGTGGCGGTGTGATCGTCTGCCCCGGGGTGACGATCGGAGACCGCTCGATCATAGCCGCCGGGAGCGTCGTCACACGGGACATCCCCGCCGACTGCCTCGCCGCCGGCAATCCTGCTGTCGTCAAGCGCCATCTCCGGACCGCCTCTCCACCCGACCTGAGTCCCTCCCCCTGAGCGGTTACTCTATTACCGGTAATAGAGAGGACTAATACCGGTATAAGTAGTCACTAATACCGGTATTAGATAGGAGCGATCGCCAATGAGAGCAAAAGAAAAGCCCCCCTGCAGAGTCCAGGCTCTGCAGGGGGGCTTTTCTTTTGCTCCTGGTCGGGATGATCAGTCCCGTATGATAGTGGTGGTAGGATTAACCGGTTTTACCTCGAAGTCACTGGTTGAGTTGTCCTCATCGACAAAGCCCTTGCCATCCCACTTCCTGACGATCGACTTACCGGCATACGTAGACCTCGTATCTCCAGAGGACTGCTGTACACCATGGAAGCCCTTGTCGAGGGAGAGGTTGAGTATCTGCATCTTCTTCTCCTTCATTGGGCAGATGACGACTGCATCGATCACTTGATCATTAGGTAAGAGGAGTCCGACCTTGCGGCTGGAGTGGTGGGTCGACTTGAAGTAGATATCTCTGTAGTAGACCGCCTTCTCCCGGTCTGATGCGGGGAGCTTGCACTCCTTCAGGAATGCCTCTTTGATCTTGTTGATCTCGACAGTGGGGCGTATCAGAGCAAGAGCGGTCTTCCCGGAGATGGAGAAGTCGTTCATCTCCTCAGGGTCCCAGGCGTTGGCTGCTTCCTCCGAGGACTCAATGCCGCCGGCATTGAAGACCTCATGTACCCAGATCTCACCAGAGCCCTCAGTCCAGCTATATTTAGCCTGATGGAGGTCGAGCAGCTTGGAGAGGTCATAGGTCCCTAAATCTTCACCGTACTCTGTCAGCTGCTTGGCAAAAGTGGCCTTGTGATCAATTGCCCTCTTAGCGATGATCACTGCGGTGCCGGGCTGGACCGGATGCTCTGTGCCGCTACCGGGGAAGAGAAGCATCGAGCCTACAAGGAAGTTTTTGAGATAGTAGTCGGCTGTCCCGGAGGAGCTGCCGTCAGTCGCCGTGACCTCTATATTGGCTGCGGGGTCAAGGCTACCTGTGGCGATGAGCATCCCGTCAAGATACTTTACTTCCTTGGTAGGATTGTAGATCTTGATGAAAGCATCATCGGTGTACTCAGTGTCGTACCTCTTTCCCTCGGCGACTCGGGAGTACTCCGATCCGGCGTAGTATACCTCCAGGATGCGTAGGTCTGTCTGCTTGCTCTCCTCAGTGGTATTCCCTTCTCCACCCGTAGGGATGCCATCGCGGCGGCATCCGGTGAGACCAATCACCATACAGGTGATGAGGAGCGTGAGCGTAGTGTAATATCTCATAAGTAGATGTTGTATAGAGTTTTGAAAAGTAATAATTCGAGTTATAGGAACCATGCGCCGTAACCTGCCCCACCGCTCCCATGAGTGATCAGATTGTTGACCGCCTTATAGGCTTCTGTGGGACTAAGACCTATCTCAAGTCCGAGATGAAAGTAGTAGGGCTCGTTAGGATCAGTATGTGTGGGGTCAGAGTCGTAGGCGTTTGTGTAGACCTTGAGTGGGATATTGAAGCGAGTCACTTCCTCCCAGCCTGATGACATGTCCGGAGCATAGTAGGGATCACAGACCAGCTTACTATAGCCCATAGGTTCACCAGCGTTATTGGTCGGCATGGGACGTCGCACCTTCTTCCCCTCCGGACACTTCATTACTCGTATGGAGAGGAAAAACTGTGGTAGAAGGTAGGTCGATCGTGTGTATGGACGACCATCCGTCAGAGTGATAGTCCATGCCTTATCAGTACCGGCGTACCGGGCATCGACTCCCTCAGAGACCTGCGACTCAAAGAGGAAATGACCCTTTAGTCCAACGCAGTCCTGATCATAGGGCGCAGAGGCTCGCTCATCGTTGCGACCGAGAGGAGGGAGGAGCCGGATATTGAAGAGCTCCCTCACGCCATCCGACATATCCGCCTCTGTCCAGGTATCGCGGTAGATGTAGCGGAATATCTCCGGAGTGGCTGCGGCACGTGCCTCGAAGGTCTCCTTGTCAGCAAAGAACTCCGATGGGACGGGATGCACTATGGGTGCCCCTGTCTGGGGATCCTTATCTCCATTGTACCTCACATCCATCACTGCGTAGGGCCTACCGATGCTATCGAGATCACTTACAGTATAGAAAATCTGGTACCGGTCGGACATCTCATAGATCCGGTCATTGATTCGCTTCCCCTCCTTGTCGAAGAAGTAGAGGCAGAGCCCCCAGAGCTTGCTCTTTCCCCCAATGACTCGGAGGTAGTCCGGTCCCTCAGCTCCTCGAAGCGTCTCTGCATAGGTGGCGGTACTGGAGCGTAGCACTTCGATGGAGGGCTTGCCGGAGGGTGTATTATGGATCACCACAAACTCCTCCTGTCGCCATGGTGCCTTATCATAGACAAAGTTACCATGCAGCTTACCACCACCGTGTGGGTGCCCTTCTTTAAGCATGACCAGGCATGTGGCCCAGTCTTTCAGCGCTCCATCCGGATCAGGATTGGCTATAGGAGTAGTCACCCTTGGGGCTTCGTAGAGGTCAGCACCGGTACGGGGAGTCTTCTTCTGCTCGAGAGGATTATTCTCGTAGCTAACCGATATGTCCCCAAAGATAAACTTCTGGCAGCCGGTAAGCGATAGTAGGAAGGTGAGGAGTAATATAGGGTATTGTATTCGTCTCATGGTAATCTCTCAGAAGGTGGTACCGGGGATGCCGGTAAAGTAGCTATCATCGCCCCAGAGCATCTCCTCCAGAGCACTCTCGTCCACCTCTCGTCCCCGATCCGCATAATACCTCAGGATGGAGGCGCGGCATTGCTCTCGATTAGCGACATCTCCAAGGACGATGAAGGGGACAGGGTAGTCGATGTCGAAGGTATTCCACGAGGACTGCAGTTCGTAGTGGTCGTAGAGTCCTCCGGGTGCGGCAGTATTGGCATACTTGCCTAAGACTAGTCCCGCAGGCACCTGTACTCGATCCTGTATGTGGCAGATACTGACTCGCATCTGGAAGCAGACGTTTCCCATGCCGAAGCGGATCAGCCCCTTGAATCCCAGCCGATCTAGATCCACTCCAGGACTGGCATACTCACGCTTCTGACGGAGTGGCACGACCACGCCTCCGGCACGGTTGCGTCCTAGGTCATCACTCTCTTCTAGTGGTTCCCCGAGCTGCTCCTCGACGGGGTCTGTGTCACGGTATTCGTAGGAGAAGAGTTCCGGGACCCGCTGATTAAGCTCAGGAGTCTGAATTGTCTCAGCGAGGACATACCTATGTCCGTCATGCGTTAGTGGCTGGGTGGCACGACTGGTCATCGTATTCTCAACCGCCATCTCTGCTAGCATCCGGTCATACCGGAGCATACCGGAACCGACAGTATAGTCCTCAGGAGTATAGACACCACCAGCGGAGATGAGACTTGCGTGGCTGAGCGACTCTCCCTCGAAGAGGAATCGGTCGTAGTATAGGCTGTCCAGAGTCATTGGATAAACCAGCTGCCCACCATCAAGGGAGTTTTGGCGGATAGTGAAGAAGTGCTGGTGGACGCATAGGGTGGAGTTGTCCGGATCATTGGGATCGTACTGAGCGAATTGGTGGTTGATCAGTATCCCGTTGGCGTCGAAGTAGCGGATCTCCATGGCGTAGCAAAAGCGGTCTGACCGTACCACCTCAAAGGCTTTCCGCTCGGAGCTGATGGTGATATTGCCGCTCTCATCCTTTCTGAAGGTGATGTCCTGGTAGACCGGGATCGGAGTCTCTCTATGACTTAGGTCGTAGGCTTTATAAAGCTCGACCGTCGATCCTCCTGACAGCTCTGTCGGACCCATCCTGCGAGCGAGGCGTAGGATCACCTGCCAGGAGTAGATCTGCTCATGTCCCTTGATGTCTCGCTCAATATAGGCAGGCGGAGCTACGACTATCTTCTTCATCAGGGCGTCCACCTTATCGTCCGAGCAGGCGATGAGGAGAAGCGAAAGAGTAAGGAGTATGAGTATATGTCTTGTCTTTATCATGGTAGGGGTGGTATCAGAATTTTACAATCGTGCGCAGCGAGAAATTGGCGCCTCTCGCATGGGCATAGTAGCGAAAGCGGTCTGTGTACTCCTTATACAGGGTATTGAGGATATTGTCCCCTACCAGCATCAGCTTCACTTCACGTCCACCTGGTAGATCCATTGAAAACTCTGCGCTGCCATTGAGTAGCGTGTATGCGGGAGGAGTTTCGGGGACGAGGTCCTTCTCAGGATTGAAGTGCTTCTGCTTTGTCACGTATATCGTCGAGAGAGAGACGGAAGTATGGTACTGGTCATCCGAGCCAAGCGAAGTGCCATAGCTGCATGAGAGACCATAACGGTCGCTTGGCATAAAGGGTAACCACTCGGAGCGGGTCACATTACGTCCGCGGATCCACTCACCCTTGCCCGTCAGGGTCAGTCCCTGCAGTGGCATAGCAGAGAGTGTCAGGTCACCACCATAGAGCCTGGCATCGTCCTGTCCGTAGATAAATCGAGGATACTTCCCGCTTGGATGATTATGGAAGCGCTCCAGCCCCTTGCCTATCGCATCATAAATATAGTTGTCGATATGCTGGTAGAAGAGACTGGGCTCCACAGACAGCCACTCATTGTGCCACCGTCCACCAAGGACAGACTTGTAGCCGTGCTCTGCTGTCAGCTGGTGATTGCCCACCACCCAGTAGGTGCCATGCTCGAGTCCTGTGGCGTAGAGCTCGTTGATGTCCGGGGGTCTCCAGGACCAGCCGATATTACCTCTGAGATCAGCTTCATCACTGATCTGATAGTGCAGAGCCAGACTGGCCGTGAAGTTACTATAGACCTTGAAGTCCGAGTAATACCTATACTTGCTTAGCGAAGTGTATCCACGGACATCCATTGCCCTAAAGTCGTATCTCATACCGACCGAGCAGCGCAGTCGCTCAAGGAATGTAGCGTCCTGCAGTATGTATCCTCCCAGCGTGAGAGCGGCATAATTGGGGATAAATGCGGGCTGCTTCGTCCCCGGATAGTTATAGTTACGCTGATAGGTGCCTGAAAGACCGGACTCAGTCTTCAGTGCCAAGGGACCGCCCCACTGAGCGACCCAGGAGAGGTCACTGCGCTCTGTGGAGAGGATCAGGTCCTGCATGGGGATCCGGCTCCAGTCCGCCTTGGTTCGCTTGTCAAACTCCCACCTCAGATTATCCTGATGAGAGAGGATCAGTCGGAGCTTGTGTGCCTCACTCACCTGCCACTTTACCTCTCCCTTGAGCATAAAGTGCTGTGACTGCTGAAATGGAGGCTCCACTTCGTAGGAGAAGGGCCGTAGTGACCGCTCGTCAGGACGTCCAGCAAGGAAGCGCGCTAGTAACTGGTCTATGTCGGAGACTCGACTGGCGTAGTAGATGCCATTACGGGCGTAGAAGAGACTGCTGAAGAGTGTGGCTGTGATCGCTCCATTGCTCCAGCCTGCAAGTGCCGAAAGACTGATATTGGTGTAACCGGTGTTATTAAGGATATACTCCGCCGTAGAGTAGTCCCCACCCCGACGGTAGAGTCCGTGGAGACGAAGCCCCAGACTCCTCCAGCCCATCTCGATACTGCCGGTGCCACTGTAGGCGTGAGCATTGGTGTCGTACCCGAGGTCAGTCGTGCCGGAGACACGAAGATTCTTGGATCCGTAAGGGAGCTCCGCCTGACTAAAGAGTACGACTCCTCCTATGGCACCATAGCCGTAGCGAACCGACTCCGCACCCTTCACAACCTCTACATTAGTAGCACCAGTATGGTCGATCTCCGGAGCGTGATCTGAGCCCCAGCTCTGACTGTCGAGTCGCACCCCATTGTTGAGCAGTAGGATACGTCCCGAGTGCATTCCCTGGATCACTGGCTTGGAGATCGTGCTGCCACTGGATATGGTGCTTACACCTGGTACTGTCTCCAGGAGCTGTCCGAGGGTGAGGGTACTTGACTTCTCCAGCGTCTTAGGGTCGATCTTCATTGTCTGCTGGAGGATACTGGTCTGCCGGAGATCTCCCTGGACCACCACTTCGTCAATCAGAGTAGCATCCTCCTCGAGACGGATCGTCAGGACTCCGCGTACCTCCGAGAGTGAGATCGTGCGGCTGTCACTCTTGTATCCGAGGTAAGAGGTGGTGAGCGTCACCCGCTTTTTAGTGATGGGGAAGGATAGGGTACAGTGTCCCTGTGGATCGGTGGGCTGGGCACTGAGTGCCTCCTCGGAGCGTACGATAGCACCAGGGATCGGGTCTCCGGTCGCACTATCGAGGACGCAAAGTGTGAGCCTGCGGGTCTTCTCCTCCGCATGGCTGCTGTATGCCCATCCTGCCAGCAGGAGGATGAGGAGAAGCATCAGCGTATTAGGTCTCTGCGAGAGACCGATATGCTTGGTCATGGTATTACGTATATTATGAGTGTATCGAGAGCTAGTTGCAGCTCTTGAGGAGTCGTGGGGCGATATGCCCGATGGTCCACCACTATGAGAGCGAAGTGAGCGGTGACTACTACCCCTAGATCAGGATAGGGGCTAAAGGCTATGGATCTCCCGTAGGAGAGCGTTAGGTGAGTGCAGGGGATTACGCTGCCACTCGAGTCGGAGGAGCCCGGAGAGCGGGTTGGTCCGTGAGCGGTAGCAGCGGAGTGACACACTCCGTCATCGCAAGGGCAAGCACGAAGCCCTCGACTCTGGCCACGTAGGGGATCTCGACCAGATCCTCATACATGGTGCTCTCCATTAGCTGCAGGACGCAGAGAGAGCCGACATCCGCATACCCACTCTCCTGCGTCATCTGAGAGGCTACGTGTACCTGGTGTGACGGGGAGTCGATATGGATCCTTACCATCATCAGCTGCGAGGCAAGTACGACGATGAGGAAGAGGCCGATAAACAGCCTCTTGAGCTGCTCAGCTCTTCCTGACAATTGTCGGTATGTCTCTATATACAGCATGGTCAGATCATTGTGCAAAGGTAGGAACTCTTTCCCTCGCCGGACATACTCAGAAGTGAGTATTTTATCTCTCCTTTTCTCCAATTATCAAATTAGTCTACCCCGGCAAGGCGAACTCATACCGGTACAGGGCTGACGTTTTTGGATTTGCCTGAGGTCTTCCTGAGCAAAAACGAGAAAAATGTCTGAAAATCAGGGCGTTAAGCTTGCACAGCCTAAGAATTATTCGTATCTTTATACCTGATAATCAATCGTTTGTCTCTCTTTTTAAGCGTTATTAGGTATGAATAATTTGCTCTCGGTCATCTCGCTCATTCCTGAGTTCAGGAAAGGAAATCATCTGGTTTATCCCATTGATTACCTTTTGCTTGTGGCTTTTTGCACAATGATGTGCAACCAAACTTCGTGGCATGCGATGGAGGACTATGCCGAGATTCATCAGAAAGACTTGAGGAAACTCTATTTCAAGATTTCGGGAAAGGTACTCAGGAGGTACACACCTTCGCACAATGTGTTCTGCGCTGTCTTCCAGACCCTATCGCCTATCACGTTCCACAATGCATTTAAGTCCTGGCTCCTAGAGGTGTACAGCTATGTCGGAGAACATATCTGCATCGGGCCGAAGTGTCAGCTCTATACCCCCTCCCACCCGATGGATGCTGAGGAGCGACGTCGTCCCGTGGAGACCGCCCACCCGATCACCATCGGTGAGGACTGCTGGCTCTGCGGCGGCGTGATCGTCTGCCCCGGGGTGACGATCGGTGACCGCTCGGTCATCGCTGCCGGGAGCGTCGTCACACGGGACATCCCCGCCGACTGCCTCGCCGCCGGCAACCCTGCTGTCGTCAAGCGCCGGCTCTGAGTATCTGTTTTTCCCTTATCTTTGTACTTCTTTTTCAAGAAAACAGATATGAATATGAGCAAGTCAAAGCACCTGCTGATCCCGATGATCAGCCTTCTTACTCTCCTGCTCGTCGGCCTCGACTCCTGCATCCGCCCCGAGGCACCTAATGCGGAGGCAGACATCCTCTCCGTCGAGGTGGAGGGGATCACCCCGAGGGAGAAGCCCCTCATCACCAATACCGCCATCAAGATCGAGGCAGAGCCGTGGGTCGAGCGCTCCGCCGTGGCGCTGAGTTTTACGCTCACCCCCGGCGCTACCATCTCCCCGGCGAGTGGCAGCAAGCAAGACTTTACCCGGCCCGTCACCTATACCGTCACCTCGGAGGATAAACAATGGACGAAGGAGTACACCGTCACCATCGCCTCCTCGCGACCCGCCCCGGGACACTTTGACTTTGAGACGGTGAGCCGATATAAGAAGCGCGACACCGGAGACGAGCTCTTCTATGAATTTACTATCTCTGACGGGCTCAAGTGGTCAAGCCCTAACGAAGGCTTTATGCTCTCACTCGCCCTCGATCCCTCCTGTGATCCCAAGGATCCCTCAGTCTATCCCGTGACACAGGATCAGAGTGGCTATCGTGGGAAGTGCGCTAAGCTCGCCACGCTCAGTACCGGGAGCTTCGGTGCGATGTTCAGTAAGCCCATTGCCCCCGGGACTCTTTTCCTCGGAGATTTCAATGTCAATGAGGCCATGAGCAATCATCTTAGGACAACTCTCTTTGGCATCCCGGAGTCCCGCAAGCCGCTTATGCTGACAGGATACTACAAGTACAAGTCAGGCGACAAACTGACCGACAAGGACTCCAAGGAGATTGCGGGCAAGAGGGACCTCCCGGCGATCTATGCCGTCTTCTTCGAGACCGACAAGGAGACCCCTTACCTCGACGGAGGCAATGTCCTCACCTCACCCAATATCGTCCTCACCGCTCAGCTCAAGGACCCCAAGGAGAGCGACGAGTGGATCCACTTTGAGCTCCCCTTTGAGCCGGTGGAGGGCAAGAGCATCGACCCTGCCAAGCTGGAGGACGGCCGCTACAAGCTCACCATCGTGATGACCTCCAGCCGGGATGGCGCAGAGTTCGTGGGCGCCATCGGTAGCACGCTCTTCGTGGATGAGATGAACCTATACTTTGAGTAATCAAATGAGACGACTGATATACACCACGCTCCTACTCCTCGCCACCGCCTCCCTCGTCATGGGGCAGGAGGCTCGTGACAAGAATATCCTCGCCGCCCTGCGCCATGGGTGGAATTTTGAGCTCCGTGCCGGACTCTCCATGGGCGGCACCGCCCCCATCCCCATGCCCCGGGAGATCCGTGGTGTGGAGAAGTACAATCCCAAGCTCAACGTCCACGTCGAGGGTCAGGCGACCAAGTGGTTTGACCCCCACTGGGGGCTGGTGATGGGACTCCGTATGGAGCAAAAGGGCATGGTCACCGGTGCCCGGGTAAAGAATTACCACACCTCGCTCCTCCTCGGTGAGGGCGCCGAGGTGTCGGGCAACTGGACCGGGTACGTCGAGAGCAACTACGCCGCCTCCTCCATCGTCCTCCCCATCAGCGCCGCCTATAAGATCAATGACTACGGCAAGGTGCAGGCGGGCCTCTACGCCGGCTACCGCTTCGATGGCAGCTTCACCGGACACGTCACCGACGGGCACTTCCGCATGGGGTCGCCCGTCGGTGAGCGGGTCGACTTCCCCGCTGACAAGCAGGCGACCTACGACTTCTCCGGCGAGCTAAGCCGCTTCGAGGCAGGTATGCAGGTGGGCGGCAGCTGGCGCGCCTACCGCCACTTCCTCGTCTACGGTGAGCTGAGAGCCTCCTTCACCCCCATCTTCCCCGGCTCCTTCACCGCTCTGACGACCAAGCTTTACCCGATCTACGTCAGCACCGGCTTCAGCTACCTCTTCTGATAGAGCCTCCATACCGCTATCTACAGCCCTCGCCCCATCCGACCGGATGGGGCGAGGGCTTTTTTTGCCCCTTGGAGAGTGGTACAGAAGCCATTCCTCTCATCGTGAAGAGTGCAGGAGGAAGCACCCCCATCCCGCCTACCCGCAAGGGGGCGCAATATTATCGGACGAGTCAGACGAATCGGACGGGTCGGACGGGTCGGAGGAAATGAAAGCCATCAAATGAATGGTATGCCTGCATCCGAAGGATGCCCGCTCCATAGGCATCGGTCGAGGCACGCAGTGCCGAAGACCCGTGGATCAGCCGATGCAAACGATAACGACCCCGACAGGGGTCACTTCTGCATAGCCCGGTGGTCGAGGCACGAAGTGCCGAAGACCCCGGGTCTCCTGCGATACGCCATAATATATACGACCCCGACAGGGTGTCGCTCCCTCTGACGATCGCCATTACGAGCGACACCCTGGCGGGGTCGTGGGGATAAAGGAGGGCTATGCTTTCCCGGGGTCGTCGGGGCTACGCCCCTCCGACCACCGGGCTACGAAAAACGCACCCCTCCGGGGTGCCCGCTCACCGGACGCGCTATGTTATCGGACGGGTCGGACGGTGCAGAGGACACCTGCTCTCACCTAGGAAATTCATCCATCTCAGCCGATCACGGTAGGGCGGGGCTGCACCCCTCCGGGATGCTCGTTCCATAGGCATCGGTCAAGGCACGCAGTGCCGACGACCGATGTATAAGCATACACATATACGCCACGACCCCTTGGGGTCGCCGAGAGGGAGGTGCGAGGTCGGGGATGCACCCCTCCGGGGTGCATCAATGCCGGACGCATCATATTGTCGGTCGGCACAGAAAAAAAGGAGGCCGTATCTCTCACGAGACACGACCTCCGGACTCCTTTTATCTTACAGTATGAATGGATCTATGCCTATTCTTCTGCTTTCCTTTTACTTACTTACGATTGTATGTGTGTTTCTCAAAGTCATACTTAGTCCAGCCGAAGAGGGCGCTGTCGCAGCCCTTGAGGCTCTTGTCCTCTTTGGCATCCACCTCCTTCGCATCCTTACTCTTGATCAGCTTGCCGAAGACAGGGGTTGCGAGCTGATTGTTGTAGGTGATGGTGAGGGTACCGTTGCCCTTCTTGTCGGTGGTGTTGATGAAGTTCTCAGCCTGACCCTGACCCTTGACGAGGGCGTTGAGGATCTTGGCGGTGGCACCGCGACGGATCTTGAAGACGTCGTTGACAAACTTCCCCTTGTCCTTAGAGGGAGCCTGAGCCAGCTCGATGGTGAGGTTCTCCATCACGAAATTGGACTGGTGGCTGTCGCCGGGGTAGTTACCATCGTGGTTACCGTCCACCTCGCAGCCACGGGGATCCTTCTCGGTGCTGACGTGACCATCTCTCCAGACGCCGTAGGCATTGGTGAGCTTACCACACCAGCCCTGGGTGACGTCAAACATATCGTCGTCCATATCGACGGCAAGGAAGTTCTCCACAGAGACTGATCCACCGAAGAGCTCCACGCCATCGTCTGCACCAGCGTAGACAAAGACATTGGCGATCTTGGTACCGCTGCCGACTCCATCGAGGGTGAGGGAGTTGTGCTCCACGTTGTCATTATCCTGCGCACCACAGTACTCGAGGACGAGGTACTCGATGGAGCCGGAGTTGTCCTCAGGCTGGTCACCGCCGTAGGGGTACTCCGGATTGATCTCGGTGTTGGCACTCTTCTGACCGGAGGTAAGGGGAGCGTAGCCGTTGATGATCAGTCCGCCCCAGGAGCCAGCGCGCTTCTCGATGCCGGTCATAATGACAGGCTTCTCAGCGGTACCCTTGACCATGATCTTGGCCCCCTGCTCCACGAGGAGATACTTATCAAATCCCTGACCGGCGGTGATCACTGTACCTGCGGGGATGGTGAGGGTGGCACCCTTCTTCACGAAGAGAGGGCCATCCAGCATATAGGCGACAGAGGCATCGAGGGTCATGTCCTTGGCGATGTTGCCCTTGAGGCTCTCAAACTTGACGTCCGGGAACTTGTATCCCGTCCATGCGAAGAGAGCAGGATCACAGCCCTTGAGGCTCTTGTCCTCGGAGGCATTGACCTCACTCTCTGCGCCGGTCTTGATCAGCTTACCCATGAGAGGCGTGGTGAGCTGGTTATTGTAGGTAATGGTGAGAGTACCATTGCCGAGCTTGTCGGTGGTGTTGATGAAGTTCTCTGCCTGACCCTGACCCTTAACGAGGGCATTGATGATCTTAGCGGTGGCGCCACGACGGATCTTGAAGATGTCGTTGGCAAACTGCCCCTTGTCCTGAGAGGGCTTCTGGGCGAGGAGGATGGTGATATTCTCGATCGTGAAGTTGGACTGATGGCTATCGCCGGCATAGTTGCCGTCGTGGTTACCGTCCACCTCACAGCCGCGGGGGTCCTTCTCGGTGCTGACGTGACCATCCTCCCAGACGCCATAGGCATTGGTGAGCTTACCGCACCAGCCCTGAGTGACGTCAAACATATCGTCATCCATATTGACAGCGAGGAAGTTGTCGATACTGACAGCACCGCCGAAGAACTCTACTCCATCATCTGCACCCATATAGGCGAAGATATTGGAGATCTTAGTACCGCTACCGACACCATTGAGGGTAAGAGAGTTGTGCTCCACAGCGTCGTTACTCTGCGCACCGCAATACTCCAGACGGAGGTAGGTGATGGAGCCGGAGTTGTCTGCGGGGTTATCACCACCATAGGGGTACTCGGGGTTGATCTCCGTCTTGGCGCTCTTCTGGCTGGATGTCAGGGGAGCGTAGCCATTGATGACCAGTCCGCCCCAGGCGCCGGGCTTCTTGTCCTTAGCGGTGAGGGTGACGGGACTCTGTGCCGTACCCTGGATATTGATCTTGGCACCCTGCTCTACGAGGATGTACTTATCAAATCCTGTCTCCGACGTGATGACCGTACCGGCCGGGATGGTGAGGGTGGCGCCCTTCTTGACGAAGAGAGCTCCGTCGAGGGTGTAAGCGACCTTAGCGTCGAGGGTGCGATCGGCGGAGATATTCCCCTTGAGGGAGGCCTGCTCCTTCTTCACCTCGGGCTTCTTGTTGTCATCCTCCTTGCAGGAGGTGGCAAGGCTGAGCGTAGCGATCCCCATCATGAGGAGGGCGATGCTTCTAGTAAGTGCTTTCATTGTCTTTTCCTATTTGAAAATGAGTGATTATTTATTGCTTAGAATTTATAGCCCACGCTGAGGCTAAAGCTGACCCCTTTGCGGTACTCCGAGATGACCTGCGGGGCATCCGGCTCGTGAGGAGCTGTCAGCTCAGGGTGAGCATTGTAGTACTCCGTGTAGGTCTTTTGCAGTACCTCTCCCGGCACCTCGACCTTGCGGATCGGGCTGTTGAGGAGGTTATTCACCTTCATCTTGACGGAGAAGTGCTTGCCGAAGTTGGCCTCACCGACGAGGTTAAGCTTGGCGATGCCTTTCTCGATGATGCCGTTCTCATTCTGCCCCACAGTGCCGTAGGTGTAGAGGCGGTCACTGAAGTAGTCAAAGAGGATCGTCCCCGTGTAGCTGTTGCGCGCATTGGAGTAGCTGTAGGTGAGGTCGGCATTGGCGAGCCAGGGAGACGCGCCCTCGAGCTCGGTCCGCTCGCTCTTGATCACACCGAAGGGCTCCAGGTCGAGCATCATATCGGAGTAGAGGTAGGAGCCGCGGAGGCCCATGCTGAGCTTGTGTCGCCGCTCTGTGGCGATGCTGTAGGTATTGAGGAGGTCCTTCCTCAGCTCCAGCTCCACGCCCGCCACCTCAGCCTTGTCGGCCGGATTGGCGTACTGGAGGATGCCGGCGGTACCGGCGAGGAAGACTCGAGAGAGCGGGTCCTTGATGTGCTTGTAGAAGGCGGTGACCGTGAAGAGCTCGCTCGGGGAGAAGTACCAGTCGTACTTCAGGTCGACGTTGTAGAGCTCCGAGTAGCGCACCTTGGACCAGCCGCAGCTGGTGAAGTCGATATTGACGTACTTGTAGGTGGAGACCTCCTTGAAGCGTGGCATAGAGTAGCTCTTGGAGGCGCTCAGGCGGAGGGTGTGCTGGTCATTGATGTCGTAGCGGATGTTGAAGCTCGGGAGGACGAAGGGCTTCATGCTATACTTGTCGGGGTCGGTGCCGGCGTAGACGGTGGAGGTGGCGGTGTCGGAGTTGATCCCCGTGGAGACACGCTGGCGGAGGAGGTCCACCCGCAGTCCGCCCTGTAGGGTGAGGGCATCGGTCACCTTCCAGACCGCATCCAGGTAGCCGACATGTGTCTGCTTGAGCGCCTGATACCACTCGTCGTTATTGAGCATGATATTGGAGAAGGGGGTCTCGCGGGTGTCCCTATTTTGCAGGGTCTCCGCATTGTAGATCCGGTCCCAGTCCAGCTCCTTGTACCCCTTGGCATCCAACCCCTCAGAAACCGTGGTAAGGAGGTTGTAGGCAATGGAATTGAACTTATGGTCGATAAACCGACCCTTGTAGCCAAGGGTGAGGAACGACTCGGGGGCAAACTTCCACTCCACAGAGGCCTTGACATTGTAGTCGTTCTCTCTCAGGTGGGAGAAGAAGCGGTCGTTGCTGATCGACCAGTCCGGGATCCAGCCCTTATCAGTCAAGACCATGTAGAGGCGCCGACGATCCGGCTCGTACGCCTGCAGGATATTCGCTGCAGCTCCGACATTGAGGGTCAGCGCATCCGTGAGTTGCCAGTCGGTGTCGAGCTGATTGATGAGGAGGCGGTTGTCGTTATTCTGCTGGCGGGTAAGGCTGATGTGATTGAGCTCCATCGGCACAGATCCCTCGGGGAGCAGGTCGCCATCCGGCTGACGCGTCGTGGAGCCATCCTGATTGTGCTCAGAGTGCTGACCGACGAGGGTAGTGACAAATTGCTTGGAGGAGTGGATGAAGAGCCCGGTGTAGCGGATGGTATGCTTGTCGAGGATCCGCATCGAGGCGTCTCCGAGGAGGAGCTGGCGGACATCGGTGTCGTACATCGGTCCCTCCTGATTGGTGTACCAGAGACCGGTGGTCCCGCCATTGAAGACGGTGGAGAAGCTGCGACTGATACGATTGGAGTAGGAGTAGCCCACCTCGTGCCGGCCCACGAGCAGGAGGTCGAGGACTACGCTGTCGAGGTCGAGCCGCTTGCCGAGGGAGAGGTTGAGGTTGTGATCCACGGGGGCCTGCACCCTGACCGGCTGGAGCTTATTGACGAAGGGGTAATCCGTACCACTCTGGATCTCGGATCCGTAGCCGGGGAAGAGGCTGCGATCCGGCTGGGTCCGATTGGCGAAGCCAAAGTAGTTCACCCCATCCTGACGGAGGAAGGTGTCGCGACCGAGGAGTGTCGCATTGCCCCCCACGCCGGCTCCGATGGAGAGGAGGTGGTCGCCCTGCAGCTGCTTGGACTTGATGTCTATCGCTGCACCGCCCACGTCACCGCCACGGGTGGAGCTGAAGGCCTTACTGACACCGATATTCTGGATCATATCGGTATCGAAGATGTCGAGCGAGATATTCTTGTACTCAGGGTCATCCGAGGGGATGGGGAAGCCATTGAGGTAGGTGCTATTGTACCGGTCGGCGAGTCCGCGGACAAAGACATTCTTCACCCCCTCCTGCTTGGAGATGCCGGAGACCTGCTGCACGGCGGCCTCTGCATTGGAGATCCCCTTGCGATCCAGCTCCATGGCGCCGATCGCCTCGATCGCGATGAGGGCGCGCTTCTGCTCGAGGAGGAGCATATTCTCCGACTCGCGATTGGCCTTAGCTGTCACCACCACCTCGTCGAGCAATTCATCATCGGGACGGAGGGTGAAGTCGAGCGTGGCGCGCTGCCCCGGTTCGATCACGGCATTGGGGATCCGCTCAGTCTTGTAGGAGACGTAGGAGATCACCACGGTGTAGACCCCCTTGGGGATGCCGTTGATGGTAAATTTTCCGTCCATATCGGTGATCCCGCCGAGAGAGGTACCCTCGAGACGGACCGTGGCACCGATGAGTGGCTCCTTGGTAGCCCCATCGGTGATGATGCCATGGAGTGTGCCACTGGCGACGTCGCCATCCGGCTCTGCCACCATAGTGAGCGGACGATTGCTTCCGAGTGATGGGATCGCTGTCGCTACAGCTGTGCTGCAACTCATGATCGCCAGGAGTGTAATACGGTAAGCCTTCATTACTGTAAGAGCATTTCTTCTTGTTTATTTTTCACCGCAAAGGTCATAAAGGGATATTACCAAGCGATTAATCTCCTGTGACAAAGTGGATAAGTGTATGTTGAGATCCCATTACAAGTCTGTGTCGATGACGTTACAAATCAGGCGAAATCCGCCCATCCCGGCCGATCGCCGAGGGGCTGGGTTGCGCTATATTATCGGACGGGTCGGACAAGTCGGACGAGTCGGACGGCGCAGAGGACACCTGCTCTCACCGACCTCCCGCGCCCACCGATTCCGCAGGAGCGGGACCGGGGTTGCACCCCGGAGGGGTGCTCGCTCCATAGCCACGGGTCGAGGGGCGCAGCCCCGATGACCCGTGGATCAGCCGACGCATACGATAACGCCCCCTTGTGGGTCGCAGAGCAGGCATCCCCATCCTGCCGATCCCACAAGGGGTGCACCGCCTGCCGTCCGGCAAGGGACCCCGACAGGGGTCCCTTCTGCATAGCCCGGTGGTCGAGGCACGAAGTGCCGAAGACCCCGGGTCTCCTGCGATACGCCTTATAGATACGACCCCGACAGGGTGTCGCTCCCTCGGGCGATCCTCCATTACGAGCGACCCCTGGCGGGGTCGAGGGGATAAAGGAGGGCTATGCTTTCCCGGGGTCGTCGGGGCGGCGCCCCTCCGACACCCGGGCTACGAAAAACGCACCCCTCCGGGGTGCCCGCTCACCGGGCGCGCTATGTTATCGGACGAGTCGGACAGTGCAGAGGACACCTGCTCTCACCTGGGAAATCCATCTATCTCAGCCGTTCACGCTGAGGCCTGGCTATCCCACACCCATAGAAAGAGATCGTTTGTTACCTCGGTCAATTCTTTTACCGATATTAGAGATCACTAATACCGATATTAGAGATCACTAATATCGGTATTAGAATGGAGCGTGTGGCGGGACGCTCCCTAAGCGGTATATTTGCGGTATGACAGAGCGATCAGCAATACTTGACTTCTTCCCCTTCACCCCGACGCCGTCACAGGCGCGGGTGATCGATAAGCTGGACGACTTCCTCCGCCACGGGGAGGAGGACTCACTCTTCCTCCTCCGTGGCTATGCGGGGACGGGTAAGAGCAGCCTCGTCGGTGCCTGGACCCGGATGCTGGTCTCGATGGGCGTACCGGTGAGGCTCTTGGCACCGACGGGGCGGGCAGCTAAGGTGCTGGGCGCCTACTGCGGCATGCCGGCCTACACGATCCATCGGACGATCTACCGTCAGCGGATCGGAGCGGGAGGCGCTTTCACCTACGACCTCGGGTACAACGCCGGGCAGCAGGGGACCGTCTTTGTGGTCGATGAGGCGTCGATGATCAGCAATCAGAGCGAGGGGAATGACTCCTTTGGCAGCGGTCGGCTGCTGGATGACCTGATGGACTTCTGCCACTCAGTGCCGTACAGCAGGATCGTGCTCATCGGTGACGATGCACAGCTTCCCCCTGTCGGCACGCCGCAGAGTCCCGCACTCTCGCCGGACTACCTGCGGGGCTACTGCTCCCACCTCTACGAGGAGACGCTGACCGACATCGTGCGGCAGGAGAGCGCCGGCGAGATCGTCCTGACGAGCTACGACCTGAGGCAGCGGATCGCTGACCTGCAGCAGGGGCAGCCGTGGACCGAACCTCTACTGGCGACCCCGCGCAGGGGCGGGGAGGTTCGGATCATCTCGGGGTACGACCTGCCGGAGCTGATGGAGGAGTCCTACCGAAGGGCGGGGCAGGAGGAGACGGTGCTGATCACGCGGTCCAATCGCGAGGCAGAGTCCTACAACCAAGGCATCCGCCACCAGACCCTCGGCTACGAGGAGGAGGTGGTGCCGGGCGAGCGGCTGATGGTGGTGCGGAATAATTACTTCTACCAACCGGTGGATGGTGAGGGAAAGCAGACCGGGGGCTTCATCGCCAACGGCGAGATCCTGGAGGTGCGGGACGCGCGCCGTACGGCGGAGCTGTATGGCTTTACCTTCAGGGACGCAGAGCTGGTGGATGGCGAGGGGGGCTTCATCTCAGCGAAGATCCTCTTAGAGAGTCTCTACAGCGGCACCGCAGCCCTCACGGGCGAGCAGCGACAGCTGCTCTTTGACAACGTCGCCCTCGACTACCCCGGGGTGCAGTCGCGCCGGCAGCTCTACTCGGAGATGCGGAAAAACCCCTACCTCAATGCGTTGCAGATCAAGTATGCCTACGCCATGACCTGCAATAAGGCTCAGGGCGGTCAGTGGCGCGAGGTCTTTGTGAGCTTCGGGTACCTGACTCCGGAGATGATCGACCTGTCGTTCCTCCGGTGGTTCTACACAGCGGTGACGCGCGCCACAGAGCGGCTCTACCTGATCGACCCGCCCGCCTTCATCTTTGGGCAGACCGATGAGGAGGCGATCCAGCTGAGGGACCTTTAGATCAGGTCAAGGATAATGGCGTCGGAGATGTCGATCCCGTGGAGGGAGAGGTGGAGCCGATCGCCCTCAAGCAGCAGATCGCCCGATGCTAAGTAGGGCTGTGCCCTCTGTAGCACCTTTTCCCTAACTCCTGAGGCGAAGAGACTATCCATCTCGCTCAGCGAGAGACCCTCGCAGGTCCGCAGGCGGGTCAGGACGTACTCCTCGAGAGCCATCTCGGGGGTGATGCGCTCGTAGGTGCGACTGAGGAAGGGGGTGGAGCGGAGGAGCTGACGACAGTAGAGCGTGACGTCGCTCGGATCGTAGGATCTCCAGGGGTGGATGTAGCTGTGCGCGCCCGGTCCGAGACCGATGTAGGGGATCCCGTGCCAGTAGGAGCTATTGTGCCTCGAGCGGTAGCCGGGGAGGGCATAGGCAGAGATCTCATAGTGCTCATACCCTGCCGACCGCAGTCGCTCAGCGACATAGTGAGACTGCCGGAGGCTCTCCTCCTCATCGATGGCGCTTACCCGCCCTCGCCGCAGTCGGTAGTGGAGCGGGGTCCCCTCCTCGTAGATCAGGTGGTAAGCGGAGATGTGGGTCGGCTCTAAGGCGACCAGTGCATCGAGGTCAGCCCTTTGGGTCTCCTCGGTGGAGCCGGGGATGCCGTAGATCAGGTCGAGGGAGATATTTCTCACCCCTCGGCGGTGGAGCTCTCGGACGAGCGCCCACGTCTCCTCGCCGGTGTGACGCCTTCCGAGGAATCGGAGCAGGCTCGGGTCAAAGGACTGTGCACCGATGCTGAAGCGATTGACCCCCGCTGCGATCACCTCGTCCAGGCCCAGTGTGGAGAGGTCCCCGGGATTGCACTCAAGGGTGACCTCCGCCTCGGCAGCGACGTCAAAGGAGCGACAGAGCCGGCGGATGATGTCGCCGATGGCTCGCCCACTGAGGAGCGAGGGGGTGCCACCGCCGAAGTAGATGGTCTCCACCGGCTCTCCCGCCAGCTCGTAGGAACGCAGATCGATCTCAGTGGCGAGCGCCCTCAGGTAGTCCTCGACGGGGTGGAGGTTGGTGACGGAGTAGAAGTCGCAGTAGGGACACTTCGTCTTGCAGAAGGGGATATGGACGTAGACCCCGGCCATCGGTCAGATCTTGATCTCCTCGAGGCTCACCAGCTTATTCATAATCGCATAGACGGTGAGGCCGGAGGCGGAGTGGATGTCGAGCTTCTTGACGATATTGCGCCGATGCGTGGTGACGGTATTGATGGAGATGAAGAGCTTGTCGGCGATCTCCTTATTCGTCATCCCCTTGACGACGCCGATGACGATGTCTCGCTCGCGCGGGGTGAGCTCCCCCACCACCTCTCTCTCACCCTCCTCGGCCGTGAGGAGAGCGGAGATCAGGTCGATCACTTCCTTATCGCTCTCCTCGGCGGATAGATGTCCCTCGCACCGCTCTGCCAGCAGCTCATCGGTGATCGTGTCGCAGTATAGGATGAAGCGCGTCTCGGGCAGGTCAGCCATGGTCCGGAGCGTCTCGATGAGTGGTGGGCTACAGACATTGCAGGAGACGATGAGGATGTCCGGGCGGAGGCTCCGTATGGTCCGGACGAGGGTAAAGGGGTCCCTCAGGGTATGTACTGTCACCTCGGCCCCCTTCTCCCGACCGATGAGGGTCGCGAGAGCCTCCTGTGTGCGGCTGTCGGAGAGCGCTATGAGTAGGTTGGCTTTCATCGTGAAGGGCTCACCTCAAGAGCCTTGATGCAGGGGATGAAGATCTGATTTTCTATATCATTGTGGTTGAGCAGCTCCTCACCACAGGCGTAGAGGTCGTGGAGGACGTTGTAGAGCTTGAGATTGGCCTCCCAGGTGTAGTACTTCAGGAAGAGGCTCTTCAGCTCATGCATCTTCAGCTCCACCTGATCGTGGTGCTTCTCAAAGTTGATGATGCTGTAGTCTCGCTTTCCCTCCCCTCCCCGGAGCAGTCCCTCAGCGTAGGGGAAGACCACCTCGTCCTCGTAGTGCATATGATTGCGCACCTCCTTGCAGTAGTCGGCAAAGTAGCGCTGCACCACCACCCGTATGTCGTGCGGAGCACCCTCGAGTGCCACCTCGAGCGCCTCGCCGATGTCGGGCAGCCGAACCTCTAAGAAATAGCGATGGCTAGTGCGGAGGAAGGAGATGATCTGCGCCACATCGATCGTCTCAGGATCCGGCGTGAGTGTCTCCCGCAGATCGGGGTAGAGGTCGAAGTGGACGAGGTACATGAAGGTGTCGGTATCCACGTGATTGGCCTCGCACACCTCGCGTATCGTGTGGTCGCCCATCCCGAGGGGGATCCCGAGACGAGAGATGAGGGAGAAGATGTTGTAGTGCTCGCTCAGCAGGTCAGCCATCCTCGAGTGGTCTGTGTAGTGTCGCCGATTGGTCATACTTGGTAGCGCTTAAGTGTGAGTGTCTCGCCGTCCCAGACGGCATAGCTATGGTACTTGATCCAGTCCCCGAGGAGGATCACGCGGCTGTGATCGCCCACGGGATGATCCGCCATACGGTGGCGGTGACCGAAGAGGTAGTACTCGGGTGCCTCCCCGCCCCTCTCGCGCGCATCCGCCTCAGCATAGCGCACGAGATACTCCTCCCCGATCTCCGGCTGTGGGAGCTGCCGGCTCTTCCTGAGACCTCGCTCGCGACTCCTCCGCGCCCACCCTTGGGCAAGTGGGATCGTCAGCCATGCGGGCAGGAGGCCATAGAAGAACTGGCACACCCTCGAGTGGAAGATCGCCCGCGTGACGGCGTAAGCCTTGCTCGGTGCATACTCGTCGCCGTGAGCGATGAAAAAGCGGTGTCCCTCCAGCTCCATCGATGTCGCCTCTCGGTGCAGTGTGCAGCCGATCTCCGTGGGGAGGTAGTCGGAGATCCAGATGTCGTGATTGCCGGTGAAGAAGTGGATCTCCACGCCCTCGTCCGCCATCTCGCCCAGCAGCCCTATCGTGCGGGTAAATCCCCGCGGCACCACCTGCCGGTACTCGTACCAGTAGTCAAATATGTCGCCCACCAGTATGAGTCGCTTCGCTTCAGGCTCTATACTGTGGAGCCACCGGACAAAGAGTCGCTCCGCCTCTCGAGGATCGTCGTGGTAGGGCGATCCGAGGTGGAGGTCGGAGGCGAAGAAGGTCTTGGTGCGGGCAGTCATGGTAGAGGAAGGACTACATCATCCCCAGCTCCAGCTTAGCCTCATCGCTCAGCATAGACTGGTCCCACTGGGGCTCAAAGGTGATCTCGATATGGACCTCTGTGATCCCCTTTACAGCCTTGACCTTCATCTCGAGATCCTCGCAGAGGAAGTCGCTGACGGGGCAATTGGGCGACGTGAGCGTCATGGTGATATTGACGACGCCGGTATCGTGATCCACATCGACATCGTAGATCAGTCCCAGGTCGTACACATTGACCGGGATCTCGGGGTCGTAGACGGTGCGGAGGGCGGCGATGATCCGCTCCTCCAGCTCTAGTGGATTCTTATCTTGATTGCTCATTCTGTGCTTTCTTTACTATCCTTGGCGCACTTAAGTAGGTAGAGGATCCCCTCGCTGAGGATCAGGTCGGGCGCCTTGGGGTTCTTATCAAAGGTCTCATTGGCCACCTCCTTGTCGGGTGCGATGCCACCCTCGATCGACCGCTTGTGTATGTCGAGGCTCTTGACGGCGGAGTAGCGCACGCGCCAGCCATTGGGCAGCTCCGAGGTGGCGGGCATACCGCCGCCTCCACCGGAGGGGAGACCGATGCGGTAGACGTTGGGGGCGAGGGCGACCTTGACGAGGAAGTCATTCGTCGCGCTGTAGCAGCCCCGGTCCTGGAGGATCACGAGGGGCTTCTTGGTCCAGCGCCGACCCTTGGCAGGAGTGACGTAGATCTCCTTGGGCGTCGAGTAGCTGTCTCGTCCCGGTCCGGTCTTGTGGGTCGCATAGCCGACCAAGGTCCGCTCGTCAAAGAAGTAGCCGGCGAGGTCGGAAGCGTTGCTGACGAGACCGCCCCCATTTCCCCTCACGTCGAGGATGATCCCATCGGTATTGTCGAAGTACTTCAGGATGAAGTCCATACTGCCGAGGGACGAGGAGAAGCTATTGTAGCGGATGTAGCCGATGCGGTGGTCGGGCTGCCCCTTGATGCCAAAGTTATTGTAGAGCATGCCTCCCGACTGCATGAGACGGCCGGAGATCTGTCTCTGCCTCACATAGATGTTAAGTCCCTCCGTAGGGTCGCCCGCCCAGTCGCTATTGGCACTGACATCAAAGCCGGTCATGAGATTGACATGTCCATCGTGCAGCTCATTGAGCATCTCCGCCATGAGGTGAAAGAAAGCGAGGTCATTGGCCACCTTCTTCTCCTCCATAAGGTCGATCTTCTTACTGTAGGCGGTGTGGATCGAGTCCCAGTCGATGCCCTTCTCGTCGAGGAAGCAGTAGCGCTCGTCGATGATCGTCCAGAGGGCCTCAAAATTGGCTCTGTAGTCGGCATTCTCCGGCTGCGAGGGAATGCAGGCTGAGAGTCCGAGGAGGAGGGCCACCACTGCGGGTAGAGTGTGTGTGAGTCTGAGTGCCATAGCCTTAGTATGATGAACTGACGTGAGCGGAGCGGAGGGCGCGCCCACCAGAGAGAGCAGAGGTCTCAAGGGTGAGCCCCAGGACAAGGCCGACGCTGCCAAGCTGGTACTTGGTATGATTGATCTGCTCCGTGGTGCCGATGTGCTGAAGCCCGACGACCCAGGTGGTGCTGTGGATCGGCAGCTCGATGAGCAGTCGCTGACGGATCGAGCGACTATTGTGCGGTGCGGTGAGGTAGAGACGGATCGGAGCCCTATTATCCCCCGAGACATACTCGTAGTAGCTCTGCCCGTAGTCGGGGTGGTAGGCGACGTGGAGGAGGGGGAGCGAAAGGGTGTAGGAGAGGCGCATCGGGAGCGTCTCCCACGGGATCCGATAGCTGAGGCGGGACCAGGCATCGAGGCCGGTTGTCGCCTTGACATTCGCCACGTTATTGCTATTGGAGAGCTTGAGATTGCCCTGCACCGTAAGTGACCAGGCGGGCGCAACCTCCAGCCTCAGTCCGCTTCGCTCCAGCAGGGTGTAGGCAAAGGCTGTCTGTGTGTAGAGACCGGGGAGATACATCGGGGTTCCATTCGCCTTATTTTTCGGCATCCCGAGCCCTAAGTCCAGGTCTTGCCTGAGGTGCCAGCGGTCGGCAAAGTAGGGGCGATCCACCCCGAGCGAGACCCGGAGGTCATCTCCCGTGTGGGCGGAGGGGCTCACATACTGATCGATGACGCCTACCCGCCCACCGATGAGCAATATCTCGCGGTGCGTGGTGTAGAGCTGCCCATCGTAGGTCCACGGCTCACCGTGGATGTACTCTCGTGTCTGTCGGCCGAGCTTCTCAAGTCGGTCACTCACTCTCTGCCTCCATCCTCCGGTCTGTGCCACACCGGGGAGAGAGAGGCTCAGAGTCAGGACCAGCAGTAGTGCAGCCTTGCGGTATCTCTTACTCATCCTCTTCGTCCTTAAATGCCAGTCTCTGCTGACGGGTTACCTCCTCGATCACCTGCGCCTCCTCCTCGGCTCTGTCGTCCACGTCGGGCTCTCCCTCGCCGTCGGGGGCATCCTCCTCGTCCGGATCATCGTCTCCCTCCTCATCCTCAGGTCGCTTCAGGGGCTCCAGCTCGCGCGCCTCCGTAACATGACTGGTGCTGATGCGCTTGCCCTTAGCTCGCACCCCCTTGACGGCGATGAAGTCCTCCGCCTCGATCTCCTCCGCCGGTCCCTCCTCGTAGACTACCTCCACGCGGGCGTAAGGCTCATCGGAGAGGAGGAGAAGGGTGTCGTCGGGATTGGTGAGGATGGAGTCTTTCTTCCGCAGCTTATCCTCCTCGAGGAGGAAGCGCTTCAGGTAGGTGTAGCCCTCCTTGCTATTGTGGTAGACAAGGGTCCAGACCTTCTCCGGATCATACTGCTCGATCACGAGGATATTTCGCTCGAAGTGGTTGCTGTCGGAGAAGTCGGAGAGGTACACCGTGCCGTCGTCGAGCACCACGAGGAGCTTGTCGTCTCCCATAAACTCGCCTAAGTAATCGCCCCGCTCATCGTAATTGAGGCGGAAGACGTCGCGATCAAACCATACGTCCCTGCCTCCGAGGGTGCTCTTGCCCTCCTCCTTGAGCGAGATGCGGAAGACCGGCTCCTTCGTCAGGATATTCCCTCGCGCTTGGCGTCCCTTGATCAGCAGGTCGGCAAAGTCGGTCTCAAAGATCAGCCCACTCTTGCGCCGCCGCTTCTTGGCACTCGGCCGCAGCACGGTCTTGATCACCTCCGCCTCACCATTGGGATTAGCAGTGAAGTAAAGCACCTTGGACTCCGGCTTCCCGCGCGTCAGGTCGTACTCCCGGTCGCGGATCACAGAGGTGACGGCGAAGCGCTTGATGAAGGCGGTACCCTCCTTGCCGTCGCGGTAGACGACGTTGTAGATCGTCCGCTCGTCGCCTCGCACCCAGCGCGCCACGTGGATGATGTCCTTGCCGACGAAGCTCTTCTCGCTCACCTTGGTGATGAAGTAGACCCCGCTGCGGAGGAAGACGATCACGTCATCGATGTCGGATACGTCGCCGACGTACTCCGCTTTCTTGAGCCCCGTGCCGATGAAGCCCTCCTTGCGGTCCACGTAGAGCTTCTCACTCTTCACCGCCACCTTTGCCGCCTCGATGTCGTCGAAGCTCCGGATCGTCGTCCGTCGCGGGTACTGCCTCCCGAAGTCCTCGTACAGCGTCTCGTACCAGCTGATCGCCTCACAGCGGACATCGCCGAGGCGTCGCTCGGTATCTGCCATCTCGTCCATAAGGTGGGCGATAGAGGCGTCGCTTTTTTCCTTATTAAACTTCAGGATCCTCGCCATCTTGAGCTCCAGGAGGTGCTTCAGGTCCTCATCCGTCACGGGACGGAAGAAGGTCTCCAGCGCATCCTCCAGTCGCCCTCGTATGTGTGCCACCACCTCGGGGATGCTCTTGGCTTCTTCGAAGTCTTTATCCTTGTAGATCCGTCGGGTGATGAAGAGCTGCTCGAGGGACTCCAAGAGGTGCTGCTCCTGCAGCTCACTCAGCCGGATCCCCAGCTCGGCACGGATGTAGCCCATCGTCCGCTCACAGCCGTCCGCAAGCACCTCACTCACGGTGAGGAACTCCGGGTGGTCGTCTCGCACCACGCAGCAATTGGGCGAGAGAGAGATCTCGCAACCGGTGAAGGCGTAGAGCGCATCGATCGTCTTGTCGGGCGAAACACCGCCGGGCAGCTGGATCTCGATATTGGCCTCAGCGGCGGTCTTGTCGTTGATCTTCTTGATCTTGATCTTCCCCGTCTCATTCGCCTTCAGGATCGAGTCGATGAGGGAGCCCGTCGTGGTCGAGTAAGGCAGCTCAGTGATTGCGAGGGTGTGGGAGTCGACCTTCTCGATCCTCGCCCGCACCTTCACCTGACCACCTCGCTCTCCGTCGCTGTACTTGGCGACATCGACCAGACCGCCGGTGGGGAAGTCCGGGTAGAGCTCGTAGGGCTCCCCGCGGAGGTAACTGACGCAGGCCTGCAGCAACTCGCCCACGTTGTGCGGCAGGATCTTGCAGGAGAGTCCGACGGCGATGCCCTCGGCGCCCTGTGCGAGGAGGAGGGGAAACTTCACCGGCAGATTGACCGGCTCCTCGTTGGCTCCGTCGTAGGAGGGGACGTAGTCGGTGATCTTGGGGGAGAAGAGGACCCTCTTGGCGAGGGGCGTGAGGCGTGCCTCAATGTAGCGCGGGGCCGCTGCGCCGTCACCGGTGAGGAGGTTGCCCCAATTGCCCTGACACTCGATCAGTAGACGTCTCTGGCCCAGCTGCACGAGGGCGTCCCCGATGCTCGCATCACCGTGCGGGTGTAGCTGCATCGTCTGGCCGACGATATTCGCCACCTTGATCAGCCGATCCTCCATCTGCGACATCGTGTAGAGGATCCGTCGCTGGACCGGCTTGAGCCCGTCAGAGATATAGGGCACCGCCCGCTCCAGGATCACGTAAGAGGCATAGGAGATGAACCAAGAGCGATACATCCCCGACAGCACGTAATTGCCGTGGCTGTCGTGGGTCCGCCCATACCGCACCTCGTCGGCCAGCGGCGCCCCCTCCTCGGTCGGCGCCAGCCCCTCCTCCGTGTCGGTCAGGTGATCTTCTCTCTCCTCTCCCTTATCCTCTCTATCCATAGACTTAATTATTCTCTCCTATTTGTCTCCTAAAGCTTACAAATTTAAGCATTAAATGCGACATCTCTGACAGCCCATTTTTACTTTTGAGGGGGTAACGCATTTGAGCTCATCGTGAAGAGTAAGGACTGATGCGTCCATTGTGGTTGCCATCATGCCATCTATTTAATTGCGCCCCAGCATAATCCCAAGGACAAGGATCATCCGACTGCGTGGCACCCCGGGAGCGCTATATTATCGGACAGGTCGGACGTGTCGGACGAGTCGGACGGCGCAGAGGACACCTAGAAGACACGTCCATCCCGCCGATCTCGCAGGGGCGAAGTGGCACCCCCTTGCGGGTGCCTCACGGATAAGCCCACCTTGGTATATCATTACCCTAATGCGTCATCCCTGTAGACATACGTCAGAGCATACGTCTAAATAATACCGTACTGAGCCACCAACAACAGAAATCAGGGGTTATGGCTGAGGGGGCAGGTCACCCGGGACAAAAAAAAGGATCCGAGCCGGTCCCGCACCTTTTTGACTTCTCAAGTATCTTATCCTCAGTCAATTCCCCCATAATAACGCTTAACATCTGTCGCGAAACAATACATCATTCACGACAACATATGCAGCCATTATCCTCGAAAAAACTCCAGGAAAAAGAGACACAGGAGGGATGACGCAGTAGCCATTCATCTCATCGTGAAAGATTAGGGAACCGAGCACCCCCTTGCGGATGCCCGCTTCTTAGCCACCGGTCGAGGGGCGTAGCCCCGAAGACCCGTGGACCAGGCGGTACAAGTAAACCCTCGACCCCGCAAGGGTGTCGCACTCCCCGGGCAGGCTTGAGGTTGACACCCTTGCGGGGTTATGGGAGGGGAGGATCTCTGTACGGCGACCCACAAGGGGTCGAGGGGGTAGGGAAGGGTCTTTGTACATCGGTCACCGCTTCGCGGATGACCGATGCCTATGGAGCGAGCACCCTTGCGGGTGCCTCACGGTTGAGCAATCCTTGGTATATCATTACCCCAATGCACAAAGGCGTCACCCCCGGCCTCGCATCCACCTAGATGCCGGTCCTCACTCCGTTTTCCCGAGTTCGTCTGTTTTGCATACATTTGTGTCAGAGATAGTATGCGAGATATGGAGCACAGTGAAGGGGAATACACATTGACGAGAGCGGCTCTGGGACACCTGCTGGACTGGATCCTGATCGGTCTCGGACTGTATGTGCTTAAAGTTATCTCCTGGGGACCGACTCTGAGTATAGTAATTTCTCTCTCTTACGGGGTCATCCTGCTTGTCTGTATCTACCTGCTGGTACGATCGCTTGTGCGTGACCTTCGCAAATAGATACTAACAAAAAGAAAAAGGATCCGAGCCGGTCCCGCAGTGGGGCTGACTCGGATCCTTTCTTGTTGAGACCTTTGCATAATACCCCATCTGCGGCGTCACTTTCGAGATTCGGGCTTGGTCATGTGCGTTAGCACACTCCCTTCGCCCTCACTCTCAGTTCCTTGCATCTGGGGCATTCTGCAAAGTCCCTGCCGAAAAAGCGGTGCTTTTTCGGCGAAAGACCATTTTGCAAAGGTCTTTTGTTAGGAAACGGTATTACTTATTGTGGAAGGCGAAGTCGCCATGCTCGGCATCCAGCTCGATCACGCTGTCGCGCCGGAGGGTGCCGCTGATGATGTCCGTGGAGAGGGTATTGAGCACCCTGCTCTGGATCACCCGCTTCACGGGGCGTGCACCGAACTGCGGGTCGTACCCCTCGTGGGCTATCTGCTGCACGGCAGCATCGGTGTAGGTCAGCGTGATGCCATTGGAGGCAAGGGTCTTGACCACCCGGTCGAGCTGCAGGCGTACCACCTCCGCGATCTGCTCCTCTGTGAGGGGACGGAAGACCGTGATCTCATCAATACGATTGAGGAACTCAGGGCGGATCCGCTCCTTGAGCATATCCATCACCTCAGCCCTTACCTTGCCGACGACCTCATCGGCATTTGCCTTCGTCATGCTCTCGAGGCTCTTCCGGATCAGGTCACTACCCATATTGGAGGTCATGATGATGATCGTATTCTTGAAGTCCGCCGTTCGCCCCTTATTGTCCGTCAGGCGACCATCGTCCAGCACCTGGAGTAGGACATTGAAGACATCGGGGTGCGCCTTCTCGATCTCATCGAAGAGGATCACCGAGTAGGGCTTCCGCCGGACCGCCTCAGTGAGCTGTCCACCCTCCTCGTAGCCGACGTATCCCGGAGGGGCACCGACGAGGCGGGAGGCGGAGAACTTCTCCTGATACTCGCTCATATCAATGCGCGTCATCATATCCTCATCGTCAAAGAGGATCTCCGCCAGCGCCTTCGCCACCTCCGTCTTGCCGACACCGGTGGTGCCGAGGAAGAGGAATGAGCCGATCGGGCGCTTGCTGTCCTGCAGGCCGGCACGACTGCGGCGGACCGCATTGGCAATTGCGGTGATCGCCTCGTCCTGACCGATGACCCGCTTGTGGAGCTCCTCCTCGAGGTGAAGGAGCTTCTCCCGCTCGCTCTCCATCATCTTGGTGACCGGGATGTGGGTCCAGCGGGATACCACCTCTGCGATATCCTCCTCATCGACCACCTCCTTGATCATCGCCTTGCCACTCTGAGCCTCGTGGAGCTTCTTCTCCGCCTCATCGATGCTCTCCTGCAGCTGCTGGAGCTTGCCGTACCGGATCTCCGCCACCTTGGCGTAGTCGCCCTCGCGCTCGGCGCGCTCGGCAAGGAGCTTAAGCTGCTCCTGCTCGGTCTTCGCCTTCTGGATCAGGTCGATCTGATCCTTCTCTCGCTGCCACTGGCTCTTGAGCGCAGTCTGTCGCTCGGAGAGATTGGCCAGCTCCTCATCGATCGCACGGACCTTATCCTCATAGCCGTCACGCTTGATGGCGACACGCTCGATCTGGAGCTGCTTGATCCTCCGTTCCACCTCGTCCAGCTCCTCCGGCATGGAGTCGATCTGCATGCGGAGACGGGCTGCCGCCTCATCCATCAGGTCGATCGCCTTATCGGGGAGGAAGCGGTCGCTGATGTAGCGCCGAGAGAGACGGACGGCGGCGACGATTGCCTCGTCGAGGATGCGCACATGGTGGTGCGTCTCGTACCGCTCCTTCAGTCCGCGGAGGATACTGATCGCATCCTCCTCGCTCGGCTCATCCACCATCACGATCTGGAAGCGCCGCTCAAGCGCCCGGTCGGTCTCGAAGTACTTCTGATACTCACCGAGTGTGGTGGCACCGATGACCCGGAGCTCGCCCCGGGAGAGAGCCGGCTTGAGGAGATTGGCGGCATCCATGGCGCCCTCGCTCTTGCCTGCACCGACGAGGGTGTGGATCTCGTCGATGAAGAGGATCACCTGACCATCAGAGCCCTTCACTTCGTTGATGACGCTCTTGAGTCGCTCCTCAAACTCGCCCTTATACTTCGCTCCGGCAATCAGCGCCCCCATGTCGAGGGAGTAAAGCTGCTTGTCCCGAAGGTTCTCCGGCACATCGCCCCGCACGATACGGCGGGCAAGGCCCTCGGCGATGGCGGTCTTGCCGACGCCAGGCTCACCGATCAGGATCGGGTTATTCTTCGTCCGGCGACTGAGTATCTCCAGCACGCGCCGTATCTCATCATCCCGACCGATTACCGGGTCGAGCTTGCCCTCGCGAGCCGCTGCCACGAGATTGGTCGCATACTTATTGAGTGCGTTGTAGGTCTCCTCCGAGGAGGGGGAGTCCGCCTTAGCCCCCTTGCGAAGCGACTGCACCGCCTCGAGCATCGTCTGATAGGTGATGCCCTGATCCTTGAGTCGGCGACCGGCGGTGGTATCGGTCTTGAGGAGCGCCAGGAAGAGGTGCTCCACTGCGATATACTGATCGCTCATCTCGGCAGCGATACGCTCCGCTGCATCGAGCACTGAGGCGAGATCCCTACTGAGGTAGGGCTCCCCGCCCTGCACCTTAGGGAGGGCACTGAGGTCCTCCTCGATCCTCGACCTAAGCGTGTCGAGGTTGCCCCCACACTTGGGAATCAGGTACTCTGCCACCTGATCCCCCTCTGCGGTGAGGGCTGCAAGGAGGTGCTCCGGCTCGATCGCCTGGTGGCCACGCTTGCGCGCCTCCTCCATAGCCTGCCGGATCATCTCCTGCGACTTGATTGTGTACTTATCCCAATTCATATTCACTTTATTCTTTTCGTTTTATTCTGAGACCATAAGTACAAAAACGAAGCCCCACCCTATCTGTCAGTCCATTATGTCTTTTCGTAGAAATAAAAGTCAGTCGTGGCAGTCCATGCTGTCACTTGGGGGGACAAGTAGGGCAGAAATCCTTTAGGGATAAAAGGGAAATCTAATACCGATAATAGACTTCACTAATACCGATATTAGATTTCTCTAATATCGGTATTAGTCGGAGGGGGTAGGGGTGACGGTGATGCACCCCGGCAGGGGTGCATTTTTCATAGCCCGGGTGTCGGAGGGGCGTAGCCCCGACGACCCCGGGAAATCATAGCCCTCAATTCCTCGACCCCGCCAGGGGTCGCTCGTAATAGTGATCGTGAGAGGGAGCGACACCCTATCGGGGTCGTATATATACAAGGCGGATCTCAGGTAACCCGGGGTCTTCGGCACTGCGTGCCTCGACACCCGGGCTATGAAGAAGGCACCCCTCCGGGGTGCACTGCGGTTTGTCCGATCCAGCCGGATCGCCCAATAAGATAGCGTAACAGGCGGAGAAACGCTCAAAGAGGGGCATTTTGTTTAGCTGTAAGGCTCAAATGCGTCACCCCTGCTTGACCTCGTTCGTGAAAAAATCGGTTCCAAAGGGTGCTCCCTCTGAAACCGATATAGACATAATAGGGCAGTGCTGCTGATGTCAATCCTTTGCGGACTTGGACTGCTTTATCGCCTTAGCGAGCTTGTGGTAATAGAGATAGCGACTTGTTCCCACTATGATTACTAAGAGTAACAGTCCAATATCTTTTCGCAGTATCGTAAAAGGCTCCCCCATATCTATCAGGAGGAGGGCTATGGAAACTACTAAGAGTGCACCCCAAAAGGCAATGTCGAGAGCCTTGACCCATGGGGAAACAACTCCAGACTGACATCTCTCTTCGGGCACGAGTGTCATCAGCTGTACAAACAGAGACTCAAGGACAATGACCGGTATAACAAACCGGAATATCGACTCCTTAAGAGCCATCAAGGACTCAACCCTTGAAAGAACAAGGGTGGCCCAGACGGTAGCACCTATGATACAGAGCTCTAAAACAAAGAACTTGATACGCATAAGATTATTATGGAAAAAGTGCCGTGTAGTAGCGTCTAACAGACCTCGAGGCAAGGGTGACGACTCCCAGCACGATAAGTTTTTTATGGTGATAGTTTGGTGATTAAGGGTTTAACGATAATCCTATCTTCAAAGCTACGTAATATAGGCGTAAAGGTCAAAATGGTTGGTGAAATCTCCACAGCTATTCCCACCTTTGCTCGTTAGTCTGAAGCGTAGCTTGTAGGGCAGAAATCCTTTAGGGATAAAAGAGAAATCTAATACCGGTAATAGACTTCACTAATACCGATATTAGACTTCTCTAATATCGGTATTAGTGAGAGGGGGTATAAAGTGCTTTATGAGGGCGCAAAAAAGCGAGCCGAGGACGAAAGGATCGCACTCGGCTCGCTGCATATTAAGTAGGGGTTACTGATCAGAACTGACCAAACTGCTTGAAGAAGTCAGCCGGGCTCCCGGGCTTGTCCTCAGAGGACTTTGGCTCACGCTTCGGCTCCTCACGCTCCTCACAGCGGGGCTCCTCATCACGCTCCTCGCGCTCCTCGTGACGAGGCTCCTCATCGCGCTCCTCACGGCGGGGATTGCGACGGCGCTCCTGGTGGCGCGGACGCTCCTCATCAGAGGGACGCTGCTCCTCGCTGTCAGCGTCATCAGAGTTGCGCTCCTCGCGGCGAGGGTTGCGGCGACGCTCGCCACGGCGACCCTCTCCATCACGCTCCTCCCGACCACGACGGCGCTCGCGGGGACGCTCGGACTGCTCCTCGTAGTCCTCAGGCTTCTCGATCAGGGCACGGCGAGAGAGACGGAACTTGCCAGTCTTGGGATCCACCTCCAGCAGCTTCACCTGCAGCTTCTGTCCCTCTGCAGCACCGGTCTCCTCGATGTTGCCAAAGTACTTCCAGTCCCACTCAGAGATATGGAGCAGACCCTCCTTGCCGGGCATAAACTCGACGAAGACACCATAGGGCATCACGCTCTTGATGGTACCCTCGTAGGTCTCACCCACCTCGGGGATGACGACGATGCGATTGATCATCTCGAGGGCGCGAGTGATCGCCTCCTTATTGGACGCAGCGATCTGGATCACGCCGACACCGCGTTCGGTGTCCTCCTCGATATTGATCTGAGCACCGGACTCCTCCTGCATACCCTGGATGATCTTACCGCCGGGGCCGATGATCGGGCCGATGAACTCCTTCGGCACCTCCATTTGCTCCATGCGGGGCGTCTGAGGCTTCAGCTCAGGACGAGGTCCGGGGATGGTGCTCTCGATGATGTCGAGGATATGGAAGCGGGCACGACGTGCCTGCTCGAGGGCCTGTGCCAGCACCTCGTAGCTCAGCCCGTCGATCTTGATATCCATCTGAGTGGCGGTGATGCCCTCACGGGTACCGGTCACCTTGAAGTCCATATCTCCCATGTGGTCCTCATCACCGAGGATGTCGGTGAGGACCGCCTTCTTGTCTCCCTCGCTCATCATACCCATTGCAACGCCAGAGACGGGACGGATCATCGGCACACCGGCATCCTCCAGCGCCAGCGTACCGGCGCAGACCGTAGCCATGGAGGAGGATCCGTTGCTCTCCAGGATGTCGCTCATCACGCGGATGGTGTAGGGGTAGTCCTCGGGGATCATGCCGTGGAGGGCACGCATGGCGAGGTTGCCGTGACCGATCTCTCGGCGGCTGACGCCCTTGGGGCGAGATGCCTCTCCGGTGCTGAAGGGCGGGAAATTGTAGTGGAGGAGGAAGCGTTCCTTACCCTGGAAGAGGGCATCATCGACCAGCTTCTCATCGTCCTTGGTACCGAGAGTGACCGTGGCAAGTGCCTGGGTCTCTCCGCGGGTGAAGATAGCTGATCCGTGAGGGGCGGGGAGGCAGTCCACCTCCGTCCATATCGGACGTACATCCTCGAGACCGCGACCATCGAGACGCTGGTGATGGTCGAGCACAGCGGTACGTACCGCCAGCTTGACGTACTTATCGAAGTAGCGATTGATCAGTGGCTCGAGCTCCGCCAGCTCCTCCTCGCTGTACTGAGCCTTAAACTCCTTGCCCACCTCAGTGAAGCGGCGAGAGCGGGAGTGCTTGTCATTATCGGCTGACATGGCGATCTCGAAGAGCTTGTCGTAGCAACTGTCGTAGATCTTCTTGTCGAGCTCGGGATCCTGTGCATCGCCCTCGTAGGTGCGCTTGACGTCGGAGCCCACCTCGCGGGCCAGCTCGTTCTGCACACGGCACTGTACCTTGATCGCCTCGTGAGCCTGCTTGATCGCCTCGATCATATCGCTCTCGGGGACCTCCTTCATCTCACCCTCGACCATCATGATATTCTTCTCCGTCGCACCGACCATCAGGTCGATATCGGCACGATTGAGCTGGTCGAGTGTAGGATTGATCACCCACTCACCATCGAGACGGATCACCCGCACCTCAGAGAGCACCTCGTCGAAGGGGACGGTGCTGACCGCCATGGCGGCAGAGGCTGCCAGCCCGGCCAGCTGGTCGGGGAGCTCATTGGGATCACCGCTGAAGAGGATGATCTGCACGTAGACCTCGCAGTGGTAGTCCTCGGGGAAGAGGGGACGCAGAGCGCGGTCGATCAGTCGTGCAATCAGGATCTCATGGTCCGACATACGGCCCTCACGGCGGGTAAAGCCCCCGGGGAAGCGGCCATCGGCGGAGAACTTCTCCTTATACTCCACCTGGAGGGGCATAAAGTCTACGCCCGGACGTGCCTCCTCGGCAGCGACCACCGTCGCCAGGAGCATGGTCTTGCCCATGCGCACAACCACGGAGCCATCAGCCTGCTTGGCAAGCTTGCCTGTCTCGATCGTGATCTCACGACCATCGGGCAGAGTGATGGTCTTTGTGATTACATTCATACTTTTACATCTTTTCGAGCCTACGCATTGCAAGCTCGGTTATCTAAAATCTCAGCTGTCCCTCCACGATATCGCACAAAGGTAAAGATTCTCAGCGAAAAAGCCCTCATTTTACGGAAGTGACTTTGGGCTATTTCTCTTTTTCGAGAAACGGGACCACCCCCAGATGCGATCGCTGGGAGGCACGAGGAGGTCTATCATACGCTGAAGAGGGTACCCCTTACCCTATCGTGGCGAGCGGATCGCCCCCCTGGACGGAGTCACCCTTGGAGACCAAGAGAGAGGTGATCGTGCCATCGCTATCGGCATTGATCTCATTCTCCATCTTCATCGCCTCGAGGACCATGATCTTCTGACCCTTTTTCACTTGGTCTCCCTCAGACACCAGCACCTCACGGATCAGGCCGGGGAGGGGAGCGATCACCTCACGACCGCCGGCGTCACGCTTAGGCTGACTCTGCGGGAGGGGAGCAGTGGGCGCCTCCTTGGGAGCCTCGGGGACAGGCGCTTTACTCACAGCCGGTTCGGGCTGGGGCTTAGGGGTCCGCCGAGCAGGCTCTGAGGCGGTCTCGTCACTCAGGCGGACGCTGTAGCGGTGTCCATTCACCTCCACCTCCGCCATCTCCTCGTCGGCAGAGTGGATCGTCACCTCGTATGGGTGACCATTGATGGTGTATCGGTATTGCTTCATAGGTCTCTTGTGTGGTAGTATGTCCTTACCAAGGGCGGCGACGCATCGTGAGCGACTTGTCGGACCAGCCCGACCGCCGCTCGCCACGCTCCTCATCGCAGAGCGCAGAGGTCTCCACGCTTCGTCCATAGTCGTTCAGTGCGAGAGCGATCGCCGTCACCACCTCGCCCCGCGCCTCATCGATCGCACGACCGAGAGAGAGCAGAGCCTCGATGGAGGGGTCAAAGTACTGATTGTCCATATCAGAGGGGGATATTGTCGTGCTTCTTTGCCGGCAGCTCCTGGCGCTTATTGCGGAGGTCTCGGAGTGCTCGGGCAATGCGCTTACGGGTCTCATCGGGGACGATCACATCGTCGATAAATCCGTATGAGGCAGCGTAGTAGGGGTTGGCAAATTTCTCCCTGTACTCCCGGATATGCTCCTCCTTGAGCGCAGCCGGATCCTCAGCATCACGGAGAGCCTTACCATAGAGGATCTCCACTGCTCCATCGGGACCCATGACAGCGATCTCGGCGGAGGGCCAGGCGAGATTGATGTCGGCACGGAGGTGCTTTGACCCCATCACGATGTAGGCACCACCGTACGCCTTGCGGGTGATGACGGTGATCTTGGGGACTGTCGCTTCTCCATAGGCATAGAGGAGTTTGGCGCCATTGGTGATCACGGCATTGTACTCCTGACCGGTGCCGGGGAGAAATCCGGGGACATCGACGAGGCTGACGATTGGGATATTGAAAGCATCACAGAAGCGGACGAAGCGGGCGCCCTTGCGGGACGAATTGACATCCAGCACCCCCGCAGCGGCAGCGGGCTGATTGGCGACAATACCGACACTCCGCCCATCGATGCGGGCAAAGCCGATGATGATGCTGCGGGCAAAGTCACGCTGCACCTCGAGGAACTCACCTCCATCGACGACCTGACCGATCACCTCGTACATATCGTACGCCGTATTGGGGTTATCGGGGATCAACTCATTCAGCACCGACAGATCGCGGTCTACAGGATCGGACGATGCGACGCGAGGCGCCTCCTCCATATTGTTGGACGGAAGGAAGCTCAGCAGGTGACGCATCAGCTCCAGCCCCTCCTCGTCGCTCTCGACAGCGAAGTGCGCCACACCGCTCTTGCGGGTATGGACGGACGCTCCACCGAGCTCCTCAGCGGTCACCTCCTCATTGGTAACCGTCTTCACCACCTTAGGACCAGTGAGGAACATATAGCTCGTGCCGGAGACCATGATATTGAAGTCGGTCAGTGCCGGGGAGTAGACCGCCCCACCGGCGCAGGGACCGAAGATCCCGGAGATCTGTGGTACCACGCCCGAGGCGAGGATGTTATTCTCAAAGAGCTCACCATAGCCGGCAAGCGAGTTGACGCCCTCCTGGATGCGCGCTCCGCCGGAGTCGTTGATGCCGATGATCGGCGCCCCCACCTTCATCGCCAGCTGCTGCACCTCACAGATCTTGCGAGCATGCATATAGCCGCAGGTGCCGGCAAAGGCGGTGAAGTCCTGCGCATAGACGTAGACCAGACGACCATCCACGAGACCACTACCGGTGACGACCGAGTCCCCATCGTAGACCTTCTTGTCAGCCCCGAAATTGGCATTGTGGTGACGAACGTAAGTCCCCAGCTCCTCAAACGTGCCGGGATCCAAGAGTCTCTCGATCCGCTCTCGGGCTGTAAGCTTGTGGCGGCTGTGCTGCTTCTCTACCGCATCCTCTCCACCTCCGAGGAGCATCTGCTCCCTTCGCTCGATGAGCGCCCTGATCTTATCTGTCTGTCTACTCATATATATATGGTGTACGAATCCAAATACCTGCCTCCCCCACTCATCACAAAGGTACAGGTATTCACCCATTTCCACAAAAACGAGCTACACGATGGCCCTCTATCGGAGGCGGAGGGCGGAGAGGTGAGCCGGAGAAGCGATAGGGAAGCGATGGGGGCGGGTGATCGTCACCTCATCGGTGACGGGAAGAGTCATCCTCTGCATCTCGTACTTGTCGATGGGCGTAAGGAGGGCGTAGGGACGAGGACCAAAGCCATTGTAGAGCTTGAGCCGCAGCCTGTGCCGACCCGGTGTCAGGGATAGGAGAAGTGGGATCCTCTCCTCACCCTCTCGGACGAAGCCCCCATCTATATATTTGTCATCAAGGTAAAGGAGGAAGCCCCCGCTGTAGGCGAGGTCCACCCTCAGGTCGCCCGACTGATCGCAAGCCAGCTCCTGCTCAAGGAGAAGCCCCCTATGCTGATCGGGAGAGCCAAGGAGCGTGTCCCCCAGGATCGCTCCCTCGACAGGCTGAGGGACCACACTATCATCCGACGGCATCCGTCCCAGCTGTCCGCCCACGAGACGGCAAGCGAGAGGTCCTATGGGGCGTACGGTCGGAGACTTGGACTCATACGGCTGCCCCTTGAGCGTCAGCAGATGCCCATTCACCTCCACCTCCCGGCCTTCGTACTCCCGAGGGAAGGAGATCTCCCTCAACCCTTTACCTACAACCCTGTAGCCAACCACGCTCCGCAGCCCGGAGTAATAGTCCGCCAGAGAGTAGGCATAGATAGTCTCCGACCGGGACTGCAGCGAGACCGGATCGGCAAAGGAGAGACGTATCGCCCGATAAGGCACACCAGCAAGAGGGACGCAGCGCACGACGGGATGCCCGTCTACAGAAGTAAGCTCCACACCCCCCTTGTCATCAAGGGCCGCAGCGGTTAGGGGCGAAGCAGTGAGCGCCGGCAGCTCGACCAGCGTCCTGTGATCGGGGACAAAGAGGTAGAGCTCCCGACCATCCGCCCGTCGAGTCATCAGCCGATTATGGCAGGGTAGCCCCTCCGTCCCGTAGATAGCTGCGCCATAGGTGCTCAGCCACCTTCCCATACGCTCCAGCACCTTGCGCTCAAAGGGGACCACCCCACCCTCTCCATCGGGACCTATATTAAGGAGGTACTTCCCCCCTCCACAGACGACCCGGAGGAGATCCGAGAGTTTCTCGCGCACCTTGGTCTCCACACTGCCCCTCCGCTGCCAGGAGCGATAGCCCCATGTCTCGGGGAAAAAGCTTGCTGCCGTCTGCCACGGAATGTCTAGAGTGTAGTCAGGTGTCTCATTGTCCGGAAAGACGGCAAAGTCAGCACAGTCATTTCCCAGCCGTCCGCTCACCATACAGTCCGGCTGCAGGCTCTTCACCAGCCGGTAGAGCTCATGGCTCTGACCGGGCGTCAGCGAGCCCATATCAAACCAGAGCTCGTCCACCGATCCATACTTGGTCAATAGCTCACGCACCTGGCGCTTATTGTACTCGTGATGTGCCGGGGTGACCGAGTCGGCATTGTGCGACGAGTAAGGCACCGCGCCCGGGAAGTGCCAGTCGATGAGGGAGAAATAGAGCCCGAAGCGCAGTCCCGCCCTATGACACGCCTCCGCCATCTCACCCACCAGGTCTCGTCCGCAGCGGGGCGCACGTGCAGCGGAGAAGTCGGTCGTAGCCGTATCCCAGAGGCAGAACCCCTCGTGGTGCTTCGCCGTCAGCACGACACTCCGCATACCGGCCCTCTTCGCCAGTGCCACTATTGAGTCAGCGTCGAAGTCCGACGCCGTGAAGTCCCTTGCCGAAGCCTCGTAGACATCCATATAGTGCACCCCGAAGGAGAAGATCTGCTCCGAGTAGCCCTCCCTAACCGGCACTCCATCATAAACCCCACCATAGGTAGAGTAAAGACCATAGTGAATGAAGAGCGAAAACTTATCCCCCAGCCAGTCGGTCGCACCAGATAGGGGAGGCAGGGTGGTCATCAGGAGGAGCAAGAGCAAGATTCGCTTTGTGGCTGTCATCATCTCAGGTGGGCTTATATAAGGATAGAGACAAAGTTAGTCTTTTTGCCCAGATCCGCAGCTATCCGGGTCTCCAATCGCGGATCAGATGGACCGATGAGGCTGGCTTTTGTGATTGGGCGGAATTAGGGCTAAATTTGTGGTCCCATTATACTGAGTATCCTGTGCCGTGTACCATCGACCTTAGACGAGGATGACGCCAAGCGACACATATATATATTGAGAGAAAAAGAATGATCGTATCGTACAACTTGCTCAAGAAGTATGTCGACCATGACCTCACTGCTGAGGAGGTCAGCGACATCCTGACATCAACCGGTCTGGAGTCAGACGGCGTGGAGACGCGTGAGTCGATCCGTGGCGGACTGCGCGGTCTCGTCATCGGGAAGGTCCTCACCTGTGTCCCGCACCCCAACTCTGACCACCTCCACATCACCACGGTGGATCTCGGTAGCAAGTACAGCCCGGACGGACCTCTGCAGATCGTCTGCGGGGCGCCCAACGTCGCTGCCGGACAGACCGTCGTGGTAGCCACCATAGGCTGCACACTCTACGATGGCGAGGAGTCCTTTACGATCAAGAAGGGCCGTATGCGCGGGGAGGACTCCTTCGGTATGATCTGCGCAGAGGACGAGATCGGACTCGGCAGCGCCCACGACGGGATTATGGTGCTGCCGGACGACATCCCCGCCGGGACCGAGGCGGCAGACTACTTCGGTGTACACTCTGATCAGGTGATCACGATCGACATCACACCCAATCGCGTCGACGGCACCTCCCTCTATGGTGTCGCCCGCGACCTCTACGCTTACCTCCGGTCGCGCGGACTCAGGACAGCACTCCATAAGCCCGAGGTGAGTGAGATAAAGGGAGAGGGACACCCCGTGAACCTCCACATCGACGCTCCGGAGGCTGCCCCGCGCTATGCGGGAGTGGTGGTTCGCGGTCTGAAGGTCGGGCCATCACCCAAGTGGCTTCGCGAGGCGCTTGAGACGATGGGCGTCCACCCGGTAAATAACGTTGTCGATGCCGCCAACTTTGTCCTCATGGAGATCGGACAGCCGCTTCACACCTTTGACCTCGATAAGGTCAGGGGGGGCGAGGTACACGTACGGCTCGCTAAGGCGGGGGAGAAGCTCACCGCGCTGGACGGCAAGGAGTACGAGCTGACGGAGAGAGATCTGGTGATCGCCGACGCTGCCGACCCGATCTGCATCGCCGGCGTGATCGGTGGGAAGGACTCCGGCATCACCGAGGAGACGACCAATATGTTCCTCGAGTGTGCCACCTTCCACCCCACCTACGTCCGCAAGACAGCCCGTCGGCATGGGCTCAATACAGATGCCTCCTTCCGCTACGAGAGAGGGCTGGACCCCAATGAGATCCCCTACGCCCTCCGGCGTGCCGTCGACCTGATCACCGAGGTGGCAGGGGGCGAGGTGGCGAGCGCCATCTACGACGAGTACCCCAGTCCCGTGGGACCTTATACGATCGACCTCTCCTGGAAGCGCCTCTATGGTCTGATCGGCTTCGAGATCGACAAGGCTCAGGTGCGCAATATCCTCGAGTCGCTCCTGATCACCATTACCGGTGGGGACGAGGAGGGGATCCACGTGGAGGTACCCCGATACCGATACGATGTGACACACGATGTGGACCTGATCGAGGAGATCCTCCGCATCTACGGATACAATACCTACCAGGCCCCAGACCAGCGACTGACGCTGACGATGGGCGCTCCCTCCTACCAGGATCAGAGCGTCCGCTACCAGCAGGTGATCAGCGAGCAATTAGTGGGAGCGGGATTCTTTGAGATCCTCAATAACTCCCTCTCCAAGGAGTCCTACTACAGCGACGAGAAGAACTCCGAGCAAGCGGTGAGGGTGATCAATCCCCTCTCTGCCGACCTCTCCACGCTTCGTCAGACATTGGTTCACGGCGGCCTGGAGTCGATCGAGCGAAATCTCAATCGCAAGGCAACAAATATCCGCTTCTTCGAGTTTGGCAACACCTACACCCGCGTCGACGAGAGGGAAGAAAACCCGCTACGAGGCTTCCACGAGAGCTTCCGTCTCGGACTCTGGATGACCGGGGACACCGATACCGGCAACTGGATCACCCCCGAGCGGGAGATCTCGGTCTATGAGCTCAAGGGAGTCCTCGAGCAGATCCTGACCCGCATGGGCGTGAATGCCGGAGAGATCAGCAGTGAGCAGAGGGAGGACGATCCACTCTTCGAGAAGTGCCAGGTACTCTCACTCAAGGGCGGGGAGGTCTTCGCCCGCTGGGGACTCCTCGACCGGGAGATGCTGACGACGATGCACGACATAGACGTGCCGGTCTACTTCGCTGAGATCAAGTGGGACATCCTGCTCCACCGCGTCCTTGGTCGGCTGACCAAGGCGACGAGCATCCCCCGCTTCCCCTCCGTCAAGCGCGACTTCGCACTCCTCGTCGACAAGAGTGTCACCTTTGAGACCATCAAGCAGGCCGCTGAGAAGGCTGAGCCCAAGCTACTGAGGAGCGTCGAGCTCTTCGACGTCTACGAGGATAAGACCCTGCCCGAGGGCAAGCGGTCATACGCCGTCACCTTTGAGCTCCTCGACCCGGACAAGACCCTGAGCGATAAGGCGATCGAGAAGACAATGCAGAAAATTTTCAATCAAATCGAGCACGCTACCGGAGCGACTCTCCGATAAAACGGTCGACCGAGACTATAGTTACTGACAATAATCATGGGAAGAGCATTTGAGTACAGAAAAGCGCGTAAGATGAAGCGCTGGGGCAATATGGCCCGTACATTTACGAAGCTAGGCAAGGAGATCACCGTGGCGGTCCGCGACGGAGGTCCCGACCCGGATACCAACCCCCGCCTGCGCGTACTCATCCAGACCTCCAAGAAGGAGAATATGCCCAAGGAGAATGTCCAGCGCGCCATCAAGAAAGCGACGGACAAGGATCAGGCAAATTATGAGACCGTCACGTACGAGGGCTATGCTCCGCATGGCATCGCCATATTCGTGGAGACCATGACCGACAATACGACCCGCACGGTGGCCAATCTCAGGAGCTACTTCACCAAGTACGGTGGGAGCCTCGGTGTGAATGGTAGCGTAGAGTTCCTCTTTGACCACAAGGTAGTCTTCACTGTCACTCCCAAGGAGGAGGGCAAGGAGTACGATCCCGAGGAGCTACTCCTGGAGCTCATCGACGCCGGTGCGGAGGATGTCTCCAGCTCGGACGACGGCTACACGGTGACGGGCGACTTTGCCGTCAATGGCACCCTGCAGACAGCACTCGAAGGGATGGACTTCGAGATCCAGTCGGCAGACTTCATCCGCGACCCCAAGATGACGAAGGAGATCACTCCTGAGGAGCGCGAGGAGGTCAATACCCTGATCGACAAGATCGAGGACGACGATGATGTACAGAACGTCTTCTCCGACATGGCTGAGGACGACAGTGACGACGAGGAGTAAGTAAGGACGATACCGACGGCATCATGAGCGAGGAGGAGATGGACAGAGAGACAGAGGATCGGACGGAGGAGAAAAAGCGGACGATGAGCACAGGACGCGCTGTCAGGATCACGCTGCTAAACCTGCTGGCTATGGTCGCTGTGGGGGCGCTTATCATCGTAGGAGCACTCTATCTCCTCGATGTCTACACCCACCATGGCGAGGCGGCCAAGGTGCCGGATCTCTCCGGTATGACCCTAACGGAGGCGCAGACGGCGGTGCGGTCCATGGACCTGGACCTCGAGATCGTCGACTCTATCTATACGGAGGGGATGGCACCCGGTGTGATCCTGAAGACCTCTCCCGGTCCCGGATCGATCATCAAGAAGCACCGCACGATCTTCCTGACCACCAATACCACGACCGTGGAGCAGGTGGTGATGCCTGCTGTCTACGACACCTCGAGACGCCGTGCTCAAGCTGCCCTCAGGTCGGCAGGCTTTGTCGATGTGACGATCAAGATGGTCCCCGGGAGATACAATGATCTCGCGGTGGAGGTGTCCGATCGTCAGACCGGTCAAGTGATCCAGCCGGGCACTAAGCTACCATTCAATACCCCTCTCGTCCTCTCGATCACCTCGACCTCCTCTCTTGACAGCCTCTACGATGCCGACACCACAGCTGTGGACCGCGAGGTCGCGGAGGCACTCCAGAGGATCGGACAGGCTGAGGAGCCCGATGGGGAGGATCTGCCGGAGCTCTGAGCTGATAGAAGTCCAGTCACACCAGCATACGCCTTACAGTAAATGACCGAGAGAGACCTGCCGACCGAGCCGGAGCCGGTAGACGAGGAGGACGAGGAGGTTGACCAGCTCTACGAGCACTACGCCATCTCAGCAGATCAGGGGCAGGAGCCTCTGAGGGTCGACCGCTTTCTCGTCAATATGATGCCGAAGATCTCCCGCAGTCGCATCCAGCGGGCAGCCTCTTCCGGCTTCATCTTCGTCAACGGCGAGCCGGTGAAGTCCAATTATAAGGTCAAGCCTCTCGACCGCGTCTCTATGCGGCTCGAGCGCCCGCCAATGAATCTTGAGATCACACCCCAGGAGATGCCTCTCGAGATCGTCTACGAGGATGACTGGCTCTTGGTGGTCAATAAGCCGGCGGGACTGGTAGTCCACCCGGGGCATGGCAACTGGGACGGGACGCTCCTCAATGGACTCGCCTGGTACCTGCGGAATGACCCCGACTTCGATGTCAATGATCCGGCGATAGGGCTGGTCCATCGCATCGACAAGGACACCAGCGGGCTCCTTGTGATCGCCAAGACTGCGGAGGTGAAGAGTGCTCTCGGGAAGCAATTCTTTGACCACTCCACCCGACGCGAGTATGTGGCGGTGATCTGGGGACATATGGACCCGGCGGAGGGCGTGCTGAGGAGCAACATCGCTCGCGACCCTCGTGACCGGACGAGGATGGCACCCTTTCCCTACGAGGGCGAAGTGGGTAAGACGGCCGTGACCCACTACAGCACAGAGGAGTACCTCGGCTACCTCAGCCAGGTACGTTGCCGCCTCGAGACGGGACGCACGCACCAGATCCGCGTCCACCTCTCCCACGAGGGGCACCCGCTCTTCAATGATGCCGTCTACGGTGGGGATCAGATCCTCCGCGGTAATCGCTTCGCCAGCTACAAGAAATTTGTGGAGAATGCTTTCGCCATCTGCCCAAGGCAGGCACTGCATGCGCAGACGCTGGGCTTCTTTCACCCCATACTTAAGCGACAGATGGACTTCTCGAGCACGCTACCGCCCGATATGACCGCCCTCATCGAGAAGTGGCGGAAGTATGTCGACGACGGCAATGTAGAGAACCTCTGATCACATCTCTTTATGGATCAAGAAAAACTAAAGATTGCGCTCATCGCCGGTGGCTACAGTGGCGAGTATACCGTCTCCCTATCGAGTCAGGAGGGGCTGATGAAGTTTCTCTCCGACAGTCCTTACGAGATCTACCCGGTACTGATACGGCGTGATCACTGGATAGTCCTCGGACTCGAGGACACACCTGAGATCGACAAGGGAGACTTCTCCTTTGTCCACCCCGAGACCGGTCGCAAGGTTCGCTTCGACTTCGCCTACATCACTATCCACGGCACACCGGGCGAGGACGGGCACCTGACCGGCTACCTCGATATGCTGCAGATCCCCTACTCCTGCTGCCCGACACTGATCGGAGCGCTCACCTTTGACAAGTACGTCTGCGCCCGCTACCTCTCCACCTTTGGGATCAAGATCGCTCCGGCAGTCCGGCTCACCAAGTACGACCGGATCGACATCGATGACCTGCTCCGAGAGCCGGGGCTCCCCTGTTTCGTCAAGCCCAATAACGGCGGCTCCAGCATCGCCACGACGCACGTGACGGAGCGAGAGCAGCTGCAGCCGGCGATAGATAAGGCACTCGCCGAGAGTGGCGATGTGATGATCCAGTCCCTCATCACCGGCACCGAGATCACCTGTGGCGCCTATGAGGACGCCGAGGGGATCCACATCCTGCCGATCACCGAGGTGGTGCCCAAGAGTGAGTTCTTCGACTACGATGCCAAGTACAATGGCGCCGTGGACGAGATCACGCCCGCCCGTCTCCCTGAGGAGACGACAATGCGTGTCAAGGAGCTGACCCACCAGATCTACCGCCACCTACGAGCCGCCGGCATCATCCGGGTCGACTACTTCATCGAGAGCGACGGCACTCCCGTGCTGCTGGAGGTCAATACCACGCCCGGGATGACCGCCACCAGCTTCATCCCCCAGCAGATCCGTGCCGCTGGTCTCGTGCCGGGGAAGGTCCTCGAGGGGATCATCGACTTCCTCTACCACCGGTCACGTCGGTAGCAGAGGCTCTTCCGCCAAGTCATCCAGGGCTGCGTCTCACGCGAGGCGCAGCCTTTTTTTCACCTGTCGCTCTCAATGAACACTACTATCGGTAACAGAAACAGAGGATCATATCTCGATGATAGTCAGTCCATTGTATGATACGCCCCCATCGTCTCATTGCTCAAGGTCGCGAGTTCAATAGCTTGTAATAGTGAGTTCTAATGCGACTCCTTCGGCTCGGTAATCCGCTCTTGTTGCTTATCTACGAAATTATCGTAACTTTGCTACGAAGAAATCGTAGAAGAAGAATTTAGAGTATGAGCAACAACCACTTTCTGAACGGTCTCTCCCCACTGGAGGAAGACTTTATGAGGGCACTCTGGCAGGTCGGCAAGGGTGAGATCAGTGACGTGATCCCGCTGATGGAGCAATCCGAGACCCCCTACACCACCATTGCCTCAGTGGTGAGCAAGCTTGAGAGCAAGGGCTACGTGGCACGTGTCGGCAAGCGTCGTGGACACGTATACGCTCCTGAGGTGACTCAGGAGGAGTATTATGGCAAGACCATTAAGTATGTGGTCTCCAATTTCTTCAAGGGCTCCTACAAGAGCCTCGTGCAGCACTTCGCTGAGGAGGAGGTGGTGAGCAAGGAGGACATCGAGGAGATCCTGAGCCTAATTGAGAGAGGAGAGGATAAGTAGTATGGAGCCGATCGTCTGGATAGAGTACTTGGCGATCTCGGGGATAGGGCTGCTCCTCTTTTATCTCTTAGATGTGGTGCTGCTACGCAAGAGTTCGCTCCTCTGCACCAAGCGGTACTTCTACATCATCGCCATACTGACCTGCCTGCTCCTACCCGCTGTCAGTCTCACGCTCGGCGACAGAGAGGAGAGCCAGAGCAAGGAGATCCTGCCGGTCGTTACGATAAGGATAGAGGAGGCGCCGGTGGTGAGTGAGGGAGAGAGTGTAAGCAGACCGATGAGTCGGGCTGAGCTTCTCCTCCTTATCTGGGGCGTGGGTGCACTCATCACCACCGGGTGGATCGCCTCCGGGTACTACAGGCTCCACCGTCTCAGACAGAGTGCCACACCGGTAGCGCACAAGGAGGCTGCCATCTACCTTACCGACGAGGAGATCGCCCCCTTTACCCAAGGAAAGTCCATATACCTTCCTCGCTCTCTCGAGGGGAGCGAGATGATCGATACCATTCTGTCTCATGAGCTGGAGCACATCAGACAGAGGCACTACAGAGATATCACCATCGGGACGATACTGCAGATCGTACAGTGGTGGCATCCGTGCACATGGGGTCTGCTCCAAGATCTGCGCAATAACCTTGAGTACCTTGCTGACCAGGGAGTACTGCGAGAGGGCATCGACCGGAAAGCCTACCAGCATCTGTTGCTGAAGTGCACAGTGGGTCGAAAGGTGGAAGTGCCCTCACTCTCATTCTCAATGCAAAATCTAAGAAATCGAATTACCATTATGAATAACAAAAAGAAAACGAGTAGCAAGATGTCCGTCGTCTATGCCCTCTTCGCCACACCGATCCTCGCGCTGGTCGCCCTGGGGACACAGATGGTGTCTGTGGAGCAAATGCAAGCGGCTCCCTCTGACACCGTCTCAAGCCTTCCTTCCGAGCAGGCAGACTCGCTGCCCCACTTCCGGGGTGGGGAGAAGGCTCTCCTCAGTTGGCTCAACGATAATGTCAAGTATCCCGAGGAAGCGGTCAAGGCAGGCACCGAGGGAAAGGTCATCGTCTCCTTTTTTGTGGAGGAGGACGGGACGGTCACTCATGGGGAGGTAGTACAAAGTGTCACAGCGGCACTCGATGCTGAGGCTCTTAGGATCGTGTCGATAATGCCCAAGTGGGTACCGGGTCACTCTGGAGGAAAAGCGGTCCGGTGCAAGATGATTATCCCGGTCATCTTTAAGCTCTCACCATCGAGCAGCAAAGAGAAAGGGATACCGGATCAGCCCGATAAGACTCCGGAATTTGTAGGAGGACAGAAAGCTATGATGGCGTGGCTCTCTCAGAACGTCCAGTACCCCGAGGAGGCACAAAAGGCAAAAATGTCCGGCACCGTCTACACGTCATTCGTCGTAGAGAGTGACGGAAGCCTATCGGACTTCAAGATCCTGAAGGGCGTCAGCAAGTCGCTGGACGAAGAGGCTCTCCGAGTCGTCCGCAGTATGCCTAAGTGGCAGCCGGCGACAAAGGACGGCAAGCCCATAGCTGCGCGGATGAGCGTCCCTATCCGCTTTATGATCCGCTAGGAATCGGAGACGAAGTGAGAGGCTATGAGGTCGGCAATCCCCGGGCGCAAATAGCACCACAGACGGAGCACTCCGCATGAGTGCAATAGAGACTGAAGAGGGTGTGTCCGCAAGAGGGCACACCCTCTCATTATTTACATCTGTTCCGTTAGTCGTCAATCGATAAGGTCGTCCATAAGAGCCGACAGAGAGGTACCGGTAGGGCACGGCAATTTTGAAATACCTGAGGACAGTCCACACTGAGGTTACAGGGAATATCTCATTGAGAAAGATCGGGAAGTCGGTCTTAGTCAAAACTAAAGCCGGTAATAGAAACGGAGGATCTCTGCCGGCTGACAACCAGTACCTTGCAGAGATCTCTTCACAGCTCCTGCGTCAAGGCTGTGAGCCCGACGGCGACTGATGGTCAATTCTGATGTATCCGCCCTGCGCATGTGTTGAAAAAGCTTTCCGATACTCCTCTCTTTTACTTATCTTTGTGGGAGTAGTTTTTAGAAACCCTATTCTTAACGATACATACAATCATATGCTAGCATACGTTTTCCCCGGCCAAGGATCCCAGCACATAGGCATGGGTATGGCCATGTATGATAATAATCCTGAGGCGATGCGCCTTTTTGATCGTGCGGATGAGATCCTCGGCTTCGGTCTGAGTAAGATCATCTTTGACGGCACGGAGGAGGAGCTGAAGCAGACCGCTGTCACGCAGCCTGCCGTCTTTGTCCACTCCTACATCTCCGCAGCTGTCCTCGGCTCTGAGGAGAAGCCCGACATGGTGGCCGGTCACTCTCTGGGAGAGTTTACCGCCCTCGCTGTCGCCGGGGCGCTCTCCTTTGAGGACGCTGTCCGACTCGTACATATGCGTGCCGTGGCTATGCAGAAGGCCTGCGCAGAGGCTCCATCGACGATGGCGGCTATCATCGGTCTTCCGGACGCCGATGTGGAGGAGATCTGTGCCAATATCCTTGACAAGCTGGTCATACCTGCCAATTACAATAGCCCCGGGCAGGTGGTCATCAGCGGCTCCATCGATGGAGTCAATCAAGCCATCGAGGAGGCGAAGAAGGCCGGAGCCAAGCGTGCCATTGCTCTGAAGGTGAGTGGTGCATTCCACAGCCCGCTGATGGAGCCGGCTCGGCAGGAGCTGGAGCAGGCGATCCACCAGACGCACATCCAGACCCCCCGCTGTCCGATCTACCAAAATGTAGACGCCAAGCCACACACCGACCCCAAGGAGATCGAGAGCAACTTAGTCAAGCAGCTCACCGCCCCTGTACTCTGGTCGCAGACGGTACAGCGCATGATCGCTGACGGAGCGGATCGCTTCATCGAGTTTGGCCCGGGTAACACCCTGCAGGGGCTTATCCGCCGCATCGACCGAAGCGTCACGGTAGAGGGACGAGAGGGCTGATTTCTCACGCCACACCAGTGTCAGAGAGTACCGATCACCGGTCCCACGAGGGGGATGCCCTCCATCGCGTAGAGCTAAGGACGTCTTACCTCATAGAGCGCTACCAAGCGCTTCGGCAGGAGGTGGAGTTACTTAGAGACCAGAATGGTCAGCTCCGTAGTCTATTAGCCAAGGAGACGACAAGAGCCGACGGACTGGAGCAGAAGCTCGCCCTCAGGGCGCCCATCTCAGCCGATGACCCGGACGTACGCAAGTCTGCAGCGGGTCTCTACGCAGAGATCGATGATCTCGTGGAGACCGTGGACGATGTACTTCGCCTCTTAGAGACCCACGTCAAGTAATACCGACTGACACCGTACTCACTACCTACCACCCAACGCGCCACAGCCGTCATGCCTGACAGATCCCCGGATATGCAGGCAGAGACGCCTGTACCCACTCTCACCCGCGTGATCAACCTCCGCGTGGGGGAGGTCCCGATGGCCGTCACCATTCCCCGTGAGGAGGAGGCGGAGGCCACCCTGAGAGCAGCCGCCAAGGAGCTCAATCACCTCCTTGACGAGTACAGGTCCCAGTACGACCTCACGACCATCGAGGCACTCACCTACGCTGCCATCCACCTCGGTCGCGACAAGTACCGCCTACTGCAGCAGCAAGAGCACGCCGACTACGAGGGACGACTCGCCAAGCTCTCAAGGGACCTTGATCAGGCACTTGATGGTCTGAGTACACAGACCTCCCCCAGAGACAACACTTAGATAAAGACATACCACTATATGAGTCCCATAATAATTGCGATCATCGTCGCCATAGTCCTACTGGCATCGGGCTGGATTCTGCTCAATAAGCAGAACGAGCGCCATGCTCAGAGGCTCTATGAAAACGAGATCGCCAAAGCCAAAGAGGCTCGGCAGGAGTACCTCGACCAGGCCAAGGTCACTCGAGACGAATACATGGCCAAGGCGAGAGAGGATGCCGAGATGCTCCAGAGAGACAAGCTCCTGAAGATCAAGGAAGAATTCCTAAAGCGCAGGGCCGAGCTCGCAGACGAAGTACAGGCTCGTCAAGCCTCACTCCAGTCCATCGAGGACAAGCTCAAGAAGCGCGAGGAGCAGCTCACCAAGCTCCAGGACGACATGTCCCGCCGCTCACAGGCGATAGAGGAGGAGGGAGTCAACCTCAAGAAGCAGATCGACTTCAATAAGGCCAAGGAGGCCGAGCTCGAGGCGCTACGTCTCCGCCAGCTTGAGCAGCTCGAGGAGACCAGCGGTCTTACCAAGGAGCAAGCCAAGGCGCAACTGATGGAGCACCTCAAGAGCGAGGTCAAGTCCAGCGCCGCCATCATGACCAATGAGATCATCGATGATGCGAAGCTCAAGGCAAATGCCGAGGCGCGCAAGATCGTCATCAAGACCATCCAGCGCATCGCCACCGAGACCGCTATCGAGAATGCGGTCACCGTCTTTCACATCGACAACGATGACATCAAGGGGCGCATCATCGGTCGTGAGGGGCGCAACATCCGCGCCCTCGAGGCTGCCACCGGCGTCGAGATTATCGTCGATGACACCCCTGAGGCGATCCTGCTCTCCTGCTTTGACCCCGTCCGCCGAGAGCTGGCACGTCTGTCCCTCCACGAGCTGGTGCAGGACGGACGCATCCACCCCGCCCGCATCGAGGAGGTGGTCGAGAAGACTGAGAAGCAGCTCGAGGAGGAGATCATGGAGACCGGTGAGCGAACCGTGATCGACCTCGGCATCCACGGCATGCACCCTGAGCTGATCCGCCTCGTCGGCAAGATGAAGTACCGCTCCAGCTATGGGCAAAACCTCCTCCAGCACAGCCGCGAGACCGCCAACCTCTGTGCCGTCATGGCCTCGGAGCTCGGACTGGACGCCAAGAAGGCGCGCCGTGCCGGACTCCTCCACGACATCGGCAAGGTGGCAGACGAGGAGCCACAGATGCCCCACGCCCTCCTCGGCATGAAGCTCTGCGAGAAGTACAAGGAGAAGCCGGACATCTGCAATGCCGTCGGCTCCCACCACGATGAGATTGAGATGAGCACCCTCATCGCCCCCATCATCCAGGTCTGCGATGCCATCAGTGGCGCACGACCCGGAGCACGGCGCGAGATAGCAGAGGCCTACATCAAGCGACTAAAGGCACTTGAGGACCTCGCACTCTCCTACCCCGGAGTGATCAAGACCTACGCTATCCAGGCAGGTCGCGAGCTCCGCGTCGTTGTCGGGGCCGACAAGGTCGACGATGCCGGCACGGTCGAGCTCTCCAATGCGATCGCTGAGCGAGTACAGGACGAGCTCACCTACCCCGGTCAGGTCAAGATCACCGTCATCCGGGAGCGCCGCGTCGTCTCCTACGCCAAGTAATCCGCCACCACCCCAAAAAAGAGGGTGCGTCATCCGTATGGGATGGCGCACCCTCTTTTTTTTGAAGCTACAGAAGACCGCAGCACAATAGCTATAGTCGATAGGGGACTTGGGGAGGGGGGACGTACCTGATCTTTACAGCTATGAAAAACGCCCCCTGCCGGGGTGCCGCTCCGCCTCCCCTCGCCGAACGAGGTCGGATAGTGCTCCCCAAAGGGGGACCCTTTAGGGGAGGGGTTGCTCTCGCGTAAGTCTAATACCGATATTAGTGTCGTCTAATACCGATATTAGTGATCACTAATATCGGTATTAGAATTTCCCCACTTATATCGCCTCTTCAGAGAGCCGGCTTGCCTCGTCGTCGTCTCACCGCCGGAGCCTGTCCCGAAGGGGCGCAAATGGGGCCATCTAATAGATGGTACACCGGCAGGCGTAAGGATGGCCGATGCACAGGGAGCGTGCATCCCCGTCGGGGTGCCGTCGCTCGTGTCCGACCTCTCGGATCAACTGATGATCAGCGAGAGGGTACCAAAAAGAAGGGTGTACCCATCACGAGCACACTCTCCTTGATTATATCAATATCCTGTGTCTAAGAGGATATTGGTATACACATATATGAAGCTTAGTTTACTGATGTACTCGCATCAGAATAGCGATTATTCGATAGTATTGTTCTGGATACAGCGGATCGGATTGGAGAAGTTGCCGTTCCAGTACTCAATGAATGCATTCTGGTACTCAAGGGTAGCGCGGAAGGCATTCATACCATCAGAGCTGAAGTTTGCCCAGTATGCAGTCTTGACCCCCTCGCTGACGATACTGAAGGCTGCGTCAGTACTCATGGCACGGAAGCCGGCGAAGGGAAACCAGCAGCTCACCTTATCGTCGTTGTAGAAGAAGACCCCGTTATTGATCATACCATCCTTAGCGGCAGCATCCAGCCCCTCACTGGGCAGGTAGTCCTCGGTACCATTGGCATAGATACGGGCCTGAGAGAGGTAGCGATTGAGCCTGAAGAGCTCTGCATAGCTTGGTACCCTCCACCCTTCGGGGCAGGGGTCGTTATAGCTTTTGCTTGTCGGCATCTGCATCACATTGGTCGCCATACCTACATAGTACGACCAGTTCCAGGCATCGTTCAGCCTACTCGCATTTGAGTTTCGTGCGGGGAAGGTACCGTACATTCCCCAGGAGAAGTAGCCGTCATTAGCCTCAGGGACATTACGCCCAGCAAAGTTATACCGTGTCTTATTATTCCCATAGCTATTAATTCGTGCCGGGTCTACGGACCGACGAAAGTAAGAGGTCTTATCACCTCCGTAGGTAGCTGTCGGTACAGTGGTACTCCCGCCCCACTCAGAGGGTGACTTGTCAAAAAATCGCCCGTAGGCATAGATCACCGGCTCATCTCCCGGGTGGGCTATCGGGACAGCGCATGCATAGAGCAGGTCGCGCGGCGGGAGGACCTGACCATACCGGTCCGTCTTGATGACATAGCGATTCCTATCGCTTGATCCTCCTACGAAGCGTGAGACCTTGAGGTTGCGGTCCATCCAGATCTCCTTGCCTATCCGGACATACCCCCCCTGATAGACCATAATGCGCTTAAAGAACTGATCCCCGATGATATCAACATACCCCTCGCGCGCAGGATAGAGCCCACCGATCTCTTCCCCCTGATTATTTGGCGGGAGAGTGACGGTGAAGGTACTATTGTAGGACCCCTTGTCAAAGGTCGGCTGCGTAACAATGATCCAGTCGTGCGAAGCCTTGACCTCCCACTTCATCGTCGAGCTAACATCGATGGAATAGGTCTGAGCTTCCGTCTGATAGAGACTGCTCTCAATGACTCGTGTGGATCGCTCCACAAAGGGCTTCTTGGGCTCACTATCGGGATAGGTGATCCGATAGTCCAGTCCCAGTCCGGAGACCACTCGAATGGTAACAGACCTGGAGGGGTAGTCCGGATGGTAGGGCAGCAGCTTCAGCTCGATATATCCCTCCCTATAGAAAGACCCCTCTGGCAAGCCATCCGCCACGATCGTGAGCGAGGAGGGTCCGATATATATGGGGCGATCTAAGTCATTATCCACATACGAAGGCTTCGTATCCAGTGTGACATGGATCCACTTGTCCTCCTCGGAGAGATCGGGGTCGAGGAGATCGACGCCCTTAGAGTCATAGATCTTGCTGATGTACCAATAAGTGTCCGGGAAAGTGGTAGCGATAGTGGAGTAGAAGACCTCTCTCTGTGCTCCATTGCTGACATGGAGCGAGGGATCAGCATCGAGGTTATCGAAGTATCCATCATCCGGCTGCTGTGAGACCGGGATCTCCGTATAGAGATTGGGGTGGCCTACCACGCTCACACAGATGATCGCTTTCCTGACCGGAGATCTTTCCCCTATGCCCTCCATATTACTGTAGTCAGGCAGGGGCTTACGTGTGATAATAAGGCCATCGGGCCGACCACTATCTTCGTTAATATTCACCTCTACCTTCAGCCAATCATCATAGAGAGGTTCAGACTCAGCCGGATCGACATAGACTACCCTTGTCTGTATCTCAGGATTTGGGGCGTTTGTCTCGAGACGAAAGGGATCAGTCCGACCATCCTTCACCAATTGCAGATCTCGATCCTCCATGGCGAGATAGTACTGGCCGTCAGACTTAACATACCTGTAGTCCCTCCCGAATTTGGAGATAAAGTTGTCGGCGTCCTGAGCGTACTCCAGCACGAGATTGGTAGCCTTATTGGCTTTCGCCTCCTCTATATCATAGTACCCATAACCCCTCACCTCATTGATAGTAATAGTGTACAGACTATTGCGGGATATAAGTTGCTCGCCTCTGTAGTCAGCAGGGTCTATCCGGAAGTAGCCCCAGTCCGTCTTTCCCTTGAAGAGGTGGAGGATCAAGTAGATCGACTGGTCGTTGGCGGGGTTAGTGTCCTCTGAGTCACCGGTCCTGTCGTAGCTGAAGTACTCGAGGGTAAAGAGATGTGCCACTCTGCTATCATTACCCAATGAGATCTGTGCCCCATTATACCTCTCCCCGGCTACGGCGGGAGTGAGACTCTTGCCGGTGACGGGGTCTCTGTGCGGTGAGAGGTAGCAGCTCTTGGCACCATTGTAGAGCTGCACTGAGGCGATCGTGTACCGATTGTCGTTCAAGTGCACCTCTATCTGTGAGACTAACCTCTGGAGTCTCATAGCCACTCGCTCAGTGGCGGATATGGTTACGCTTTTTGCCTCACCATACATAATAAATGGGGCCCAAAGCTCATCCTCACTCTCTGAGATGGTCACCACCATATCACTCAGAGCCTGCCTCGTGGTCACCGTCTGTAGGGCACCCTCGAGAGAGGCGGTGGGATTGGCCACGGCATAGAAGTCGTAGGAGCCCTCAGCGAGATCCAGCCGTGTGGAGAAGAGACCGGAGATGACAGGTGAGCTACTGTAGTCGAGCACCACCCTGGTGAGTGGAGCTGCCGGGTCGGTCGAGGGAGCATAGAAGAGGTAGATCTTCCTCACCTCAGCCTCATTTTCGAAGTCTCCTCCCTCGACAGACTTGAGCGTAGGCGTATTCCCGAGCCGAGACTTGCCAAATCGGGGTACGGTAAAGTCGATCTGCACCTCGGTGCCGTGACGCGAAGGGACAAGCTCCTCGGCCATCTCTCTCTGCTGAGTGCATGCTACCGCAAGGAGCAGCATCACCAGCGTCCCTAAGTAGCGACTCGAGCGGGACCATATATCACTGGATATCATACTTCTCATAGTCCTTCTTTACTTCCTTTGTCATTCTCCAAGCTTCACACAGCGTACCGAGGCACTCTCAGCGGCATTTTGTATGCCCATCTGCACTCTGGATGGCGTCACGATCATGGTATAGCTAGCCTGCAGCATATTATCTGCATCACCAGGCTTGAGTGGATCCTTCTCAGCTTGCTTGTAGTACCCTATAGCCCCCGAGAGGTCAGTAGAGTTCCACGCAAGCAGACGAGCCCCGGCTGCCGGCAGGAAGAAGGGTGTTGCCTGGCGATCGTCACGATGCTGGCTGTCGGGGATCCAGGTCCTCCAGCCACTATTCTTGACACCCATATCCCCATAGGTGTAGGTGAGATCGGGGTGGCTATCCCAGGGGAACGTATTGGGGACACCATACTGACCGCCTCCGAAGTCGCTCATCGTAGCGACGAGATCCTTCATATCCTGCTGCTTGGGGAGACCCCATCCCGGGGGGCAGGGATTGAGCGTGTATCCTACCTGCAGAGGTTCCAGTTTGTATTGAGCTTTAGCTTTGTTCCAGTCGAAGGAGTAATTCTGGTAATTCCCGGTATAGCTACCGAACCAAAAGAGCTGGTACTCTGTATACTTTAGTCCGGAGCGATAGTAGTATAGTTCGGGATGACTCTCATAGAAGTTTCCCGCATAGTAGCCGGACTGTGGCGCACCGCAGGGGAAGAGACCGTCGTCTCCATAGTCTCCTCCGACATTACGACTGGATGGTGTCGGTGCGAGGTAGTGGTTACTCTTGCCATAGGCCCCATAGACCGAGGTAGGCAGCCCGATCGGATTGGCGTAGGGGTAGAGCATCGGGTAGCCCTCATTCGTATACGAGTCGTACTCCTCGGAGAAGAGGTAGCCGGTCTTGAGGTTACGATCCAGCCACCTCTTTCCATTGATCTCCAAGTAGCCTCCCTGATAGACATCTATCCGATCCACACCAAGGTCGAGGATGGGAAATCCCTGACTGTCCTCGGCGTTACCCTTGTAGATGATCGAGAGCGTAGCCGCCCTAGCCTCCGGATAGACATAAGCCTTCTCAGTCTCATCATAGTGGGGTATGGTCTCATTGGGCTGGATCGTCACTTTCAGCCTTTGAGTTTTCTTTTCCGTCCCATAGCCCTCCATTGTCCCGTAGTTAAAAGCTATAGGCTCAAGCGTGATCCACGACTTGGCTCCCGCCGGCGTCACCTCGGCACTCCACGAGCAGTTACTGGTGACATCGACATAGAAGACCGATGGCTGGTTCCTTTGCATATCGGTCTCGATCACATAGCGATCCCGCTTCATATCTCCGGGATAGTCCTCCGGGTAGGTGATCTTGTAGTCAAAGCTGAAGTCCTGCGTCACGTAGATCGTGCTGAAGTAGTAATTATAGGAGCCGGTCTGGATAACTACCTTGGCAGCACGAGGCATAGCCTTAGCCATCTTCTTGGTCTTGATGACAACGTCACCCGCGCCGATGGTAGAGACCAAGTACGCCTCATCTTCGGAGGCAAAGGCTTCGTCAAAGTCCCACTTCTTGCCATTGGGGAGAGTGACCGACTCGATGAATTCGTACTCCTCCTTGAGAGTACTGTCAAGGACCTGCTTCCCATCAGCATTCTTGTCACGGACGGACACGTAGCCCTTGCCGGGGACGTAGAAAAGGACGTCCCTGACAGACCATGACTGTCGCTCGATGGGGAGGATAACATGGGACCTAAACTCCTCCGCCTCACCGCTGTCTGAGAAGAAGTCAGTCGGGTTGACTGACATATTGAGTGCATCGGAGTAGAAGATCTGATCGGCCCTCTGTCGTACGTCGATACGGAGCTTCAGGTCATCGGTATGTATCCCCTCCGCCCGGACAAAGGCGTACGCATCGCGCTGCTCATTACTATTATTCTGGAAGCAGCCGACATTCAGCCTGTAGCGCCGAGCCCCATTGGGACCGATCACATCAGTGCCCCCTCCGTCCGGAGAGAGGGACATCGTCGACCAAGTGGCCTCTTCGAAGGGAGGGTGATCCTCGTCCTGAGTCTTCTTCCTGACCACAGGAGGGATCAGCACCAGAGAGGGGACATTGGTCTCTATGGTGGTGGAGCGCTGCTGCTGGATGGCATCGTACTCAAAGAACACCCGATCTGCGGAGATGTAGTAATTGTCGAAGAATACCACCTCACTGCTATTGGTCATGTCCCAGTCGGCGACCGTGAAGACTACAGTCTTATTTGCGGTATTGGCCACAGCCTCCTCGAGGGTATTATAGCCGACACCGATCACCTTGACGACATTGAGCCGGTAGTGGCGACCATGCTGAAGGGACTGGACGCCCTCCTTGACATTGAGGGCGACACGATAGTAGGAGCTGACACCATGATACCGTCCCCTGAAGATCACGTACGCCTCCTTGGTCGGGTCGTTCTCTACCCGCTTCGGGTAGCTGTAGACCCTCTGACCGGTGGAGAGCTTACCGCTATTTGCCGGGGCGGAGGTGTAGCCGGCAACTGTAGCGGGATCATCCTGCTGCAGGTAGCCATTGGTCTCACCATTGTATAGATACCACTCGTCCTCCAGCTCAAATCCATCCTCAGCTCTTGCGGTGGAGATAATGTCGACAGCAAAGACGCTTCGCTGCAGCTCAGCCCGGATATTGGTGTATGTCTGGACATTATCCGCACTCACCTCACCATACATCAGGAGGGGTGTCGAGGGAAGACCCGTGCCGGAGCTGACGAGGCGACTCCTGAGCTGGACAAGCGTCGTGGGGCGGAAGGTGGCAGGTAATTTCTCATTGGCAATCACCGCAATCCTATAGCTTACCCCCGCTGTCAGTGCGATAGGGTACTGATACTCCGTGTCGCTCACTTTCTTCAGGTCATTGCTCTGATCTATCCGTACAGGAGAGCCGATGAGAGTGCCATCCGGCTTGGCGAGGATATAGTAAAGTGAGGTGACCGCCTTCTCTTCATCCGTCTCTCCAGAGGGGGCATCCGGTGCGGCACGCAAGAGCACCTGACTCTCTGCCAGGTGAATATTGATCATCACCGTGACCTCGCGACCCGGCGTCAACTCGTCGCCCTCCATACGGGGGTCACGGCAACTTCCCAGTGTGAGGAGAGAGAGTAGGAGTAGGGCAAGGGTGTATATCTTATTCATAGCGAACTCATTCACTTATTTATCACTTCACTCCTTGATGCATCGGATGACGACACCGGAGCCGTAGCTGATCGGGGTCTTCTCCTCCCACCACAAATTCCCTGAGTCGTTCCAGTGCATATAGAGGGCATTGCAGTAGTTATCTGTCGCCCCATCGGAAGTCCCGTAGTAGGAGGTATTCTCTACGCCATCGTCTATGGTCCACTGGCGAATACTGAGGGTACCGCGCTCGCTTCTCCTCGGAGAGATCGGGAAGTAGATGTCGCGCGCCGTAGAGGTGGCTATGTCCTCGCCCTTAATCCAGACACCATGGCTCACCCGCAGATGATCGAAGCTACCGGTGGTGCCATTCGTCGGGAAGATCCTCCCATACTCCTCCAGCTTCGGGATGCGATACCCCTCCGGACAGGGATCCACTCCTTTCCTCTTGGTCCCATCGGCATTGACCCACGAGGGACGAGGCGCTGTGGGGACGAACCAACTATTGTCCATACTAAGGGAAGTACCCTCAGCACTCTCATCGGAAGCAATGAAGAGTCCATGCTGGGCATCTCTGGAGGACTTCCTCATGATCTGCCCGGTCGCTAAGTCAGTCCACTTGAGTGGCCCATCGGGTCGATAGTAGGGATCAACTCTCTCCTCAGTGATGGGGATAGAGCGATTGATGGTGCCAAAGACGAGGTTTACGCCGAGCAGGTGGTATCCGTCCGGAGTGCGGCCATACTGGTAGTAGAATCCATTGCGCTCCACTCGCTCACGATTTGTGATCTCAGAGTTGGTAAACCACGCCCCTCTATTTGATGCGCTCTTTATTGCCCCGAGATTGCGGTCGAGGATGATAAGATTGGCACCATTCTCGGTCACCTTCACAGGCTTGTAATTACCCTGCTCCACCCAGATGTAGGCGCTCTGTCCGGTGCCGTCATAGAGCTTCACCTCAGCATAGCGGATCAGATCAGTGTCGTTGGTACTGTCGACGGTAATCTTCACGCCACTCCCGGTGCCGTTTTTCTCCGCCTTGACCCAGCCGGTATTGTCTGCGGTAGTGGAGTAATTGGTCACCACGGTGGCGCCCCACTGCCTACCGAAGCTCTCCACCGGGATCTCCACCGAGCCCCCCTCTCCGATGAAGCAGACATAGCGTCTCTCAGGCCGGATCAGCCTCCTTGCCCGCTGATGTACCACCACGCGGACAGGGTGGTCATAGTTCTGTGGAGTAAAGGTGATCACCGCCTCCCGCTCCTCATCGTGAGGATTACCATCGGCGCCATACCAAGTCTCGTTGGCGTTCTTAGCCCGGAAGGAGAAGAGGACCGGCGTGCCATCCATAGCCACATGACCACTCTCCGCCCCGGCAGGAGGGATCACCTCGAGCCAGTCGGGGTCACCCTCTACACTCCAGGTAAAGGATCCACTCTCAAAGTTATTGAGCAACTGCACGGTATTTGAGGAGCCCTCCTCGTAATTGAGCTCGACGACATCCTTGGAGCTATTGAAGAGAGGGTCCGTGTACTCAACATTCTGCATCGACGGCAGCCACGGCTGCAGGCGGATATCGAGCAGTGGTTTGACACGCTGGTCAGTGATATTGAGCCGGACCTTGTAGTGCAGACTACGGAAGATGGAGTATGTGTCAATATCATTGAGATCTACCGTGGCCGCATTGATGTGGTCAAGTATCTCACTGCGGATCTCATTAACGTCCCCTGCATCGAGGTAATAGGTGTTGCTCAGCTCCGTACCGGTATCACCTGTGGTGTAGTAGACCTTGAGTGCGGTGTAGTCGGTGCCACCTCTCGCAAGCAGATGCTCCGGGAGATAGTAGGGGTCGGAGGTATATAGTGCCTCTTCCGCCCCTTTATTGTAGTCACTGATGGAGACACCTACCCGCCCCGAGGACCAAGTGCCGACTGTCGCCACATCATAGGCCTGACCGGAGAAGAAGAGAGGATACTGCTTGGGGATATTGATCAGCTCGAAGCCGGTTACCTTGACATTAGGCTCTGCCGCAGACTCAGGGGAGTCCTTCTTGCGATAGATTGCGAGGGTGAGCTTGGAGATGTTCCTTACCAGTGTTGCCTTGACCACCTCAGGGGCATCCTTGGTCCCATTGCCCTGCAGAGACTTCCTCGATACCACACCGACGGAGATCAGTGGCTTAGCATCCCCATCAATGGTAGTGATCTCAGACTTCGCAAAGGGGATCGGCTCGAAGTCTCGGAAGCGGATGGCATTGTCGAGACCACCCTGCAGGATGCTCTGATCCTTCTGCGGCATCGACTCCTCATTGGCAAAGAGGTAGAAGTCATATCGAGTAGAGACCGACCGTAGCTCGATGGGGTCGGAGAGGGCTGCGGTGCTGATGTTCGCAGGAGGGGTCAGGCTCCCATTATTCCAGGTCAGCAGCTGATTGTAGACCACCTCGCCACCCGGATACTTGGCGATGACGAGACGGACCGTCTTGATCGTCGTCTCCTGATCACCGGGGATATTGATGGAGCGCAGGCTCATCGCCATATATCCGGTGGCCATCATCGGCTCTTCGTCGCTCCGTGACTTGCTGCACCCTGACAGGAGCACCACCAGTAGGAGTGCGATGAGGGAGATCAGCACCGGACGACGTGCCGTCATTGCGACGATTCTTTGATTAAAATCCATAACCATCTCACTTACTCGGCCGATATGTCCTGCTCCCGGATCAGCCAGCCATTGATATAGATCGAGAAGGATAGGAAGTCCACATCCGAAGCGGGACCTGAGGTGGTGAAGACAAAGCTGACCACATACTCATCCTGCCGGTCCATATACTCCTGGAGTGGCATACTGCCGTACTCGCTCAGCTTCAGGAATTGGATCAGCTCCTTGAGCTTGACGTTGATCAGCTTCTTCCCACTCTTCTTATCGGTGACGATGAGCCGGTCATCGCTATTCTCCGACAAGCGCCCGGTACGTAGCTCACAGGTGAGTCCGACGGCCTGCTTATCCTCAGCTATGGAGAGTCGACCTCGCTCACTGAGGTAGGGACGATACGTGATGGCATCACCGGGGACGATCCTATTGTCCCCGTCCAGGAGCCCATTGGCAGAGGCGATCGTCACCTCGTACCTATTTGGGTCGAGATCCACGCCCGCGCCCGTGGTGACTAATTGCACGCGGAAGGTATTGGTATCCTTGACGAGAGGGATCACGACCCGCTCCCCGGGCACCCCCTTCACCTCCACGCGCCGGACGATCCCGTGCCAGAGGTGGTCAAGTGCCTTATCGGAGATGCCGGCACTGCTCTTGATGGCCAGCCTCATCTGTGCAAGATCCCTAATGTTGCTGAGGGCATAAGAGCTGTCGGTGAGACCCGCCCATGCGACGAGGGTGTACTTACCCGGCTGGAGCTGCAGCGGGTGGCTGAAGTCCTCAGCAAAGGGATTCCCCTCCACTCTCAGGGGCGTAGCGACCGCCCTACCCTGATCATCAAAGATAAAGAGGTCGACAGAGGGCACCTGAGAGGCGAAGGCATCAGCAAACTTAAGATTGTAGTCGTACCTATAGCTCACCTCTAAGAGACAGGGCTCGAGATCGCTGTAGATCATCCTATCACAGCCTGTCAGTCCCAGTGACACAAGTGCCAGCAGGCAGATCATTAGGTGATGTATACTCTTCATATTATCATGCATGCAGAGGCAGTCCCTCCCTTACTTCTCTCAGTGAATAATTAGATTTCCTATTGGTCCCCGGAGACAGGATCAACCGTCTCCGGGGTGACATCATCAGCTCTTGGATCACTTAGATGTCATAAAAGTCTCCCGCTTGGGATCAGAGATCGTAGCCACTCTCGCGGACAAGCCACGGCAGCAGCTCGACAGACATAGCGATGAAGAGCGTCTCGGGGTCATCATTCTCATCACCGGGCTCCACTACCTCAGGATCACCAAAGTTCTTGATAGAGTTGATGGTGAGCTTGTAGATGTTGTTACGCACCAAGCCATAGCGACCATACTGCATCGGAGCAGCCTGCTGCTCGTTGGTGAAGTGACGGATAGGCATATGGTAGTAATTAACTCCATCAACATAGAGGCTGATACCATTCTGCGCAAATGCCTTACCCTCGTTAATCTTAGCTGTGAGAGCATCAACACCGGTGGTTGTGCCTTCTGCGAAACTTTGAACTAAAGTCTGGAAGCCGGCGGGCATACCATTCTGCTCGTCAGTCTTGGTGGCAGAGTTAGTGACACGCGTCCTGAAGTCGTCTACCGTGTAGGCTACACCCTTGTAGACAACGTAGCTTGTCACCTCAGCACCACCGATCGTGGGAGTCACCTTGACCTTAAAGACAACGAGTGTGGTGCCACGAAGCTTCTGAGCCTCGGGAGCCATCGTATTCTCTGCCACATAGTGCCCCTTCACATCATCATAGCCGGCCTCATAGAAAGTCGGCAGAGTCGACAGACCTGCGAGGTATACGAAGTTATTGGCATCGATGGTGGTAGTAGCAGCATCAAAGTTCGGGTCCTTAGCGTAAGAGTCGACACGTGCAGACGCGGCTGTCTCAGCCTCCAGAGTGGCAGCAGCGCTACCTACACTATTAGCCTTGATCGCCTGATCCATCACACGCATCGGGAAATACTTCAGGTTGGTCACATCGAGCTGCCAGCCCAGAAGCTTAAGCTTTGCGCCTGAGATAGAGCCGGAAGCCGTAGCGGGGATCGCAGGATTGACAAAGACCTTGGCCACGGCTCTCTCGACTTGGACGGAAACCTGATTGGCAGCAGCCTTCTCAGCTTCCTCCTTGGTATTGTAGAGCTTGTCGCCCTTGATATTCACGAGACCCTTAGCATTACTCATCATAATGCCATTGGTGGTGATCACCTTGGCCTCATCATAGTTAGAGAATCTCTTGAGGTCCTCTATGCTGGTGCCCTTATTGATACGTCCCTTCACCTCCTCGGTGGGGTTGAAGAAGACGACGACGTCGTAGCTGTCGGAGGCAGCGATCTTGGGGACCTTGACAGCCTTGGTCACCAGCTTGTAGCCGGTAGAGGTGGTGGCGACATCATTACCGGTAAACTTAGCGGAGGTCGTACCATCGTGAGTGGCATCAAGATCGATGCGGGCAGCGCAGTTGTCACCCTTGTAGAAACCTACCAGCACTGATGAGACTTTATTCTCAGCGACGGTGCCGGCATAGGTATCTCCCTGGTGTACATCATCAACAGCCTTGGTGCTATTGGGGGTAGGCAGGGAGATGGAGAGCACAGCATAGCTGCTCTCACCTGCTTGGGGGACCTCAGGTCCCTGGTTACTCTTGTTGCAGGCAGTCATACCCACCATAAAGGTGGCGCAGAGCAGTGCAACGGCAGTAAAGTTCTTTCTCATACTACTTGTGTAATTGTGAAAATGGTAAAGATTTATGAAATGATACAATTTAGTCTTGGTTTTGTCTCCCCTTCTGGTCCTCGATCACCTTATCGAGCTCCTCGAGGTTGTGCTTGGCGAGCTGATCGCCCCTCTGGGTCGCCTGCTCGAGGTAGCGCCTGGCCGTCTCGAGCTTGCCGGACCTGGCGTAGGCGACACCCATATTATTCCATACCCGAGCGTCCCCGCTGATCTTCTGCATCCGGTGGATGGCGGCCTCGTAGTTACCTCCCTCGATGTCGGCTGCGGAGGCGTTGTTGATCGCTATGGGCTGATCCGGGTAGATGCGCGTTGCTATGTCAAAGACCTCCTTGAAGTCAGGGCTGTCGGGTGCATAGGTCTGTGCGACGAGGTACATCTCATTGAGTGAGAGTAGCTTCGGATCCCTCTTGATCACCTCCTTGGCCTCCTCCACGTCAAAGGCACGCACCTCATAGGCGATGCGGTAGACGGTACGCCTCACCCTGGGATAGATCTCCTGGAGCATCTGCGTGTAGGTCGCTCCCCGAGAGAGCTGGCGGAGCCGAGCGTCCCGTGCGTCATAGTCGATGCCACTATCGATGATCCGCAGCACCTGATCGCGATCAGCAAGGGAGGAGTCCTTCACCAAGTCGCGTACGCCACTCCAGTCCTCACCGCCCCCTACGATACGCACACGGGAGCGATCCAGACCATGACGCTGGATAAGGTAGTCGGCGAAGCTGTGGGCACGTCTCTCGGAGAGTGCTTGATTGTAGCTCTGATTGCCCTCCGGTGAGGCCCAGCCGGTGAATTGCAGGTTGGTCAGCTTGAGGTCCTTATTCCCCATGAGGTCACCGAGGATCTTATCGGCCTCATCGAGGATGATGGCGTTATTTCCGAGTCCTCTGACGATGTCGTGCTTGGCGACGACGAAATTGAGCTGAGCGGTGTGCTCCTCGGCTCTCGCCTTGACCGGCTCAGCCTCCGGGACAATGTAGGTGAGCCTATAGTCGGGCTTGTAGGGCTCCTTGACGAGCCGGTCGATGATGGTCTTCGTAATGGTCTCCTTGTCGCAATAGGCACATCCGGTCAGGGCGGAGATCAGCCTCAGCTGCCCCTTATGCATCCACGACTGCAGGGGCACTACTTGAGAGTAATTGATGGTGAGGGGCCTGCCATTGTCCCGCATATCCTCATAGTAGGGGTGCTTATCGTAGGGGACCGGATGCCGGAAGTCCTTTGTCCGCTTCAGCACCTTATAGCGAGTCTTGCCGGAGAGGACGATCTGTGGCAGCCGGACCTTCTCCGTCCCACTCTCGTCCGTAAGGATCGGGGTAAGGACCAGTAGGTCATTGGGTCTCAGCTCCACCTCATCGAGACGGAGGTCAAGGGCGACCACCAGATTACCATCCGTGACACCGGACTCAGCGCGGGTGACACTGAGCACCTCCTGAGCCATCGCAGTCTGCGTGAGGAGCAAGAGGAGCGTGGTCGTGATATAGAGTAGTCTGCGTTTCATGATCTATCAATTAAGGAAGTAAACGAGTGAGAGCGTGGCGCGCGTGAGGCCCCAGTAATTGTAAAATCCCTCGCCATACTTATTGCCACAGGCAGCACAGGGGTAGCGCTCGTACCAGACCCGCGCATATCCGCCTCCGAGGGAGGCCTCGAGATTGAGCTTACTCGACAGCACCCACTGATACCCATAGCTGAGACCGGCTCCGTAGAAGTAGCCTTGGTACCGCTCCTCCTTGAGCTTCTTGAGCCGTCCGATCGGGATATTGATCCCGCCTATATTGTACTGACCTCCGTGGAGATGAAGTCCCACGAAGTGACCATTCATAGGCTCACAGATCCAGTAGCGGTACTCCGGCTGGACGAGCCAGTGCTTGAGGGTCGTCGCCTCGTCAAACTTCCAAAGGCTCATCCCGCCACCGAGGTCGATCGTGGAGTGACGCCCCACCCTCAGCTCGAGCCCAAGATTGGGACTTGTGGCAGCTAAGTAGGGGAGATTGGTCTTGAGGGCTACCCTCTGAGCATCCGCCCTGCTACCGATCAAGAGAGCAGTGAGGACCCCGAGGAGAGTCGCAAGTCGATACACGTGGATTATTCTCATCTTTTTTACTAACTCGCATAGATCATCCGACCATCTTGTACAGCCTCATATAGAGAAGCGGGTACCTGGTGTCGCTGATGACAATTATCCTAATCTTGATCACAACACATATTTCCGAGAAACACCCTTACGGCAGGAGAGTTACCTTACGGAAGTAGGAAGTAATTCAAGTTAAATCAAAAAAGCAGCGATCTGTTTAATCATTCATCCATTAGGACAGAAAAAAAATCTGCATTAATGGAAGAAGACACTAATATATCTCTCAGTGGTCCAAAGGTCGCATTTTCCTTTCACTTTCACAAACGTTCAAGCAGATCCGCCAAAGAACACAATTTTTTATGAAAACCTAAAACATTGTCCCCATCGGGGATTGCGTTAAGTGAAGAGCCCCAAATACCGATGAAAAAATCCATAAATTCCATCAGGGCCTATTTTTTGACAAAATGGATATATGAGCCGCAACTTATTAATAACACGTTTATACAAATCAAGCATCACCGAGGCTGGTAGCCCCCGGGAAGCAGTCGATACATATATATATGCGTCCCCTGAAGGGGGTCGCCCGCTGCCGGTAGAGAGGCTACTGGTGCGCCTCCCGGTGGGGGCTGCGTAGTGCCCCTCACAGGGGTCCTCTCCCGGGACCATAGGGCTTATTCCATATGAGAAGAGGGTGCGTCATCCGTATGGGATGGCGCACCCTCTTTTTTTATTGCCCTCAGGGGTCATCAGTATGAGGCGGCCGGGGCTCCTTATCTATCCACTATTGGCTGTGGCATGCCCCTTTTTCCTCCCATAGAGAGGGGCGCATCTAATACCGGTATTAGGGATTTCTTTTACCGATATTAGGCGCGCCTAATATCGGTAAAAGAATTTCCTATGAGGAAGAGGGGGCAGTCACGCGGGGTCCCTCCGCCGGCGCCCATGGCGGTACTGGTAGTAGTAGCCGAGGGAGGCGATCGTGAAGTAGAGCGCCGTCAGCACCCACATAGCCCTACACTGTATCAGGATGTCGTAGAGGGATGCGCCGGTACCCAGCAGGGCAATATACCCCTGCACCGCATGCGTACTTGGGACCAAGTAGGCGAGAGCCTTCCAGAAGGCGGGGATATTCTGCCACGGCCACACTACACCGGTGAGGAAAAAGAAGACCAGCGACAGCGGGACGATGTAAATCAGCACCACCTCACGTCTCTTGAAGAGGAAGGAGAGACCGATCGACATAAAGACGACCGACAGCAGGTAGGGGATGATGAAGATCAGCATCCTCAGCGGGTCCGTCAGGATAGGGATCCGCAGGCAGTACGGCACGATGCAGAGCACCCAGATGCTGAGGAGCAGGTAGAGGACAAAGTAGATGATGCTCTTATTAATCACCATACGCATGGGCCCATAGATCGTCGACGGGATGAGGTAGTGCGTGTCGTTGCTCTCCCTTGCTGTAGCCGCCAGCATACAGATCCCCATGATCAGCGTCTGCTGGAGGATCAGGATCAGGATCGGTGGCATCAGGAAGGTACCGATGCCGCCCACGGGATTGTAGTACCCCTTCCCGTCCTGATAGACCGGGCGCACCTCTATGTCGGTCAGCGCCTTGGTCGACTTCCCGGCACGCTCCGCATGGATCTCCCCACCCATCTGGAGGGCATTATTATTGAGCGCCACCATATAGTTCTTGTAGTACAGCAGCACATTCCCGAGGCTCATCAGCTCCACATGGACCTGGTCCTCGCCCCTATAGAGATCGGCCTGAAAGTCCCTCGGGATCCGCGCATAGCCATAGGCATCCCGATCCATGATCATCACCTCGGCCATCTCGATCGTCGGGACGACAGCCACCACATCCACCTCCTGCGAGGCATCCACCCGTCGTATGTACTCGCGGGAGAGGGCGCTATTGTCCTCGTCGACCATGACCAGCTTTGCCTCCTCGACCACCTCGGTATTGTAGAAGGCTGCGTAGAGGAAGGGGTAGACGATCGGGACGAAAAAGAAGAAGAGCAGCACACCGGCGTCCCCCTTGATCGCATTGATCTCCGTTCGCCAGATCGCCTTGGTATCGGTATGGAGGAGGGAGAGTCTCCGCCGCCACTTATTATCGGACATAAGACACTTCTAAGAGCTCACGCTTGAGGTTGCGACTGCAGAGCAGCGGCAGGAGAATAAAGGCTGCCAGCCCCAGGTAGTAGGGGATGCTCAGCGCGAGGGGAAAACCATTGAGCGACTGATCGGTGTAGATCATATAGTAATACCTCATCGGGAAGAGATAAGAGAGGGTGACGAAGGGAGAATACATCGCATCGAGAGGGAAGGAGTAGCCGACGATAGAGAAGGTCAGCACGCCGAAGAGACTCGCGAGACTCACCCCGAGTCTTAGGATCGGGACGAGGGTGATGAAGAAAACGCCCAGCGCCTCAGCCGCAAGGATCAGTAGCAAGAGCGCAAGCAACATAGGTCCCCAGCCATTGGCGAGGGGGAAGCCACAGGTGGTGTAGAGCATCCCGAGACAGGCCGACCCAATCACCAGCCAGATGAGCGTATGGACAGCCAGCTTCCCGGCAAGGGCGATATGCATGTTACCCCCCGCGGTCTCCAACCACTCCTCGGCAGATTCAGCCTTGATCTCCACACCGACAGCATAAGCCGTCACCTGCATAATCAGCAGCTGTATGATCCCGAGGATGAGGATATTACTGAGGTAGACAGAGTAATTGAGCCACTTATTCCCCTTGATCTGATCCTTGACGACGATCGGCATCACATTGGCCATGATCTCCGTCTCCGTCTTGCCCATCAGGGTCCCCATCTGGAGCCCCACGGCCCCATTAGCCATCTCGCTGATCATGCGGAGGTTCTTATAGCTCAGGTTTCCGCCGATGATGGAGTGGTAATTGAGGTAATAATTGATGGTGGGCTGCTTGCCGGAGGAAACTTTCTCGGTAAATCCTCGGGGGATGACGAGGATGCCAAAAGCCTCATTTTGCTGCATCAGCTCACGTGCCTCGGTGAAGTTTGCCGTCCTCAGCACCACGTGGCTCTCGGAGAAGCTGTCGAGATTGTCCACCAGCCGCCGCGTATTGGACGTATTATCCAGATCCACGACAGCGATCGGCAGATCGCCCGGCAGCCCCTCACCCATAAGGGTAAGGAGGAAGACGGCAAAGAACATCGGCACTACGATCATCCCTGCAAAGTAGATCGAGTGAGTGGAGACCAGCCTCCACTCACGCTGCATCACTCTGAGGAAAGGAGAGGATGTACTCACGGGACAACGCTTCACTGCAGGTGAGACCTATCGATGACGACACTCATCCCCGGCTCCAGATCCTCTATCTCATCGATGAGCTCGGCCTTTACCTCAAAGGTGCGGAAGTCTATCTGCCCCGTAGGCTTCTTCGCCTTGCGGACAGAGTATATCCCCATATCCTTGAGATGAACCACCCTGAGGGTGCACTCCTTACCCCCAAGTGCGGGGATCGTCCCCCGGAGCGTAGTGCCTCTATGGATGCCCGGCAGACGATCCTCGCTGAGAGTAAAGACCACATAACACGAGGTGGGGTCCGCCACATTCATCACGGGAGACCCGGTGCCGACCAGCTCACCCACGTGGGGGACAATGTCGGTGACGCGACCATCGAGGGGCGATGTGAGCGCTCCCTCCTGTACGTAGAGATCCACCTCCTTGAGCATCGCATCCATATTGCTTACCAGTCCCCGGGTGGCACCTGTGCGATCGGAGAGGACCCCCTTGCGGGAGAGCTCGTAGCGGTTCTTAGCCGCAGCCTCCGCAGCCTCGGCAGACTTTACGAGCGCCCGCGCCTGATCATACTTCTGCGCCGACACGACACCCTCCTTGTAGAGATTCTCCACACGACGGAAGCTGGACTGAGCCACCTCGAGGGTCACCTTGGCACTCTGCCACATCTGGTGGGCGGCCTCCTGCACCTCTACGGGGCTGCCGCCGGAGAGGGAGCGATTGAGCGCCTGGGCCGAGGCACGCATAGCCTCCGCCTGCTCCCGCTTGGCGTAGACCTCAGGCGAGTAGATGCGCACTAAGGTATCGCCCTTACGGACCATCTGCCCCTCCTCCACTAGATACTCCGAGATACGACCCGGCACCTTCCCGGAGATGCGGATCTCATCCACCTCCACATGCCCGATCACCTCAGACTCCCGGGGGGAGAAGAAGACAAATCCGGCAAGTGCCACCAGAGCAATAACGATGAGGGTGGTGACGATGGTGACCACCATTTTATGTCTCAGCTCCTTTGAGAGGGAGCTCTTCTCTTCTGTCTGTACCATTATCCTAAATACTATTATTTGACAAAGCGTGCCGTGGGGACGTAGTGCCTGATCTTGCTCTCACTGGACTTCAGTGCGATGGCAGCGTCGATATATCGGTCGTAAGCAGCGGACCAGGAGGTCTGAGCCTCCGTCAGTCCGAGGAGTGGGATCACCCCCTCCTTGTACCCCAGCTGAGCCCGCCGGAGGGTCTCATCGGCACTGCTGAGGTTGAGCCGGGCAGCGGAGAGCTGCTTGTACGCCTCCTGATTGGTCAGGAGGAGCTGATGGATCTGGAGATTGATCTTCTCCCTCGCATCCGTCAGCTGTCGCTGCTTGATCTCCCGCTCAGCGGCGGCACCCTTCCGCTTCGTGATCCCCGTATAGATATCCGTGAGGGGGATCTGCAGACCGAGTGCCACATGCCAGCTGCCACCATACTCATCTTGCATCCCTGCAAAGAGATTGGGGTTAATGGTGGTATAGCCACCGAGGAGGACCAGCTTGGGGAGGGCGTCCGCCAGCTCCACCCGCTCCTTGGCCGCAAAGATCTTATCCGCCGTCTCGAGCGCCCGTACCTCAGGTCGTGCCGCAATGCCGGAGGCGATCTCCTGATCAGAGAGGAGGATAGGCGTCTGTGAGACCTCATCACGGGCCCCATCGATCGTCACCTCGTCCGCCAGACGGTAGTGGCTCTCCAGCTCGATGCCACACTTCTGAGCAAGCAACATCTTGGAGAGGGAGAGACCATTCTCCACCTTGAGCCGCAATTGATTGGCATCGCTCTGCCTGACCCGTATGGAGAGCGCATCTGCCTCAGTGGCCACACCTTCCTTGACCGCCAGGTCCACATTCTCCACCGCTTCGTCAAGGAGAGAGGTGAGCTTCGTCGCCAGCTCCAGCTTACCCGAGAGGGAGACCACCTGCCAGTAGGTGTCCTCCACGCTCAGCTCCAGCTCTCGCTCCTTCGTCTCCACCATGATACCGGCAAGGTCGACCGCCGAGGAGGCCATCTTATAGCCATTAAAGATCTTCCCCCCCATAAAGATCGGCTGCACAAAGGAGACCGTCCCCACTCTCGTATTACCGAGGTCGATGGCGGTCTTATCCTTGATCCTCTCCGGCAGGTACTGCCCCAGCCCGAGGAGCGCATGGTCCCAGTCGATCGGCTGGAGAGGCTCCTCTATATGGGAGTAGACCCCACCGAGGGAGACCTTGGGGAAGAAGTTGACCCCCACCTCACCTTTCTTTGCCTTGGCTGCATCGACCTTCAGCTCCTCAGCCTTCAGCAATTCGTTACTCTCGGTCGCCATACGGATACAGTCCTCCAGCGAGTAGACCGGCTCCTGAGCAAGAAGGGCAGGAGTCGCCAGCATCGTCAGGACAAGGACCTCGAGGACACTCTTCAGAATTCTCATATCAATACTCATCATCTCTGGTAAATGATCCTCCCCGCCAATAGTCAGAAAATCGGGGAACGGATACGGAACTCAGATGCACATCTGTGCAAAAGGTTAAAACGAGGTCCGAAATTTTCTCCCCACTCCTACCCGGTCACCCGGGGTCGCCCAATTAGGATCTCACTCCCGGACACAAGACGCCATACAATAGCCGGGGAGCCTGCGACCGATATCGGCCACAGGCTCCCCGCTATTAGGACTTAGTTAGTTATCGATCAGGCGCCGTGGAACTCGTAGGTCTCGCCGATGTGGAGGGCGATAAGCGTGAAGAGGCGCTCCGTCAGCTCATCCGTCACCTCGAGGGCGCGGGTCAGCATATCATCGGAGAACCTCTGCAGCAGATCCTGTGCAGCCAGCGGGCGATCCTTGTAGATGGCGAGGTACTCCTGCTCCATCTCCCTCTGACGCTGTGCGATCTCCTCCTCGAGCTGAGCATATGTCTCTTGGATCACGGGGGCGTAGCGATTGTAGTCGGTCATGCCGAGGATCTGGACGTGGCGGAACTTCCAGTACGCCGACTTATTGCACGACTCACCGCCACCGATGCAGTAGGCCTCGGGGTAAGACTTGATCCCCTCGTAGAGCGGGAGGAAGATGCCGAGCGCTGCCATTCCCTCACACATATAGTCGATCTGACCGATCTCCTTGGGGAGGCCGGGGCGACGCTGCAGGATGTGAGTCTGGGTGGTGCGGAAGATCGAGATCGGGCGCCACGGCTCCTTGGGGTTGCAGTGGAGGTAAGGGTCGTGCTCCGTGTCGTTGTAGTGGGAGCGGAAGCCCTTCTTGATGTCGCAGAGGGTGAGCTTTTTATCCGACTTAAGGAAGACAGGGAAGTCGTTCTTCGTCACGTCCTGCTTCTTAGAGGGAGTGTACATCTGCTGCAGGTACCATACGCGCGGGTAGCTGTAGGTGGTGTCGAGCTTCTCATCCCGGGCATAGGCCTCGTGGAAGTCAAAGTCGCCCTCATAGAGATGGTGCTCCTTGGCGAAGTCGATCAGGTCCTCGGAGGCGAGGTAATTGGTCTTATCCTTGGGGTCGTAGTCGCGGAAGCGGCTCTGGTTGCCGGAGACGAAGTACTTATCCTCGGGGATGCGAGTGGCGAGCCAGCGGTGACCGGAGGCAGTCTCAAGGTACCACATCTCGTGCTCGTCGATGAAGCTGATGCCGAAGCCCTCAGCGATGCCGTGCTTCTCGATCAGTGAGCCGAGACGCTCCACACCCTCACGCGCGGTGGTGATGTAGGGGAGGACGATATTGAAGACCGAATTCTCCGCCAGACCATCCTCCACGAGCGGGTCGTACTGCAGCACTTTCTCGCTACTGAAGATACTCTCCGTGGCGCTCATGCCGACGCCCTCGCGATTGAAGCCGGCACTACCCCACTCGCCGTGCAGGTGGTAGGGGGAGAGGGCGGAGTAGCCGATGCGGCGCTTGGGGAGCTTGCAGCGGAAGGGGGTCTCCTTGGCAATAAACTCCTCCGGGCCATTCTCCGTGGTCTCGAAGATCTCCAGATTCTTCGCCACCATGGCGTCCCAGTCCTCGGAGCGGGCGGCGATCATCGATCCGTCCTCCATCAGCTCCTTGCCGACGATGATGGTGGTGCACTCGGAGGGATAGCGGTTGGTTTGTTTTTTCATGAGATAAGTATATGGTTTTTGTGTAAAAATGATTGATGTCACTTGGCGCGAAGACCGCCCTGCGATCTCGCAACCCAACAAATGTAGGGAAAAAGGCGTGTCTCACCCACCTTTTTCCCTTAATCTTTCTGAAAGTCTATCCTCAGAAGGGCATGTAGGGCGCGAGGCGGAGGGAGTCGTCGCGGGTGAAGTCTCCGGTGGCCATCAGGTGCGACCAGTCGAGGGGCTGCTCCTCCTCTAAAAGCCTGCGCAGGGTGCGCTTGTGGCGCCACGAGAGATAGGGGTGGTAGCTGATGCTGTCTATGGTGAGAGTGAGGGACCTGACCGCTGTCCCTATCGTGAAGTAGGGGTGGATGGCATCGTAACGCTCCCGGTCCATGCCGTAGACCTCCTGGAGTTGCTCCACCACGTAGTACCCGCCGAGGAGGTCGCGGTACTTGACGATACGGCGGGCAAAGGAGCTACCGATGCCGGGGACGCGCTTGAGGAGGGTCGTGTCGGCACTATTGAGGTCAATGGTGGCGCCGGGCTTGAGCTTGGGGAGGTACGCCTCTGCCCGCTTGGCCTCGGGCGGAGGACCGGGATAGCGGTCGGTGCGAATGGGGGCGGGGGTATTCTTCTCCTTCTCTACAGGAGCCTGAGGCACCGTGTCGAGCTTCGCCACGACCGGTGGGATGGTGTCCGGCACCTCAGACATGCCGGGGAGTCCCTTCGCCGTGACGCCGGAGTAGAGCACGTAGGAGAGGATCAGGACGACGAGGAGGATGAGGACCACCCGGTCGCTCTTATTAAATCGGAGCCTCATCGCCACCCTGCTCGCTTACGATCCGACCATCACTCAGGAGTAGCGACCGATCGGCGATCTCCGCCGTCTCCCGGTCGTGCGTCACGACGATGAAGGAGAGTCCCTCCTCCTCGCGCAGCCGGAGGAAGAGCTCAAGGAGCTCACGCTTACGGACGCTGTCGAGGGCGCCGGTAGGCTCATCCGCCAGCACGATCTCGGGGTGATTGATGATCGCGCGCGCCACGGCGACCCGCTGCTTCTCTCCTCCCGACAGCTCCGCCGGGCGGTGGTCCAGCCGATCACCGAGGGAGAGACGGCGAAGGAGCTCGCCCGCCTCAGCCATCGCCTCGCGACGGCTCTTACCGCTTATCATCGCCGGGATGGCGACATTCTCCACAGCGGTAAACTCGGGCATCAGCTGGTGAGACTGGAAGACGAAGCCGAGGTGACGATTGCGGAAGGCGGCACGTCGGTCACCCGATAGGGCTGACAGCCGCTCACCCCCGATGATCACCTCCCCCCGATCAGGGGCATCGAGTGTGCCGATCACCTGCAGGAGCGTCGTCTTGCCCGCCCCGCTGGCACCGACGATAGCGAGGATCTCTCCCCGGTGGAGCTGGAGGCTGATGCCCCGCAGGATCTCCAGCCGACCGAAGCTCTTGTAGATATCCCGCACCTCCATCAGGGGTGCATCAGTTGGTGTGCTGCTCATGACTCAGGGTGTAATAGGTGATCAAGCGCCACGTAGGCGCAGTAGCCCCCCACCATCGGCGGCATATAGGAGATGGTGCCGGGAGTGGACTTCTTATTCTGCTCCCCCTCCGTCAGGACGATGGCCTCCTCCACCGGTAGCTCGGTCGAGAAGACGACGGGGAAGTCAAGCTTGACCCCGAGGTGGCGCAGCCGCTTGCGTATCATCTTGGCGAGCGGATCATTGAAGCTCTTATCCATGCGTGCCACCCGGATCTTCGTCGGGTCGGTCTTGGCACCCGCCCCCATAGCACTGACGAAGGGGATCCCGTGCTGCTGCATATAAGCGATGGCGAAGACCTTGGGCGCCAGCGTGTCGATGGCATCGATGACGAAGTCGTAGGGGGCGGCCGAGAGCACCTCCTCCATACGCTCATCCCGCAGATACTCAGCGATCACCTCCAGCCGAAGAGCGGGATTGATCGAGAGAAGGCGGTCGTGCCAGAGGGTGGCCTTGGACTGACCGATCCCCGACTGCGTGGCGATGATCTGGCGATTGATATTGGACGGGGTCACCACGTCGGCATCGACGATCGTCATCTGCCCCACTCCACCCCGGGCGACCATCTCGGCAGCAAAGCCCCCGACGCCCCCGAGCCCAAGCACCAGCACGTGCGCTCTCGAGAGCTGCTCGCAGCCCTTCGCCCCGACCAGCAACCGCAGCCGGTCAAATGTATGATCCTCTTCTTTCATAGGTCTCAAAGGTAGCGATTTTCCACCGCTTCATAGGGCGTAGGTCTGCTTTTATCAGGGGTGACGCATTTGAGCTTCACTGCAGAGAAGGAAGCACCCCTGCCGGGGTGCTCGCTCCATAGGTATCGGTCATCCGCGAAGCGGTGACCGATGTACAGCATCCCACCCCTACCCCTTCGACCCCTTGTGGGTCGCCGAGCACACAACCCCTCTCTCGGCGACCCGCAAGGCGTCGTGGCATTATGCGTACGCCTATACATCGGTCTTCGGCACTTCGTGCCTCGACCGATGCCTATGGAGCGGGCATCCTTCGGATGCCGGCATGCTGTGAAAGCCGGTAAGTTTGTGCTGAGCGTCCGACTTGCCCGACTTGCCCGACAAGATAGACACTCGGCTGGTGCCTGCACAGCGACAGGGATGATCACTTCTTTGCAGTAAAGCTCAAATGCGTCAGCCCTATCTTTTTGCGCGGTCTGTTGTTTAGTTGATTCTGAATTTGTCTGATTTCATCGTCGGAGATTTCGTCCAATGATTATCCTTCAGGGATGTATCGTCAAATCAATCCATTGATATTTTCAATGTGAGGTTTGTCATCAGAGCAATAAGGCTTAGCAAAGAATACAGGGATCTTGAGTGCCCGCTCTATAGACTTGAAGTGGGTGAACTCCCGCTATCAGTTGTAATGGAGAATATCTGTCCTCGGCGCTTTAAGAAGGGTGCTACCAATCGTTGCTTCCTACGTCTTAACATATGACGACAAGATCGGATAGTCGCCAGCTGTACAATCTAGTTCTTTAGTCATATCTAAGGAGGTAAGGGGGAGGGTGAAAAAGCTCTTCCCTTCATTTGGGGGTGCAAGTTAATCAATTCACTTCAGTTAGTTTTTTGTGGGTGGCTTTCTCCCCCAGCACCTCAAAATAGGAATTAGCCAATCAACCAGTAATTTTCAATGAAGGATTTTACACTCTCGTCATCTCTTAGGTTGTAATCACCAAAATTACAAAACTCCACAGACTGTATTTTGTTGTTTTTTGTAGTGCAAATTATCATAGAAAAGGATAGGTTAGAGTTAAGGTGGTTATGACAATATTCTGTACTGTCCTTCCAATGTGTGTTTACACTTGCAGGATGGATAAAATAAAATCTATTACACTTCGAGATCAATTTTTGGACGATTTCAATGTCGAAGCCTAGTCTAAGGAGCAACTCCGAAATAGGTGAGCCTACTGAAAGCCATGATAGATCTAAAAGGTTTGAGTGTAAAACTCCTAAGCATAACTCATAATTTGACATTCTTGGTACAGGTTGCATATATATAAGTGAGTCCGAATGAGAAATAGCACCAGCCATTATTGGAAGATCATCATCAAACTCAACTCTCCAACCGTTAAAAATATTACTAAAATCATCTTTTGACTTAATCGAGTAGAGTCTGTTATAGAATAAAACAGATGCTGATGAAACAATGATCGCTTTTTCTTCTTTTATTAAGCAGAGAGCGACTGTGTTTTCGAGATTACAAGACCTACATGATTTATGAGAAGATCTTGGCCAAAGTCGAATTCCGTAATATGTCGTTCTATGTTGAGCAGTCCATATTGAATCAATTGCGTTCTGTTCCATAATGCCCTTGTTTCTATCAGTAAAATTGCCAAAAATCAAATTGTTGCACATCAATATCGCACAGCAAAACAGAATGATAGCCATTACCCCAAAAACACATCTTGGAATACGACACATGTCTTTATGCATTCTTTTGTTAGAGTTCATATGCTTTGGACTTTAATATGAGTTTGTGTTTTATTGAGTTCGGAAATCTTGAGCCTTCACGTGTTTTCTTACCTGTCTTATAACTAAAGTGTTCACTGGCACCTAATGCTGTGTCGAAAGCTCTTGATGCCTCCATTGAATTCGCTCTGTTATAACTAATGTTTCCATGCTCATTGATTACATACTCTGATGATAAAACGAAACAACCTTCAGTCCAATTTCGAGGATTGCCACTCCCATAGTGAAATCTTATCCCTAGACTCAAGGACGAAGTGCAACAGGGAGGAAGTCAGAGAAATCAGAATTTTTAGGGATGTATTGTCTGATGATTTTGTTGGTATTCTCGATGGCACCCTTTTGGCAAGAAGCGTAGGGGTCGGCAAAGAAGACCGGAATACCGAGGACACGAGTAATTGTGTCGTGATCTCTAAATTCAAATCCGTTGTCGGTAGTAATAGTCTTGAGTTTATCCTTATAGGGGAGCAACAGCAAGATAGCAGCTTTAGCAGCTGCCACCGGATTAAAACCTCCATCACTTTTCTTGATGAAACACATGTTGGTAGATTTCTCGACAAGGGTAAGGATGGCAGACTTCTGTCCTTTGGCAACAATGGTATCCATCTCAATGTCCCCAAATCTCTTCCCATCGACCTCCGTAGGTCTCTGATGGATAGAGACTCTGTTAGGGATATGAGCGGCAGAGGATTTCTTGTAAAGAGCTCTACTCCGATGTTTGATCTTATGACGACAGTTAAGGTAAAGGGAGCCGCCTCTAGTCTTATCATTCCTAATCCATTGGTAGATAGTTTCGTGAGAGATTCTGATCCCTTCCTTCCGAAGAGTACCGGATATCTGCTCTGGAGACCATTGGTACTTGGTTAGTAAGGTAAGCACCTTATAGCGATACCTCCTTTTTGTCCACCTGTTTCGAGCTGATCGAGCTCTGTTTTCCCCAGCCATCTCATTGGCTAGGGCAGAGATGTATACTCCTGTTTTCGAGGAGTTTTTCTTTATCTCTCGGCTGACGGTAGAAGGACTAACTCCGATCAGACGTGCAATCATACGGAGTGGCACGTTCTCCTTAAGTCCATTCTTAATTACGTACCTTTGCGATGAAGTGAGTTGCTTATACATAAATAGAGATGTTTAGAACAATGTAAAAGTAACTCATTTTGAGGAGACTTCGGTCTCCTCTTTTCATTTAGGGGGGGGATCGAAGAGGTGAGTCTGGTCGACGCGAGAGTCCCCCTCCACCCCCAAAGGGGGGATGGGGGCGGGGGACTCTCGCCAAACTTTTTCCTCTAGTGTTGCACTTCGAAGGAGAACCTAGGACGTTAGGTAGTGGTCTTTGAGACATTGCAGAATAATGAAAGGGAAAGAAACTCGCTCGTTTCCAAATCGTTCACCTTTTATTATTCTACATTATGTTTTCCCTCTGCAATCAGCCGATTACATTTGCTCCTATTACTTTTATTCGGAACTTTGCGACAGATGACTATCACACCAAGTGGAATAGATATGGACGCAAAGACAAGAGAAAGAGTAGAGCGGATCCGGGCTATGGAGGAGCGCCTCGACCGCTGCGTGGAGACGACTGCCAAGCTCTCCGCCGCCTGTAAGCAGTGGAGGGAAGCCCTCGAGGACTCACGCATCCTCGAGGAGTACTACCAGGGTGATGACTGGATGGAGGACTACGAGGCGGACGAGAGGGGCGAGCTGCCCAACGACCTCCTCCGCGGTATCCTCTCCGAGGATGCGTTGTACGACTACATCAGCGACCGGCAGGAGCTGGCAAAGGAACTCCTCCGCACCGCGCTTGCCGCGCTGGAGTCTTAGCCTCTCGCCCGGGTTTGGATCAGAAGTAGTGCTCCTCCCGGACCATCTCCACCGCCCGACGGATGGAGCGGAGACCAAAGTCAGCCGGCACGATCTCGCGTATCGGGACGATGAGCAGCCTCGCAACGTCGTCTCCGGCCTGATCCACATAGGGGACGAGGGACTCCACCTTGAGGTGGTAAAAGAGGTCCAGCGTGTGGAGCGTCATCCCGGAGTAGAGGTAGAGATTGGGGAGAGAGAAGAGGTACTTCGGTGGTCTGTGGATCCCTCCACGGAGGCCGCCAAAGGCATCGATGCCGGTCTCCTCACGCAGCTCACGCGCCATCGCCTCCTCACCGGTCTCGTCCATGTCAACGAAGCCCCCCGGCAGGTCGTAGGTACCGATGGCAGGCTCCTTGCCACGCACGGCGACAAGCATATTCTCCATCAGGTCGGTGATGAAGCAGGCACAGGCGGCTTGCGCATTGGCGTAGTACTCAAAGCCGCAGTCCTCGCACTTCTTGGCCTTGGCATTGACGACCCCGAAGTGAGGGCTGCCACACTTGGGACAGTGGGCAAAGAGCTCAAGAGGATGCTCAGCGGCAGCCCCTGCGGGAGTGGTGGTTACATTTTTCTTCTCCATAAATATCTTGTATGACTCGCTTGGTAGGTTTGTATCAATTGAGGATCAGCAGCACGAGGTCTATCAGTATCTCATCGGGATCACCCTGGTCGCTGTACATCCCCTTACTCCTCGCATCCGAGTGGCGCAGGGCGTGGATGATCTCGACGACCCGCTGGGGCTTGTAGCTCTTGATCCCGAGCATAATGTCCTTGACAAAAAAGGAGGAGCTGATACCGAGGTAGCTCATCACACTCTGCTCGGTGTAGGGTCGTGGGGCGTAGAAGGCGGTGAGCAGGTCGGCAAAGTAGCCGAAGAGCGTCGGGATGATCATCTGCACCGGCACCCGCTTGCTGTCCTCCGAGAGTGAGCGGGCGATGATGAGTGACTGCCGTCGGTCCTTACGGGCGAGGGCACGCTTGAGGTCAAAGGCGGTGTACTCCTTACTGAGCCCCGTGTAGGTGAGCACCTGCTCGGGAGTGACCTGAGCCCGCACCTCTGAGGGAAGGGCGAGGGCCAGCTTCCCGAGCTCGCTATCTAGTCGGGTGACGTCGGTCCCGATATGCTCCGCCACCACCTGCACCGCCTCCGGCGTGAGGGTCAGCCCATGCTCGAGGGCGAGGGGGCGGATGTAGCCACTGATCTGGTAGTCCCGGATCTCGGGCGACTCCACGTAGAGCCCCACCTTCTTCGTCAGGCTCTTGATCACGCTGAGGGTGCGGGCGGGCTTTTTCCCGCCCTTGAAGCAGAGCACCACGATGGACGAGTGCACCGGGTGATCGACGAGGTTGCCCAGCACCTCCATAAGCGCTCCTCCCCCACCCTGCATCATCGCCTGCGCCTCCCGGACCACGGTGAGGGTGTACTTCGCCATCATCGGGGCGCGCCGTGCCGCAGTGAGGAGCTGTGAGGGTGTCGCCGTGGTGCCGTAGAGGAGGGTGTAATTGAAGTCCCTCGCCTCCTCCGGCATATAGGCGGCCTCGATTTTTTTCTCTATCTTGTCGGTGAAGTACTCCTCCTCTCCGGTGAGCAGGTAGATGCGGTACGGCTCCTTGGTGGAGTCGATCGCGGCGAGGACACTCTGTGGCTCTTTAGTGTAGGGCATGGCGGTAGTGATGACTTCTGAGACAAATATACCCCTTTATGGCGGAAAGTAGAGCGAGCGAACGACCAATGGTCTACGACCCCCTCCGGAGGAAGGAGGTGGCGCTGACCCCCGAGGAGGGAGTCAGGCAGGGGATCGTGCGCCACCTGATCGACAAGCTGGGCTATCCGCCCGAGCTGATGGGCAATGAGGTGGCGCTCCGCGTCGGGAAGCTCTCCCGTCGCTGCGACACCCTCGTCATCGCCCCCGACCGGTCGCCGCTGATGATCATCGAGTACAAGGCGCCTTCCATCCGTCTCTCAGATGCGGTGCTGGAGCAGATCTACCGGTACAACTCAGTCCTCCGGGTCCCCGTGCTGGTGATCACCAATGGGCGTGAGATCTACGCCTACCTCGTCGGCTACGACGGCGAGGAGACCCGCCTCCTCTCCCGCCTCCCCTCCTACCCCGAGCTCCTCACCCTCACGAGGAGAGACTGCCCCTGACAGGTTTTTAAAAAAAGTATCTTTGGGGCACAAAATAAGTCTGTCATCATCACCATGTACGCCATGAAAAGACAACTTGCCCTAAGCCTACTCCTCCTCATACTTTCCCTCCCGGCAATCGCCCAAGATCATACGATAGCCGGCAAGGTGGTGGATGAGACAGGAGCGGGTATCTCCTTCGCCACCATCGCCCGTTGCAACCCCTCCGACAGCACCGTCATAGACGGGCTGGTTGCAGACGAGATTGGGCGCTTCACGATGGACGGGGTGAGCCTGCCTGCCCTCCTACGCATCTCCTCACTGGGATACCAAGCCTCCTACAGACGCGTGGAGAGTACCACATCGACACTTGTGATTCCACTAGCCGCTGATCCGTCCCTCCTTGACGATCTCCTGGTGATCGGTGAGCGGAAGAGCCTCAGCCCCACCTCCGGCGGCTTACGCATGTCTGTGGAGGGGACAATCCTCGCGACTAAAGCCTCTATGAAAGACCTGCTCCTCACGCTCCCCGGCATAGTGGACGATAATGGCAGCCTCCGGTCTCTCGTATCAGGAAGCGTGACGTACTACATCAATGGGAGAAAAGTACGTCGCATGGAGGAAGTCAGGCAGCTGGACCCCAAGCGAGTAAAGTCCGTCTCCCTGATCACCAATCCCGGGGTGAAGTATCCCGGCACAACGGGCGCGGTCGTCGAGATACAGAGTAATGAGCGTCTCCAAGGGCTCTCCTCCACACTCGGCGCAAGCTACACGCGCAACCACCTCAACTCCCACCGAGAGTGGTGCAACCTCGCCTACCAAAATGACCGGGTGAGTCTCTTCGGCAACTTGGAATACAATAGATTTGGCAGAGCCGCTCGTCAGGACATGACCTATACCCAATGGGCACCTCCGCGAGAGGATATGAGAACCCTCCTCCTCAGCAAAACCTATATGAACACCCTGTCGATGGGGACCGGCATCTCGTACCGACCAAGTAAGAGATGGGAAGTGACGCTTGACGGCAGTCGGGACAGCTACCATATGCAAGACCTCGGTGATGCATCGTATGAGATCTCGGAGTCCGGCACGCGGCGTCTCACAAGCAGCTCACACTCCTCTCTATCCCAGAGAGGATCTCAGAGCCAGGTCACTCTGACCGGGAGATACACCCTATCGGAGCGGCTCAGGGTAGACCTCTCAGCCGACTACCTCGACACTCGGGCGGATCGCCAGCAGTCTGTCGATGAGAGCACCCCCGGCGAGAGGTCTCGCCGTGTCACCACCACCAATGGCAGCAGGTATCGACTGCTGGCAGGTATCGGTCAGGTCCACTATAGTCTCGGCGACCACGGCAACCTACTGGTGGGGGACGAGGTCAATCTCATCCATCTCTCCGCGACCACCACCGGACTCCCCCGTATGACAGACAAGGAGGCCGGATACGACGAGACAGTGAATGCCCTCTATGCAGAGTATACCCACTCCCTCGACAAGGTCTCACTAAGTGGGGGACTGCGATACGAGTACCAGCGTACAGAGATGTCAGAGACCGGCGAGGTCGCAAGCTATGGAAATTTACTTCCCTACTTCGCCCTCTCCTTCTCATCCGGGATATGGTCTCACAATCTCAGCATCCGATCCGTTGCTCTGAGACCCTCCCTCGGACAGCTCAGTAACAGCACCTACTACCTCAATAAGTACAATAGTCAGGTAGGCAACCCCGACCTCAAGAGACAGCTCAAGACCACACTGCAGTACGTCGTGTCTGTCAGGAGTTTCTACGTGAGCGGAAAGCTGACCCGCACCAAGGATCCGATCTTCGTCACCTACAGGACCGATCCGACTGACCGACATCGATTCATTAACTCGTGGGACAACTTTGAGGGGGACTACTGGAGCAGCTCCCTCTTAGCCAACTTCAATCACAGATACGGAGTCTACAACCCGAATATCTCGCTCGGACTCTTCGGCAGCTCAGCCGCAGTAAGGGTCGGCGATGAAGTGAAGCGACTGAGCAGACCACAGCCATACCTCCACCTGGGCAACAGCCTGATTCTCGACCACGTGGATATGAGCTTAGACTATACATATACCGGCAAGGGCTACTCCGGCATATTCCTTGTGGAGCCGGTGCACTACATAGACCTCAGCATCCACGGCTCCCTACCGAGTAAGGGACTTGACCTGACGCTCAAGTGGCACGACCCACTGCGGAAGCACATCAGCAGGTACGCCACGCAGATAGGGGACATAGGGTTCGCACAGGTGGAGGATCAAGACCTATCGTACATCAGTGCGACGATCACATGGCGCTTTAGCTCCAAGGAAAACAAGCAGCACCGGTCGACCGTCAAGTCCTCCGAGCGCAATCGGCTCTGAGACAGCCTGCGGGAAGAGCGGAGTCTAATACCGGCATTAGCGAGAGGTATACTAAGGTAAAAAGGGACTGATGGCAATGGGATCGACTGTAGAGAGGGCATAAGGAACGAGTCATTTGGGAAGCAAAAGTTTTCTGACCTACTTTCGTTTCCTTCCTTCTCACACCACCGTACGTGCCGTCTGGCATTCGGCGGTTTAATTCTTTTTCAAAGAGTGTCTAATCATATTCGATTAGTTTTATCTTCCGTCTCTCTTAATTGCCGCTTCCGATGCATGCGTGCTTAGCTCTTTGTGGTCGCTAGCATTGACATTTTGACCGTTGCCACCCGTCAGCAATAACATCGGAACATACATTCTTGATTAACGTCTGTCCTTCGTCTTATCCTGCTCGAGAACTGCTACTTCGACCTCTGCTGACTCCTCGACATTCGTTGTTACTATCCTCAATGGACTGCCGAGACCTCACGGGATAAGCCTTACATCTTTCATCGTTTATCTGCCTAATTGACGCGTCAAGGTTACGGTTGCCTTTTGGATCTTAACTGTCTTTGGACAGCTTGTCCGCTTGATACACTTTTGTATTAGGTTTCTGTTCGTCAGGCCACGAGTTCGCTATTGCTTCTTCTCTCACAAGGGTCACCCCTTGAGAATTGCAAGTCGCTATGGAGTTCGTTGGCAACTACACCCCGAGTGGACTTTCACCACAGATGTATGACATGCCCATCATACAAAAAAAGGACACCCCGGGTCTGCGCCGAAGTGCCCCGAAGGAAGATAGTCCTAGGTACGAGTTACCTAAAGCGGTATCGTATTCCGAGCTGGATCTGCCATGGATTACCGGAGTAAAAGGGCATACCAGCATTGGGTCTAACCTGATACTGATAAGCCTTAGTGACAGGGTCAAAACCCTTGATATTATAGAGGGCGACAGTGCTCCCCAGTCTCTTATCCACTCCCCAGGCTTTATTGAGAAGGTTAGTTACATTGAATAGATCAAGCGACAGCTCTATGTGGTGGTCTCTGTAGACCTTGAAGTCCTTGGTGAGGCGGAGGTCAAGCGTTCCATAGAATCCCTGCTCCCCTCCATTGCGCTCGGCGACCTTACCGAAGCTACTCTTGAGATACTTCTTGAACCCTGGATCTACTTCGGGATTATTGAGGATCTCAGTGAGGCCATCTGCGATCTCATTGGGGGTGCTTGGGGCGTCGGGATCAAAGACATAGGCGAGGTCGTTGCTGTCGACAAAGTCTCCATTGACATTACCATTGACCGTCATAGAGTATCTCTGCCCGGCGATCCCGCTAAAGCGCATACCTACAGACACTCCCCAGATAGAAGGTAAGGCTCCATAGGCGACGACCTTATGGCGGAAGTGATTATTGGAGTAATTCATCCGCGAGAGATCGCGAGGATCATCCACTACCTGGTAATACAGGGTGGCAGAGTTGGCGACATTTCCGTTGTATGAGGTGTTGTCCCGTGTATCGCCGAGGGTGTAGCTGACATTGAGTACACCATCTCTGTAGTAGTGCCAGACAGCATCAAGGACTAGTGCATACTGATTGACCCGTCCCTCACTGATGAGTTCGAGGACACGACCAACCCTGGGGCTGAGTCGTCCCTCTCTCCAGTCAGGTCGTCCACCTTTGATCGTCTCAGCAGGAACAAAAACTCCTCTACCGGCCTCCTGAGAGAGGGTAAAGAAGGGCTTCTCCACCATGTTGCGATCAACGTAGAAGTAGTTATTCCTCGTCCAAGAGCCGTAAAGGGTCGCTGTGACCTTGAGCGCATTGGAGAAGAAGTGGGAGTAGGAGAGATTGGCTTTGATGACATAGGGGACACGCACATGGGGGCTATTCATATTAATCGTAGAGACCATCGGTAGTTCCCGACCAGGAGCTGTGGAGGGATCCTGACGATAACCCTTGAAGTCGGGCACCGGCAGATCCTGCCTGATATCTACAGCACCAACTTTGGTTCCATCATTGAGAAGATTATTAATCATAGAGTAGTTATTGATGGCTGAGCCGAAGAGCCCCGTCCCGAAACGCAAGAAGTCGGTGCCTCTCTCTCCGATATCCCATGTGAGCTGCATACGAGGCTGCAGGAGGAGACTGCGGACGCCTCTGTCAGTATCGAGCCCAAGCTCCTGCTTGATGAGAGGGTTGTGGGCAGGCTTATTGAAGTAAAAAGTGCCTTCACCTCTCAGGCCTCCCATCAGGGTGAGTCCCCCTCCTATCTGTGCTGTCACTTGACCGTAGATAGCAGCAAAAAGTATTCCCTGTCGCACTGTAGGATCGTCCACCAGGGGGACCTCTCGAGCAAAACGGTAGGGCTTTATGTCTCTAAAGTCGTCCAGACCAGAAAAGTAGAAAACACCGTTTTGCTCACTCGTAATGAGGGAGGACATATGGGTGTACATTAGGTCGACTCCTGCAAGGTACTGCATAGGTCCACGATCAATATAGAAATTGTCGACCAACTGAAGAACATCATCGCTGAACTTCTCTGGTAAGTACCGCTGTCCTCCGATCTGGAACCCCTTGCGGACCTCCTTGCCATCTACGCTGGAGACGACATTCTCAACTATAGCTCTAGGTATATTCTCTCTCGGGAGCTCCTCCCCCGGAGTGCCATGGTCCAGGACGTGGAGGTACTGAAGCTTCAGGTCGTTGGTCATCGAGGCCCCGACTTTGCTCCGGAGCTGGACCATAAGGTTATTGTCCATCGATAAGTGGCTCCCGTAGACCTCTAGGAGGTTGATATTGTATCCTCGATCACCAACTCCTCGACGATTGAAGTCACGGACGAAATTATCTCTTACCGTGAGGAGATTGTCCTCATTGATCTGAAAGTCAAGTCGTGCGAATAGGGCATCAGAGTGACGAATCTTGTCGAAGGAGCCAAACTGAGCTCCCTCGCCGACCCCATACTTGGTCCGGGCAATATCGAGAAATGCATCTAGCGTCTCCTGCGAGACACTATACCGGCGCTCCTCGTCAACACTGTGAATATCTGCAATCCTAAGGGGTCTGGCATCCCGTTGATGATCCCAGGCGAAGAAGAAGTGCAGCCGGTCACGGATGATCGGACCTCCTACTGACCCACCATACTGATAGATAGAATACTCACTCGTCCGATCATTGCCCGAGGCATCGAAGGGACTTGCTAGCACATTGTGACGTATGAAAGTGAATGCGCTTGCTCGCAGATCATTAGTCCCAGACTTTGTCACGGTACTGACGGTACCTCCTCCTGATCGCCCAAAGGTAACGTCATAGCGATTAGTGACGATCTCAAATTCACGGATCGCCTCCATAGAGATGGAGTAAGGTCCCCTATTGGTTGTACCTGAGGAATAGGTGCTCTTGGAAGTCATACCATCGACTGTGTAATTGGTAGAGCTCTGGAGCTGCCCTGCGAGGCTGCTTCCGCTCGTCAGGGGCGAGAGCTCCATCAGTCCGGTAAAATTTCGCCCCTCGACCGGCAGCAGAGCGATGTCTCCAGTGGAGATGGATGTGGCAGCCCCTACATTGGGAAGTTCGTTCTTGAGCGAATTGGCAACCACGGTGATCCCATCCAGGTTGACAGAGTGACTGCCAAAGTGGAAGTCCACACTCAATGCATTCCCTTGATTGAGGGTATACCCATTCTTGAACAGGTCTTTATACCCCACATAGGATACGGAGACTACGTAGGGACCCCCAAGGGGGACCTCCCTGAAAAGATATCTCCCGTCTGCTCCGGTCGCCGTGGTCTGCCGAAATCCGGTAGACTCATTCCGAAGCCTGACGATAGCACCCGGGAGTGCCAGATCCTCCTCATCATACACCATCCCACTGATAGTAGCAAGGGTAGTCTGTGCCCTCAATGTGTGGAGACACACGCTGAGCAAGAGTACTGAAATCAATAGGAGCAAAAGCTCCCTGAGCCTGAGATTTGCTTGTAGAGTCATCTTACTTGTCATTTTCTTTACGGACTTTATCCATGACAAAAATAGACGATGCGTATGACGATTTGTTTACGAACTAATCACAAAACACATAAGAATTGTCACAGAGAGAGGCAAATACAAAATTAGTATAGGAGTATCCGTATCGTCACAGATTTGTAGGCAGATCGTCAAAGTGTATTGGCACCTTTGCAATACGTAAATATGGTCTAATCATTTCAAACTCTAAACAATGTCACACCAAAGATCAATCCTAGCGGTAACAGTAACACTCCTATCACTCGCTTCCATCACAATGCGGGGTCAGAACGTAAGCGGTTTCGTCTATGAGGATAGGAATATCAATGCCCTCAGGGACAGCAGCGAAAGGGGCCTATCCGGCATCCCGGTATCCAACGGCAGAGAGGTGGTACTCACCTCCTCAGATGGCGCCTATAACCTGCCAATGGGTCCATCAGGTGTCGTCTTCGTGATCAAGCCGAAGGGGTATCGCTTTCTCGCAGACGGAGAGGGACAGTCTAAGTCCTACTACGTCCACAGCGAGAAGGGCTCATCGAAGAAGCTGAAGTATACGGGGATTAAGCCGACCGGTCCACTGCCTCGGTCAGTAGACTTCGGTCTCATCGCTGATCCCACTGAGGAGAATAGCTTCAGTATACTCCTCTTCGGGGACACACAGGTCTCCAATGAGAAGGAAGTCGAGTATTTGCAGAGGAGTGTGATCGATGAGCTTGAGGGCACCAGGTCGGCAGCCTTTGGGATCACCCTAGGAGATCTGGTCAATAATGTCCTCGACCTCCTCCCAGACTATAAGGGCGCCATAGACAGGATTGGTCTTCCTTGGTATCACGTGATGGGAAATCATGACCACAATCAGGACGTTGCGGACGACAGTCTAGCCTCGGAGACCTTCCGTGCGGTACTAGGACCTGAGAACTATGCCGTAAACTATGGCAAGGTGCATCTCTTAGTCCTAGACGATATCCTCTTCCCGGACCCAAAAGGGGAGTCACAATATTGGGGTGGATACAGAGAGGACCAGCTAACCTTCATCAAGAACGATCTCAAACATGTACCTCACGATCGTCTTGTGATCATCGCCCAGCATATCCCACTTTTTAATGAGTCGGGAGACTCATTCAACACTCGGGACCGGAGTCAGCTCTTTGAGCTATTGAGACCCTTCGAGAACGTCCTCCTTCTCTCTGCTCACACCCACTATCAGATGCACCACTTCTTTGGTCCCGAAGAGGGCTGGTATGGTGTCAAGCCTCTCCATGAGTATAATGTCGGCACCGTCTGTGGCGATTGGTGGTCAGGTGACTTCCATGCAGATCCTAAGTGTCCTGACGGCACTATGCGGGACGGGACCCCAAGGGGCTTCGCTTATATTGATGTCAATGGGACAGACTACAAGCTTAGATATGAGGTGCAGGGTGCTGATCCTAGTATGGGGATGAGACTATACAATACGAGGGTCGTAGACGCGGACGACGGGAGAGGCATACTGACGGCAAATATTTTCATGGGACGTGTGGGTGACATCGTGGAGTACTCGATTGATGGAGGTGAATGGAGACCTATGACCAAGGTGCTGCTGCCTGACCCATCTTACGCTCAAATGGTGATGGAGTACGATGAGGAGCGAGATACACTTAAGGACGGTCGGCGACCCAATAATCCTATTATCTGCTCACATATCTGGAGTGCAGGGCTTCCTCGCAAGACCACTCCCGGTGAGCATATCATCAAGGTCCGCACGATAGACTCTTATGGTCGTGAGTATATGTCGGAGACCACTTTTCGATCTATAAAGCGCTGACCTTTGACACCAAAACTTAAGGCAGAGAGATTGTCTTGCGACGATCTCTCTGCCTTAGCAACTGTAAGAATATAGGGGGAATCAGTCCTCGGCCATATAGGCAGCCTCGTGGAAGATCTCGGCAACCGTCGGGTGGGGGAAGATCTGATGGCGGAGCTCATCGAGCGTCATGCCCTCAGTGATCGCCAGACCGCCGATGGCGATGATCTCAGATGCGGGGTCACCATAGATCTGCACCCCGAGGACCTTCTTCGTCTCGGCATGGTAGAGGATCTTGAAGAGTCCGGTGGCGCGCTCATTCTCTACAATGAAGCGTCCGGCAAAGGTCATCGGGATCTTGAGAGCCTTGTAGTCGGTGCCAGCCTTCTGCAGCTCATCCTCGCTGGCTCCCACGCTCGCAAACTCAGGGCTGGTGTAGATGACTGAGGGGATGGAGTCGTAGCGAGCCTCCTCATCAGCACCATCGACGATATTGCGGATGGCCACCTCGCCCTCGTAGTAACCGACATGGGCGAGCATGATGCCACCGACGCAGTCACCTGCAGCGTAGACGTGCTTGTGAGAGGTGCGCATGTGGCTGTCGACCTTGATGGCACGGCGGTTCATCTCGATGTCGAGCGTCTCCAGCCCCAGCCCCTCGGTGATGGGTCGGCGACCGGTGGAGAGGAGGATGCGCTCTGCCTCGAGGACCTCTCGCTGACCCTCGTAGGTCTCTATGGTAACGGCTCCAGTATGGAGGGAGACCACCTTAGCCTGGAGGTAAAACTTTACCCCCGCCTTCTCATACTCCTGCTGGAGGAGCGAGGAGACCTCAGAGTCCATCGGGCCGAGGATCTTGGGGATCATCTCCACGACCGTCACATCGACGCCCATAGCGGAGTAGAAGCCTGCAAACTCCATCCCGATCACTCCTCCGCCGATGATGAGGATCGACCCAGGGAGCTCAGGAGCGCTGAGGGCCTCGGTGGAGGTCCAGTACTCGGTCTCTCCGATGCCATCGATGGGCGGGATGCTCACCTCACTCCCGGTGGCGATGAGGACATCGGTGGCGGCGTACTCGGTGTCGTTGCAGCGGATGCGGATCTTGCCGTCATCGGTCTCTCCGTCGAGGGCTGCGAGACCATCGATGATCTCGACGCCGGACTTGAGGAGCTTCTGCTTGACGCCGGCGACCAGCTTGCGGACGATCTTCTTCTTGCGGGTCATGATCTTGCCGTAGTCGGCGGTGACGTCGCCATCAACGGTGATGCCGTACTTATCAGCATTGCTGATCTTCTCGAGGAGGTGGGCGGAGTGGAGCATAGCCTTGGTGGGGATGCAGCCCTCATTGAGGCAGACGCCGCCGAGGTGGTTGCCTTTCTCGAAGAGGACCACCTTCTTCCCCTTCCCGGCAGCATACTCTGCTGCATTGTATCCGGCGGGACCACCGCCGATGACTGCGATATCGTAGGTCATGGTATTTTTTTAGAAATAGTTGGATATGGTCTTGTCATTACATACGTCGGCAAGTTACCCATTTTCCGCGTAATGGGGTACAAAAAAAGGAGACGTACTCCACGAGCGGGGTACGTCTCCATTGACTTTATATATAGAAGTGACCTTACTTGGTCTCCTCCTCGGCGGGGGTCTCGACCTTGGCTTCCTCTACGGGAGCAGCCTCAGCGGTCTCCTCGCTCTTCTTGCGACGAGAGCGACGGGTCTTCTTAGCGGTCTTCTCCTCCGTAGCCTTGGTCTTGCCCTTCTGAGTGTAGACCTCATTGAAGTCCACCAGCTCGATGAAGCAGGTCATGGTGTCATCACCACGACGACGACCCAGCTTGATGATGCGGGTGTAGCCACCGGGACGGTCAGCCACCTTGGGTGCGATCACCGTGAAGAGCTCAGTGACAGCCTCCTTATTCTGGAGGTCACGGAATGCCATACGGCGATTATTGAGATTGTCCTCCTTACCGCGGGTGATCATCGGCTCTACGTGCATACGGAGTGCCTTGGCCTTAGCGAGGGTGGTGACAATCCTCTTCTCCATGATCAGCGAGGCAGCCATATTGGAGAGCAAAGCCTTGCGGTGACTGCTGGTGCGGGAGAGATGATTGAATTTCTTATTATGTCTCATTATGCTACTTAGTCTTTATCAAGTTTGTATTTGGCGACATCCATATCGAAGGTGAGCTTGAGCTCATCGAGGAGTGCGTAGACCTCATTGAGAGACTTCTTGCCGAAGTTTCGGATCTTAAGCAGCTCGCTCTCCGAGAAGGCGACCAGGTCCCCCAGCGTATCGATGCCGGCAGCACGAAGACAATTGAGCGCTCTGACGGACAGCATATCCTCAGAGAGCTTTGTCTTCAGGAGCTGACGGAGACGCATGGTGGCCTCGTCGAAGGTATCGCTACCCTCCTCGGTCTCCAGATCGTACTCGATCGTCTCATCGTGGAAAAGTCGGAGATGAGAGATCAGGACATCAGCCGCATCCACGAGCGCCTGCTTGGGCGTCACCGAGCCATCGGTGTCGATGTCAAGGATCAGGCGGTCGTAGTCAGTCTTCTGACCCACACGGGTATTCTCGACGCTCATCTTGACATTGAGGATCGGGGTGTAGATCGCATCAATGGCGATACGCTCCGGGTCATCAAAGGACTCGGCAATATCGTCAGAGGAGACCCATCCACGACCCTTGTCGATGAAGAGCGTGAGGTCAAAGGAGGCTGACTTGTCGAGGTGGCAGATGACCTGCGACTTATTGATCACCTCGAAATTGGATAGCGGGGCGATGTCGCCTGCTGTCAATTGCTTCTTATCCTTTCCACTGACCTTGATCGTCACCTGCTCATCGTCCTCACCCTGGATGGTCTGCTTGAAGCGGACCTTCTTGAGATTAAGAATGATATTTGTCACATCCTCAACAACTCCGGGCACGGTGGCAAACTCATGAGCCACGCCGGAGATCTTGATGGAATTGATGGCAAAGCCCACGGGCGAGGAGAGGAGAATACGACGCAGAGCATTGCCAATGGTAAGACCGTATCCGGGCTCCAATGGCTTGAAGTCTGCTCTCCCATGTGTGGGTGTCGACTCCGTGAAGACCAGCTTGTCTGGTTTTTGGAATACTAGTAAAGCCATATCACTGCTATTAAATGACTCGAAAGTCGGAAAGGATCAATTATTACTTAGAGTACAGCTCGATGATAGACTGCTCTACGATATTCTCAGGAATATCAGCGCGCTCGGGCACGTGGAGGAAGGTACCTGCCTGTGCCGCACCATCCCAAGCGAGCCAGGAGTACTGGTTGTGACCCAGACTCTGTACCGCCTCACGGATGATCTCAAGATTCTTGTCTCTCTCACGTATGCCAACGACCTGGCCGGGCTGTACGGAGTAGGAGGGGATGTCGACCACCTTGCCGTCTACGACGATGTGACGGTGGTTGACGAGCTGACGAGCTGCAGCACGAGACTTAGCGAGACCAAGACGGAATACTACATTGTCGAGACGCTGCTCCAGCAACTGGAGGAGGATCTCGCCACGTACACCGGGCATACTGGACGCCTTCTTGTAGTAGTTGCGGAACTGACGCTCCAGCACTCCATAGGTGTACTTTGCCTTCTGTTTCTCGCGCAGCTGATTACCATACTCGGATGCCCTACGGCGACGGGAGTTTCCGTGCTCTCCGGGAGGTGTTGTCTTCTTGCTCTTGACATTGCCAAAGACAGGCTCGCCAAACTTGCGATTGACCTTAGCTTTAGGACCTGTATATCTTGCCATGACTTATCTATAACTATTGTGTGTGGATTATATGAGATCGATCGGTGGGATCCTCCAAGGGACCGGCACAGTGCTGCGCGTCGTCCCTGTATCTATCACTCCGCCAGAGTGGCAGAGGCACCAGCTTACCGGAGGGTAAAGTGCGCGACTCCTACAGGGGCATTTCTCTTATCTACACTATGCCGTCACTTATCTATGAGGGACACCTGAGACAATGACACGTGGTCATTGATCGCTCTCAGATCTCATCATCAGGGTTTACGACGCTTGGGAGGACGGCAGCCATTGTGAGGCATAGGCGTCACGTCGATGATCTCCATCACCTCGATACCGGCGTTATTGATCGTGCGGATGGCACTCTCGCGACCGTTACCGGGACCCTGAACGTAGACCGTCACCTTGCGGAGACCGGCATCGTGAGCCTTCTTGGAAGCATCCTCGGCAGCCATCTGAGCGGCGTAGGGGGTGTTCTTCTTAGAGCTCCTGAAGCCCATCTTACCGGCAGAGGACTGGCTGATAGCCTGACCCTGATTATTGGTGAGGGTGATAATGATGTTGTTGAAAGAAGAGTGGATGTGAGCCTGACCGATGGCATCGACCTGGACCTTTCTCTTCTTGGCTGTTTGATTCTTTGCCATAAACTATAGATGACCGTGTTACTTGGTCGCCTTCTTCTTATTAGCGACCGTCTTCCTGCGTCCCTTGCGGGTACGAGCATTGTTCTTGGTCTTCTGTCCACGTACGGGAAGACCATTACGGTGTCTGATACCGCGGTATGACCCGATATCCATGAGGCGCTTGATGTCCATCTGCTGCATACTGCGGAGGTCTCCCTCGACCTTGTAATTAGCAGTGATGTACTCACGGATAGCGGCAGCCTGATCGTCTGTCCAGTCCTGGACCTTGGTCTCACGCGGCACCTCCGTCTTGTCGAGGATGGTGCGAGCTGCGCTACGACCAATGCCATAGATGTAGGTCAGTGCGATCTGTCCCTGCTTGTCTTGCGGTAAGTCTACACCTACTATTCTTATAGCCATATATTATAAAAACGTAAATGAATGGATGTGTCTTAGTAGACTAAGATACCATCTGCTCAAGATACTCGTCCTTATAATCCACGGGGACCACACTCTCTCGAGTGCGTCTCCGAGGGATTACTTCTGACGCATCTTAAACTTAGGGTTCTTCTTGTTGATAACGTAGAGGCGTCCCTTGCGACGTACAAACTTGCAGTCGTCGTCACGCTTCTTGATAGAAACTTTGACTTTCATCTCTTTCTCTGCTATAGTCTCAGGCGGCAACCCTTGTCCCCGCCAATGATTAGTGTTGGTAATAGTTCGATGCCCGGACTGACCCTCTCGAGGTCCACTCCAAGCCTCCGGAGCTACATATAGGTCAAAATCGCCTACTCACAATAAGAGACTTACTTGTACCGGTAGACGATACGACCCTTGGTGAGATCATAGGGGGACATCTCCACCTTCACACGATCGCCGGGGAGGATGCGGATGTAGTGCAGGCGCATCTTGCCGGAAATGTGTGCGGTGAGCTCGTGTCCATTGTCCAGCTCTACCTTAAACATAGCGTTGGACAGAGCCTCTACGATGACACCATCTTGCTCTATTGCTGGTTCTTTTGCCATTATGCTTTCTCCTTGATGTATTATAAAATGTATCTCTCAATGATAAGAAATCCTCTCGACTCCTGCAAGTCCTTGGCTCAGAAGGTCTCCCTGCCGATCACCTCGTAGATGTAGTCGAAGGTGCTCATCAGCTTGGCTCGTCCGTCGACCACCGCCATGCAGTGCTCGAAGTGAGCGGCCGGCTTACGGTCCTTAGTGCGGACTGTCCAGCCGTCGTTACTGATAAATACGTTCTTACTACCGAGGGTGATCATGGGCTCGATGCAGATGCAGAGTCCCTCCTCGATCATGGGACCGGTCCCACGGTGACCATAATTGGGTACATTGGGATCCTCATGCATGCCGCGACCGATGCCGTGGCCGACAAACTCCCGGACCACACCGTAAAACTTCGCCTCGCAGTGCTTCTGCACCGCCTCGCCGATGTCTCCGATGTGCTTGCCCACCTCTACCTGGTCGATGCCGAGGTAGAGTGCCTCCTTGGTCGTATTGAGCAGATCAGCCACCTTGGGGTCAATCTCTCCGACGGGGAAGGTGAAGGCGCTATCACCGATGAAGCCGCCAAGCTCCGTGCAGAGGTCCACCGTGATGATGTCGCCCTCCTTGAGGATAACGTCGGGACTCGGGATGCCGTGTACGACGATCTCATTGACCGAGGCACAGATGCTTCCCGGGAAGCCCTCATATCCGAGACAAGCCGGGTAGCCACCGTGACTGATGATAAAGTCGTGCGCCACCTTATCCAAGTCCGCCGTGCTGACGCCCGGTCGGATGTGCTTAGCCACCTCCGCGAGGGTGCGGCTATTGAGCTGATTGGCGAGATAGAGCTTATCGATCTCCTCGCGTGTCTTGAGGATAATGTGATTGCGTCGAATCATCAGTGTCAGTCGTTAGTGGATTCTATCTCTCTTGAGATCAGTGGTACATATTGCCGTTACGGCCCTTGATATGAGTGCCCTCAAGGAGTCCGTCATAGTGGTGCTGTAGGAGCATACCCTCCACCTGCTGCAGTGTGTCGAGGACCACACCGACCATAATGATCAGAGAGGTACCGCCGAAGAACTGCGAGAACTGTGCGTCGATACCCATCAGGCGAGCAAAGGCGGGGAGGATGGCCACGATGGCGAGGAAGATGGCACCCGGGAGGGTGATCTTGCTCATCACGTCATCGATGTACTCCTTGGTCGCCTTACCGGGCTTTATACCGGGGATAAACCCATTGGACCGCTTGAGGTCGTCAGAGATCTGACCGGGGTTGATCGTCACTGCGGTATAGAAGTAGGTGAAGACGATGATCAGGAGAGCAAAGATGAAATTGTACCAGAAGCCGGAGCCCTGCATAAACTGCTGCCAGAAGGGCGAGATATTATTCCCGTAGCCGATGAAGGTAAGCGGGATAAACATGATCGCCTGAGCGAAGATGATCGGCATCACGTTGGCGGCATTGATCTTCAGCGGGATATACTGACGAGCGCCACCATACATACGGTTGCCGACGGTCCTCTTGGCATACTGCACCGGGATACGGCGGGTCCCCTGCACCAGCAGGATAGCACCGATGATCACGATCAGGAGGAGTAGGAGCTCGAGGATAAAGACGAAGAGACCTCCGGTGACATTGAAGCGAAGTACAAACTCGCTCACGATGGCAGAGGGGAATCGTGCGAGGATACCCACGAGGATGATAAAGGAGACACCATTACCTACACCACGCTCCGTGATGCGCTCACCGAGCCAGAGGGTCATCATCGAGCCGGCAGCCATGTAGACCGTACTCCGGAAGTAAAACCAGAAGGTCGAAGGCATAGCTACACCGACGGTGGCGAGCTGATTACGCAGGTTGATCAGGTAGACCGGGCCCTGGATCAGCAGGATGATGATGGTAAGGTATCTCGTCCACTGTCCCAGCTTACGCCGACCACTCTCACCCTCGCGCTGCATCTTCTGGATGCTGGGCACTACCATCGCCATAAGCTGGACGACGATAGAGGCAGAGATGTACGGCATGATACCGAGTCCGAAGACAGATGCATTGCTAAACGCACCACCTGAGAACATGTCCAACAGTGCCATCAGTCCGCCGCGTGTCTGATCGTGCAGCGCCGTAAGCGTCGACGGATCAATACCGGGGAGGACGATGGTAGTGCCAAGACGATAGAGGACGATGAGCCACAGGGTCGTCAGGATACGCTGGCGCAGGTCATCAATCTTCCAGATGTTTCTTATCGTCTCTACAAACTTCATGGGATAAGTGTCTTAGGGTGAAATGTGAGGAGCAAAAGATCAGGACAGCACCTCAGCCACACCGCCGGCCTTCTCGATGGCCTCCTTGGCAGTAGCTGAGAATGCATGTGCGCGGATGGTAAGCTTCTGGCTCAGCTCACCATTGGCAAGGATCTTGACGGGGGCGGTGGCGGACTTCTTGATGAGACCGGCAGCCTTGAGCTCCTCCGGGGTGATCTCTGTGAGACCCTTCTGCTCAGCGAGCTGGGCGAGGTCACTCAGACTGATGATGGTATACTCGCGACGGTTGGGAGAGTTGAAGCCGACCTTCGGCAGACGGCGCTGCAGAGGATTCTGACCACCCTCGAAGCCAAACTTCTTAGAGTAGCCTGAGCGGCTCTTGGCACCCTTCGTACCACGGGTAGAGGTATTTCCAAGACCGGATCCGGTACCACGGCCTACGCGCTTGCGAGCCTTAGTGGCTCCGGCAGCCGGTTTTAGGGATGATAAATCCATGACTTATGTTGTAATACTTATATATCGATTAAAAGACGTGTCGCTATCGTGGAGAGCTCCGCCCTACTCCTTATGTCCCCGGTGTCCCGCTATAGGGAGCACGTGTCAGGGAGAGAGTAAAGGGGTCCTCTCCGCGTAGAGCTACCGGATCACTCCTCCACCACCTCGATGAGGTGACGGACGATGCGAAGATTGCCCCTATTAACGGGCGTATCCTCGACGTCGATGATGCGATTGAGCTTACGGAGGTCCAGAGCATTAAGAGCGTCCTTCTGCGCCTTGGTAGTGCGGATGCGACTACGTGTTTGCTTGATTTTCATCGTCTTATTATTCCTTAGTAATAATCGTACTCGAGAGACTTCTCGCTCTCAGATCAGCCCTTGAATACCTTCTCGACGGAGATACCACGGGTACGGGCGATGTCCAGGGGGCTGCTCAGCTTGGAGAGGGCGAGGATGGTGGCCTTGACGACGTTGTGGGCATTGGATGAGCCGTTGCTCTTGCAGAGGACGTCGGTCACTCCGACCATGTCGAGTACGGCACGCATAGCACCACCGGCAACCACTCCGGTACCCTCAGATGCAGGGCGGAGGAGCACCTCAGCACCGGCAAAGCGGGCACTCACCTCGTGAGGGATGGTCCCCTTGAAGACCGGCACCTGGATGAGGTTTTTCTTAGCAGCATCGGTACCCTTGGTGATAGCGGTGGAGGTGTCGTTGGAGCGGCCGAGGCCGTAGCCGATGACACCCTTACCATCACCTACCACGACGATGGCAGCGAGGGAGAACGTCCGTCCACCCTTGGTGACCTTGGAGACCCTATTGATGGCTACGAGACGATTCTCGAGCTCTATATTATTAGTAGAGGTTACTCTCTTCATATCTTTATGCAATAGTTCGTGTGATCGATATCTCAAAAGACAAGCCCTGCCTCGCGAGCGGCATCAGCCAGCTCCTTGACACGACCATGGTAGAGGTAACCATTACGGTCGAAGACGACAGTCTTGACACCGGCATCCATAGCCTTCTTGGCGACGTCGCTACCGACTTGCTTAGCGATCTCTCCCTTGGGCGCCTTCTCGGCGATCTTGAGGGAGCTGCTGGCAGCAAGAGTCTTACCGGTAGTATCGTCGATCACCTGAGCATATATCTGGCGATTACTGCGGAATACCGACAGGCGCGGTCTCTCGGTCGTGCCGGAGATGTGCTTGCGGACGCGCTTCTTGATCTTGAGTCTTCTTTCTCTTTTAGTAATCATACTTCTCTCTCTTCACTTGATGTTTTGACTTAGGCGCATGCATTACTTAGAAGCAGCGGCTGCCTTACCCGACTTGCGACGGATGGTCTCACCGACAAACTTGATACCCTTACCCTTGTAAGGCTCCGGCTTGCGGAAGGAGCGGATCTTGGCGCACACCTGACCGAGCAGCTGCTTGTCACAGCTGGAGAGGATGACCAGAGGAGCCTTATTGCGCTCCATCTTAGCCTCCACCTGGATCTCAGGAGCGAGCATCAGATAGATGGGGTGAGAGTAGCCGAGAGAGAGCGTGAGGAGCTGCCCCTGTGCCTCAGCACGGAAGCCGACTCCGATGAGCTCCATAGTCCTGGTGTAGCCCTCGGATACACCGACGACCATATTGTGGATCAGCGAGCGTACGAGTCCGTGCTGAGCACGCTCCTCGATGCTGTCCGTAGCGCGGGTGACATGCACCTCACCATCCTTCACCTCTACGGTGAGACGGGAGTCATAGTCCTGGGACAGGGTACCCTTGGGTCCCTTTACGGTGACGACGTTGTCCTTGATAGATACCTCTACTCCGGCCGGGATGGCTATGGGAAGCTTTCCGATTCTTGACATGATGTATATCTTCTTCTTAGAGTTAGGTATTAGTAGACGTAGCAGATCACCTCACCTCCGATGTGGAGATCAGCTGCATCCTTATTGGTCATCACCCCCTTGGAGGTGGATAGTATGGCGATGCCGAGACCATTGAGGACTCGGGGAAGGTCGTTCGCACCGACATAGCGGCGGAGACCCGGGCGAGAGACGCGACGCAGCGACTTGATGGCCGGAGCCTTGGTCGCCATATCGTACTTAAGGGCGATCTTGATCGTGCCCTGATGCTTTGGATCCTCGTCGTCAAACATGTAATTAAGGATATAACCCTTCTCAAAGAGGATCTTGGTCATCTCCTTCTTCATGTTGCTGGCAGGGATTTCCACCACGCGGTGGCGTGCAGAGATTGCGTTGCGCAATCTTGTCAGATAGTCTGCAATTGGATCTGTCATAAGTAACTCATTAAATTGATCCACTCGTGTCCTGAGTTAGTGGGGATCACAAGCGGACAATATTTAACAATAGAGCACCGGATATGCCCGTCAACAGCTGTCCCACAGGGGATAGATGGAGTAGGCGTTACCCGACCTCGTATAGCCTTTTCACTCTGAAAAGTAGGCAAAGATACACAAAATCACCGACATAGTACAATCCCCACCCTCTTTTCTCAGAGAGAAATCATGGCTAATTCGCATTTTGATGTGCTGGGAGGGGGAGGAAAATAGAGATTACCTTTGTTGAGGAGAGGGATTCAGGAGA